>JAKOVI010000082.1 GCA_029782135.1 Bacillota bacterium
TTGTTAATCATGGGGAATCTTCAGGGGCAGGTCAAGGTGGGGCGGCTGGACCAGTATTTGCCGAGTGCGTTTAACCAGGAGTATTTGAAGTGAGGAGGGTAGGATGAGCGAGTATCGTTCGGGGTTTGTGGGCGTCATTGGACGCCCGAATTCAGGGAAGTCAACGTTAATCAATGCGCTGGCCGGGGAGAAACTGGTGATCGTCTCGGCCAAACCGCAAACGACGCGGGAACGGATCCGGATCATTCTCACGACCGAACGCGCCCAAATCATTTTCTATGATACGCCCGGGCTCCATAAACCATTACATAAACTGGGTGAGCAGATGAATCTGGTGAGCCTGAACACCCTCAAGCTGGTGGATTTGGCTTTGTGGCTGGTCGACCTGACCGCGCCGCCGGGGAAGGGTGACCAGTGGGTTGTGGAGGCGATCAAGGAAAGTAAAGTACCGGTGCTTGTCGTCTTCAATAAAAAGGATTTAAACAGGGGCTTTGATCCGGCCGGTTTTCTCTCCCCGCTTGGGATCGCCGACTGGCCGTGGCTCAAGATCTCGGCCTTAACCGGTGAAGGACTCTCCGAACTCCTCCAGCGGATCGAAGCGCAATTGCCGG
Organism: Bacillota bacterium; assembly: GCA_029782135.1. GTDB lineage: Bacteria > Bacillota > UBA4882 > UBA10575 > UBA10575 > JAAYGU01. The sequence continues at coordinate 612 of JAKOVI010000082.1, forward strand.
TGGGCCCGCAGTATTACCCGGCGGAGATGCTCACCGACCGGCCGGAGTCTTTTATGATCTCCGAATTGATCCGGGAGGAGATTCTCAACCAGGCCGAACAGGAGATACCCCATTCGGCTGCCGTGGTGATTGAGGAGTTTAAGGAGCGACCGAACGGCAAAATCTATATCCGTGCCCTGATTTTAGTGGAGAGGGACTCGCAGAAGAAAATCCTGATCGGGCAGGAAGGCGGTTTCCTGAAGAAGATCGGGAAAAATTCCCGCGCGAAGATCGAGGCGTTTCTCGGTGCTCCGGTCTATCTTGAGCTCTGGGTGAAGACCAGAAAAGACTGGCGGAACTCGCTGCCGCTCCTCCGGCAATTGGGTTATGTCGAGAGCGAGGAGTGAACAGCGGATTAAGAAGTCCAACCGTAACACCCAGCGTGTAGAATCATTCAACCAGGGGATTGCGCAGGGAAGAAGGAGCGTCACAACTTGCAGGTAAGCGATTTTTATTACGAACTGCCGGAGGAACTGATTGCCCAGGAACCGCTGGTCGACCGGGACCGCTCCCGTTTGCTGGTGGTGGAACGGGAGAAGCAACAGTTCCAGCACAGCACCTTTCCGGAGATTATCAACTGGCTGCAACCCGGGGACTTAATGGTGTTCAATGATACCAAGGTCATCCCGGCCCGCCTCTGGGGGAAAAGACAGCCCGGCGGCGGGAAAGTGGAGGTCTTCCTGCTCCGGCCGTCCGGGGAGGACCAGTGGGAAGTCCTGGTCCGCCCCGGACGCAAGATCCGGGAGGGGCAGGAGATCACTTTCGGGGCGGCCGGTCAGTTGCGGGCGGTGGCCGGGGAACGGACAAGCTTTGGCGGGCGGATCATGTACTTTAACCAGCGCGGCGAGGCATTAAAGGCGCTCATCAAAGAGCTGGGCGAGATCCCGCTCCCCCCTTATATCAAAGTTCCGCTCCGCGACCATGAGCGGTACCAGACGGTTTATGCCAGGGAAGAGGGGTCGGTGGCCGCCCCCACGGCCGGGCTTCATTTCACCCCGGAACTCCTGGCGGCGCTGGAAGCACACGGGGTAAAGACCGGATACCTTACCCTCCATGTCGGTTTGGGGACCTTCCGGCCGGTGAAAACGGAGACGGTCGAAGCGCATCAGATGCATGCGGAATATTACCACCTGAGCGCCGGACTGGCGGATGAGATTGCCGCCGTCAAAGCCGCCGGCCGCCGTGTGATTGCGGTCGGGACCACCTCCGCCCGTACCTTGGAGAGTGCCGCGCAGGATGACGGGAGGGTGAAACCGGGCGCCGGCTGGACTGACCTGTTTATCTATCCCGGTTTTCAGTTCCGGGTGATTGACGGCTTAGTCACCAACTTTCATCTGCCATGTTCAACTTTGTTGATGCTTGTCTCCGCTTTTGCCGGACGGGAGTTGATCCTTTCCGCTTACCAGGAAGCGGTCAAAGCCCGTTACCGGTTTTTTAGTTTCGGTGACGCGATGTTGATCATCTAAGAAGAGGTTTGGGTTCGAAAGCGGAGCCTTTGTCAAAAACAGGAGGAATTGGATGTTTGAGTTCAGGATTGAATACGAGTCGGCCGAATGCCATGGACGGCTGGGCAGCCTGCAGACGCCGCACGGCGTGATCAAGACGCCGGTTTTTATGCCGGTCGGGACGCAGGCAACGGTCAAGACGATGAGCCCCGCTCAGTTGCAGGCGATTGGTACCCCGATTATTCTCAGCAACACTTATCATCTTTACTTGCGGCCGGGCCAGGAAGTGGTCAAAGAAGCGGGCGGTTTGCACTCCTTTATGAACTGGCCGGGGGCGATCTTGACCGACAGCGGTGGTTTCCAGGTCTTTAGCTTGTCCGCCTTAACCAAAGTCACCGCCGAAGGGGTGTTGTTCCGTTCGCATATCGACGGCTCGGCGCACCTCTTTACCCCGGAAAAGGTGATGGAGATCCAGATGGACCTGGGCGCCGATATCGCCATGGCCTTTGACCAGTGCTTGCCTTATCCTTCCCCATACGACTTGGCGTTGGAGGCCCAGGAACGGACGACGGCGTGGGCGGTGCGCTGCCGGGAAAGGCACAACCGGAAGGATCAGGCCTTATTCGGGATTGTCCAAGGGGTGGCCTACCGCGACCTACGGGAGAAGAGTGCCCGGGAACTGGTGGCACTCGATTTCCCGGGGTATGCCGTCGGTGGGCTGAGCGTCGGCGAACCGAAGGATATCATGTACGAAGTCTTGGATTATACGGTTCCCTTGTTGCCGCGGGAAAAACCGCGCTACCTGATGGGGGTCGGTTCGGTTGATGCCTTGTGGGAAGGGGTGGCGCGCGGGATTGATATGTTCGACTGCGTCCTGCCGACCCGGATTGCCCGCAACGGTACGGCGATGACCAGCCGGGGGCGGGTGATCGTGCGTGACGCGAAATACGCCAGGGATTTCACGCCGCTTGATCCGGAATGCACCTGTCCAACCTGTCGCGAATACACCCGGGCTTACCTCCGGCATTTATTTAAAGCGGGTGAGGTGTTGGGGATGACCCTCCTGACCTACCATAACCTTTATTTTCTCAGCCGGATGATGGAGAAGATCCGTGCCGCGCTTCAAGCCGGGGAATTTCACCGGGCCAAGGAGGAGTTCTTCCAGAAGTACTATGGGACGCCCACCCTTGATGCAAGCAAGTGATTTGCAGTAACGGCGGCCAGGGAAGGTTCCCGGCTGAGGAAAGATAATCCAGTATAGGATTTTTTGGTTGATTGTGGTATACTATACTACGTATATTTTTGGGAAGAAAGCATCCGCTCGAAAGTCGAGGCAAAGAAAAGGAGGTTCGTTTAATGATTTTTCTGGCGACATTGGCCTTGCAGGCACCGGCCGCTCCGCAAGCCGGGGGTCAGATTGGCTTCTGGATGGTTTTATTAATCGTCGTCTTCTGGACGATCTTGATTCTTCCCCAGCGTAAACAGCAAAAAAGACGGAATGAAATGATTAATGCGCTCAAAAAAGGGGATAAAGTGATTACGATTGGCGGAATCCACGGGGAGATCACCAATATCGACGGTGATGATCTGTGGTTGCGGGTTGCCGATAAAGTCGAGATCAAAATGGTGAAATCGGCGGTCTCCCGGGTGAAAGGGGAATAAAGCCGGAATCTCCACCAAGATAACGGAATGAGTAAGCCCAGGAATTTAGATTCTATTGGGCTTTTCTCAATTATAGGTATTGCTCGCGCTGACTGTTCTCCACTCCGTAATCCGCACCATCAAGGATCCTTGGGCGGGTAATTGGTAATTTAAGTCAACGGGGAATACGCTTGACCCCGGCCCGCTAAAGGCCGGCCAAGGTTGATTACTCAGCAAGCATCGCGTGACGAGTAGGGGTGGCGAGTATATTTTTCATTACCAGCATGGAGAGGGTTCTTAAATGAAGTATGTCAGTACCAGAGGGCAGGCGGGGACGGTCACCTCCGCGCAGGCGATCCTCGGCGGATTGGCGCCGGACGGCGGTCTCTTTTTGCCCGCGACGTTTCCGCATTACACGCCGGAAGAGATGGCGGGGCTGTTCGATCTTGATTACCGGGCGTTGGCCCGGCAGATCCTCGGCCTCTACCTTCCGGATTATGACCCCGCGGCGCTCGGCGGGTTCATCGCCAAGGCTTACGGCAACAATTTTGCGGCCCCGGAGATCACCCCGTTGGCCGTCGTCGATGATCACCTTAGTTTTCTTGAGTTATGGCATGGTCCGACCTGTGCCTTTAAAGACCTGGCCTTGCAACTCCTTCCTTATCTGTTGACGGCGGCCAGCCGTCAATTTGGAATTAATAAGGAGATTGTCTTATTGGTGGCAACCTCCGGGGATACGGGGAAAGCCGCCTTGGCTGGTTTTCAGGATGTTCCCGGCACGAAAGTGATCGTCTTTTACCCGGAGGAGGGCGTGAGCGCCATCCAGAAGCGCCAGATGGTGACCCAGGAGGGCGCCAATACGTATGTGGTCGGGGTGAGAGGCAATTTTGACCAGGCGCAAGCCGGTGTGAAAGCAATCTTTGCCGACGGGCGCTTGCGGGAGACGATGGAGGCGGCGGGGAAAAGCTTTTCCTCCGCGAATTCGATCAACTGGGGACGGCTAGTCCCGCAGATCGTTTATTACTTCAAAGCCTGGGCGGATCTGCGCAAAGCGAAACGATTGGCGATGGGCGAGACCTTTAATGTCGTCGTGCCGACCGGGAATTTCGGGAATATTCTCGCGGCTTACTACGGGAAGAAGATGGGTTTGCCGTTGCATAAACTGATCTGTGCCTCCAATGCGAACAACGTCCTGACCGACTTTATCCGCACCGGCGAATATAACCGGAACCGTCCGTTTTACCAGACGAGCTCGCCGTCGATGGATATCCTGGTCTCGAGTAACCTGGAACGGCTGCTCTATGAGTTGACTGGGGAAGACCCGGCGGCGGTGTGCGCTTTGATTGAACAACTGCGCACCCGGGGAAGCTACCGGCTCGCCACGGAACAGCTTAACCGTCTCCAGGAGACCTTCTGGGGCGGCTTTGCCGATGAAGAAGAGACGATGGCGGCGCTGAAAGAGGTCTACACGAAATACAAATATCTAATCGATCCGCACACGGCGGTCGGGTATAAAGTTTATGCCGATTACGTGGAGGCGACCGGCGACCGGCGGCCGGCGGTGATTGCCGCGACCGCCAGTCCGTTCAAGTTTAACACGGGGGTGGCGCGGGCGCTCTTCGGGGCGGAAGCGGTGGCCGCCAAGGATGAATTTGCCTGGCTCGCCGAGCTTTCACGGGTCACCGGCCAGCCGGTCCCGCGCGGGCTGCAGGGACTGGAGGAGAAACCGGTCCTTCATGACCGCACGATCGCCCCGGCGGAGATGGAGGCGGCGGTGCGGGAGATTTTAGGGTTATAAACAAAGACGGAAGCGGAAGATGCACCGCCCGTTCAACTTGACGGGTGCTTAAATCCCAGGTTCAGCAGGTGTGAACCTGGGATTTTATAATATTTTGCAAAACCTCTTGCCTGAAGTTTAACCCTGTGGTATAATGCACTCAATATTTTTTAAAAACGATGAAGAGGAAAAGTAGCCCGGAAGGAGGGTGCAGCGAGCCTCCGTTGGTGGAAGGGAGGCCCCGAGGGCCGGTGTGAAGTTCTCCTCAGAGTTGCAGGCTGAAGCCCCTCGGCGGGTGGTAGGCCGGGCCGGGACCGTTCCGCCGTTACCAGAGAACAGCCATCGGGAGGGATCCATCCGTCCCCGTGGTGAGAGTGACTTTTTTGCAAGTAAGCGTAGTGGTACCGCGGAAGTATAACCTTTCGTCTCGCAGAGACGAAAGGTTTTTTTAATATCAGGAAGGAGAGTGTTCGTGCAATGTGGAGTCCAGAATACGAAAGTATGTCCAGGCAGCGTTTGGAAGATTTGCAACTGAAACGCTTGAAAGCAACGGTCGAGCGGGTCTATCAGCATGTGCCCTTTTACCGCGAGAAGATGAAAAAGCAGGGGATCAAGCCGGAAGATCTGCAAAGCTTATCCGATTTAAAGTATTTCCCGTTCACCACGAAGGATGATCTTCGGGAGAACTACCCCTTCGGCTTGTTTGCGGTCGGGATGGATGATGTCGTGCGGATTCACGCTTCCTCCGGCACGACCGGGCGGATGACGGTGGTCGGGTACACCAAAAACGATATCAATATCTGGTCGGAAGTAATGGCGCGGAGTATTAGCAGTGCCGGCGGCGGGCCCCGTGACCGCATCCAGGTCTCCTACGGTTATGGACTCTTCACCGGCGGCTTGGGCGTCCACTACGGCGCGGAGCTGTTGGGGGCGATGGTGGTCCCGGTTTCCGGGGGGAATACCAAGCGTCAGATCCAAGTGATGCAGGACTTTGGGATTACGATCCTGGCTTGTACGCCTTCCTATGCGTTATATATGGCGGAAACCGCCGCGGAGATGGGTGTTGATCTGCGTACCCTGCCGCTGAAGATCGGGATCTTTGGCGCGGAGCCCTGGACCGAGCAGATGCGCCGGGAGATCGAGACGAAGATGGGGATCAAAGCATACGATATCTATGGTCTATCGGAGATTATCGGTCCGGGGGTCGCGATCGAATGCCAGGAACAAAACGGGTTGCATATTAATGAAGACCATTTCCTCACCGAAATCATTGATCCGCAGAGCGGCGAGGTGCTACCCTACGGGGAGAAGGGCGAGCTGGTCTTCACCACCCTGACCAAGGAAGCGTTCCCGCTGATCCGTTACCGGACGCGCGATCTGAGTCTGCTTTATCCGGAGGCTTGCGTCTGCGGCCGGACCTTTGCGCGGATGCACCGGATCCTCGGCCGGACCGATGACATGTTGATCATCCGCGGGGTCAATGTCTTCCCCTCCCAGATTGAAAGTGTCTTACTGGAGAACGGAGACGTTTCGCCCCATTACCAGCTGGTCGTTGACCGGAAAGACAACCTGGATGATCTGGAAGTCTGGGTGGAAGTTTCGGAAGCGATGTTCGCCAGCGAAGTGCGGAAACTCGAGCAATTGAACAAGAACATCAAACAGAAGATCGAGAGCACCCTGGGGATCAATGTCCGGGTGAAACTGGTTGAACCGAAGACGATCCAGCGGAGTGAGGGGAAAGCAAAACGCGTGATTGACCGGCGCGAACTCTATCAGAATTAAGCGAGCAGCCCTTTTCGGCTCTCCCCGTCCAGCAAGCTGGAGAATACTTTGATTTATTTGCGCCAGAAAAACATTCCAGGATCGCGCGCTAGCGGATGTTATTTTACAAGAGGATCGTCAAGATAGTGCTTGGCTGGCGGAGGGAAGAGGGAAACCGGTAATTGTCTAAGCATACAATTTATAGTAAACTATAATTGTTAAAAGCGAGTTAAGAGGGAGGGGAGACGGTGAAGGTTAAACAGATCTCGGTCTTTTTAGAGAATAAATCGGGCCGTTTGGCCAAGGTCACCAGGATCCTGGGGGATAACCGGATCAATATCCGGGCCTTATCGATTGCTGATACAACTGATTACGGGATTTTACGGCTGATCGTCAGTGAACCGGCGAAAGCATTGTCCGTCCTGAAAGCTGAAGGGTTTACCGTCCGGGAAACCGAGGTGATTGCCGTGGAGGTTCCGGATCAACCCGGCGGGTTGGCCGGCGTGCTTGAGGAGATCCAGGCCAAAGGGGTAAACATTGAATACATGTATGCCTTTGTCGGAAAATCGCTTGAAAATGCGATTGTCATTTTCCGGGTGGAAGAGATCGATCAGGCCATCGCGCTCCTAAAGAACACACAGGTCAAACTCCTGCCAGAGGAGAGGGTTTACAGCCTGTAAGGAAAAAGCCGGTTCGTTTTGGAGCCGGCTTTTATTAATCAAAAACTTTAATATAAAAAATCATGGACAGTATGGTATGATAATGGCAAAGAATGAAATTGATCGGACTTGACCGTCAAACGATCAGGAATGGAAAGAATACCAAGATGAGGAAGGTAAACTCTGAAAGGTCTCCGCAAAATGAACGGACGCCGGCCAGGAAACCGGACTGGTTGAAATTAAAGATCCAGGCGAGCAAAGAAAAGATCCAGGTGGAAAGTGTCTTGCACAGGTTGGCGCTCCATACGGTCTGTACGGAAGCCAGTTGTCCCAATTTAATGGAATGTTATAGCCGGAAAACGGCAACTTTTTTGATCTTGGGCCCTTATTGCACCCGCCGTTGCACTTTCTGCAATGTCCAGCACAACGCCCCGCTTCCCCCGGCGGAGGACGAACCGCAGCGGGTGGCGGAAGCGGTCGCAGCCTTAGGACTGAAGCACGCCGTCATTACCTCGGTGACCAGGGATGACTTACCGGACGGGGGAGCCGGCCATTTTGCCGCCGTGATCAAAGCGGTGCGCCGGTTTAACCCGGGGACAACCGTGGAAGTGTTAATCCCCGATTTCCAGGGGGATGCCGGGGCGCTCCGGAAAGTGATTACGGCCGCGCCTGAGGTTATTAACCACAACGTGGAGACCGTCCCCCGCCTTTATCCGGAAGTGCGGCCGCAGGCCGATTATGATCGTTCCTTGCAACTTTTGCAGCGGGTGAAGGCAGCAAACCCGGAGATCCTTACGAAATCCGGGCTGATGGTCGGGCTTGGGGAGCGGGAAGAAGAGTTGGTCCGTGTCTTGAAAGACTTGCGGCAGGCCGGGTGCGATCTGCTGACGATTGGCCAGTATTTGGCGCCTTCGCCCCGTCACCATGCGGTGGTGGAGTATGTCCCGCCGGAGACGTTTGCCCGCTACCGGCGGATCGGCGAGGAGCTCGGCTTTTTACATGTGGCCGCCGGTCCCTTTGTGCGCAGTTCGTATCAGGCGGCGGCCGCCCTCTCCACAGCGGAACCCAATGGAGGTGAAGATTCTTGCCCTTTGACTTAATCATTATCGGCGGCGGACCCGCCGGGTACCATGCCGCCGTTTTGGCCGGCCGGGCCGGACTGCAGACGCTGCTCATCGAAGAACGCGCGGTTGGCGGGGTCTGTTTAAACGAAGGCTGTATTCCCTCGAAAACCTGGCTGCACTCGGCCAAGATCTATCAGGAAGCCCTTAAAGGAAGCATCTACGGGGTGCAAACGGAACGGCTGAGTCTCGACCACGCGAAGGTGATGGCGCGGAAAAACAAAGTGGTAAAAATCCTTACTGCGGGGATTAAGCAAAAATTACAAAAGTACCAAGTTACGCTGGTGGAGGCGGCCGGGAAGATTGCCGGCCGGGCGGAAAGCGGATTTCAGGTGGAGGCAGCCGGGGAGTTGTATACCGGGAAGCGGCTTCTGATCGCCACCGGTTCGAAACCGGTCGTTCCCCCGATCCCGGGACTGCAGGCGGCGCTTGAAAACGGGTATGCCCTGACGAGTACGGAGATCTTTAACCTCGCCACGATCCCCTCGTCGCTGGTAGTGATCGGCGGCGGCGCGATCGGTCTGGAGATGGCGAGCTACTTTAATGCGGCCGGCAGCAAAGTGACAGTCGTCGAGTTACAAGCGCAGATTGGCGGGGCAATCGATGCCGAGCTCGCCGGGATCCTCCAGCGCAACTTGGAAAAACAGGGGGTTGCCTTCCGTCTCCAGGCGCAGGTGACGGCGGTCCGCGCGGGATCCGTGCAGGTGAGCGCGGGTGAGCAGGCGGAAGAGCTTGCTGCGGAGAAGGTGCTCTTGAGTACGGGGCGCCGGCCATCCCTTGACGGTCTGGGTTTGGAGACGATCGGCCTTCAGCCGGAGGAGGGGCGGCTGCGGATTGATGAGTATGGCCGCTGTACGCCGGACGGGGTTTATGCGGCGGGGGACGTCACCGGCCGTTCCATGCTGGCGCATACGGCGTACCGGGAAGCGGAGATCTGCATCGCTCATCTCCTGGGGCGGGCAGAAACCATAAACTATCAGGCGATTCCGGCGGTGATTTACACCGATCCGGAGCTGGCGTCGGTCGGGGAGACCCCGGCGTCGGCGGCCGCGAAAGGGCTAAATTTTGAAGTAATCAGTACTTCGATGCGCTACAGTGGGCGGTATTTGGCGGAGACCGAGGGGGGTGACGGCCTTTGCAAGCTGGTGATCTCCCTGCCGGACCGGCGGCTCCTGGGCGTGCATCTGCTCTCACGTTATGCTTCGGAGTTGATCTACGGGGCGGGGATGATGATCGAGCAGGGGATGACGGTCGACGCGGTCGGGAAGCTGGTCTTTCCCCACCCGACGGTCAGCGAGATTATTAAGGAAGCGGCTTTTCAGATTTAAGGAAGAGGAGCGGAAAAGGGTGCTGCCCCGGCCTTGGCGTAAATAAGTGCCGCCCTTTGTACCGGCTGGGGCGGTTGAGAATTTGTTGAGAAATTTTCGTTGATTATTGGCTGCCCAACCGTTAAACTATAAATTACGGGGAGATTAGCTTGGGTGCAGGGACCTTATGCGCACCCAAATGTAATCATTTATATATATTTATTTTATTTATTATGCAAAGTGAGGGTATTGAGCGGGATGCGATATTTGCCATTATCTGAGATTACTCCCGAAATGTCTCTGGCAAGGCCAATCTTTAATACTGACGGACAGGTTTTGTTATCGAGCGGGATGAAACTGACCCCCAAATACCTGGAGCGCCTGCGCGAATTGGGCTATGAGCATCTTTATGTTTATGAACCGGGGGAGAAAAAAATCGATTTTTCCGCGCCGATTAGCGACAAAACCTTAAGTGAAGCGATGCTCAGCGTTAAGGATTCGTTTGCCAAAGCGCATTTACGGCAGCATCTGAATCTGAAACAGGTTAACTCGGTCATTGATTATCTGGTGGATGAAATTCTGCAGAACCCGGTCGTTATCTACAACTTGATGGATCTGAAGAATCATGATAATTACTACTTCTTGCATTCGATTAATGTCGCAGTGATTGCGACGATGATCGGCCGGAACCTGGGACTGGCCCGTGATAAGGTGAAAGAATTGTCGACCGGCGCCTTCCTCCATGATTTAGGGATGGTCTGTATCGATCCGGAGATTTTATCGAAAGACCGGACCCTTTACAAGAAGGAGAAGGGCGAGATCAATGAGCATCCGAAGTTTGGTTTTGATCTCTTAAGGAATGAACCGGGCTTAAGCCTTTTTGTCGCGCACACCGCTTATCAGCATCACGAGCGGTTGGATGGAAGCGGTTATCCCCGGGGGTTGAAAGGGGATGAGATCCATCTTTATGGAAAGATTGTCGCGGTGGCGGACTCCTTCGAAGCCATGACTTCGCACCGGGTTTTCCGGACACCGTACTGGAGCCACCAAGCGCTGGCGGAACTGAAAAAGGAGGCCGGGGTGAAATATGATCCGGAGATCGTCCAGGCGATGGTTGACTCGGCGGCGGTTTACCCGATCGGAAGCGTTGTCCGTTTGAACACCGGGGAGGAAGCAGTGGTGGTTGATGTAACCGCCACGAAACTGACGATCCAGTTCTCAACCGGTTCCCGGGTCAATGCCCTCTATGATCTGTCGCCCGGCTCGGAGCTCAGAATTGAAGAACGGCTTTTGTAAAGATCAGTGCCGGTGAAAAAGCGCCGGAAAAGAAAAAACCCTTATAACAGGGTTTTTTTCATTTTATAGATCCTGCCCGACCAGGTCCTGTAAAGTAGTGGAGGAGAGAACTTCATTAATTTGGTCGGTTAGTTTCTTCCAGAAGAACTGCGTATGGCAGGTATCCTTTTTATCGCAGGAGACCTCCTTCCCCTCGGTCACACAATTGACCGAGACCAGAGGGCCTTCGAGGGCATGGATAATCTCCCCCACCGTAATATTGTCAGGCGGCCTTGTCAGCACATAACCACCATAGGAACCACGAACGGCCTTGACTAATCCCGCTTTGCGCAGGAGAGCAAAAACTTGTTCCAAATAGGATTCGGAGATGCCTTGTCGTTCGGCGATTGCCCGGAGTGGAACAGGACCAGTGGTCGCGTTGATGGCGATGTCGACCATCGAACGTAAACCATAACGTCCGCGGGTAGAAACCAACAAAGTTTGCCCCTCCTTTCCACACGTGCGGAATTAAACCCTAGTAACATGGTAGGATTACCTTTAATCTAACATAAATAACGGGGATAATCAAGTCAGCAAGCTTAAAGAATCGGTGAATGCGCCGTTGCTGCGTAAAAAAGGAATAAAAAATACTTTAATATCATCTGACACTTCTGAAGGGAACCTAGTCTCCCGGGGAGAAATTTAAAAATTCAGGGAAAGAATGAGGGGGACGCCTGATGTTACCGAAAGTTGTTCGCCCGGGGATATGGCGGGAATGGTTTCCCAAACGCCAGACGCTTCGGTTTTATCTTTCCATGCTGCTTCTCGGCATTGTCCTTAGTGTCTCGCTGATTAGCATCGGCGCCATTCAAATTGCTTTGGAGATTTATGATCACCAGTTATATAATCAATCAGCCAAGGTGCTGAATCTTTCCGCGAAAGCGCTTGAAGATGAACTGAAAAAGATCGAAGATATGACCTTTATGATCTTGTCCGACCCCAACATCCAGAAAACCTTGAAGATCATTAAGGACTCCCCCGATAATTACGAAAGGTATCAGGCCAGTTTGGAGCTGCAAGAGACCCTTTTGCCCTACGCGGTTTCGGAAGGATATATTACGGCAATCGATTTTATTGACAGTAAGGGCAATCAGGTCTCCGTTGGCAGTATCACCAATCTCGACCGGGTGAAGAATACCGAGGTCCTGGCGGAAGCGCTCAAAAAGATGGGGAAGAATGTCTGGCTGCAACCGGCGCGGAACGGGGAACCGCTAATTGCCGCGCGGGTTGTCCGCCGGACCCAGGGTTTAAGCCTGGATTATTTGGGGGTAATGATTATCCGGCTGAGCCTTGACCAGTTGGTCAAGAAAGTTGCGGGCACCAATCCCGATCCAAACTTAAACCTGCAGATTTACAGTAACGGGGAGAATTTATACTCCACCGGGGAACCGTTGGACTGGGAGAATCTATGCTCGGTTCAGCGTAAAGGTAACTATGGCGTGAAGACGATTAACCAGGAAAAAATGTTCATTGCCTTGACCCAGGGCGAGTACCTGGGCTGGACGTATGCGAATGTCCTGCCGTTTGCGCAGATTTATGAGAATATCTTTCTCTTGCGCAACACCATGCTGCTGATTTTTTCGGGCGTCTTCGTGATCGCCCTCTGGCTGGGGATGCGGTTTGCCGGGAACATCACCAGACCGATCGAGAGTCTCGTCCGGAAGATGAAAGAGGTCGAGACGGGTGATTTTCAGATCAAGGATCTGGAGCCGCCCGGGGATTACCAGGTCGAAGAGATCAGCCATCTCTACCGGGGTTTCACCATGATGGTGGAAAGGATCGATACATTAATTAAAGAAAACTACCAAAAGCAGATCTTGTTAAAGGATACACAGTTCAAGACGTTACAGGCCCAGATTAATCCCCATTTCTTATATAACACTCTCGATTCGGTGAACTGGATGGCGAAGACCAACCAGGAGCCGCGGATCTCAAAGATGGTGGAGGCCTTGGGCCGTTTGCTCCGGAGTGCGGTTTACAAACAGGATCTGGTGACGATCGCCGATGAGGTGAAGATTCTGGAGAACTATATCATCATCCAAAAGATCCGGTTTGAGGAGCGCCTCCAGTTTTCGATTAAAATGGAAGAGGAGTTGGACGATTGCTTAATTCCCAAACTGACACTCCAACCGATTGTTGAGAATGCTGTCAATTATGGCCTCGAAAGTAAGAGCGGCGTTTGCCGGATCAAGGTCTGGATGGAGAAAAGCGGTGAACGGGTGGAGATTTTTGTCGAGGATAACGGGCCAGGCATGGAGCCCGGTTATTGGGAGAAATTGGCGCAAGGGCTGGTGAAGACGCGGGGCTCAGGGATCGGGCTGAAAAACATCGATGACCGGATTAAAATGATCTTCGGCGAAGAGTATGGGATCCGGATTGACAGTAAGTTGGGGGTAGGGACAAAGGTAACGGTTGTTTTCCCCTTTACCACCCATAAGGAGGTCAAAGCGGATGTGCAGAGTCCTAATCGTTGATGATGAGCGGATTATCCGCGAAGGGATTGCGACGGTAATCCCATGGGAGAAATATGGCTACACCCTGGCCGGAACCGCCGGGAACGGTGAAGAAGCCTATGAGTTAATCAAAAAAGAAGCCATCGATATTGTCATCTCCGATATCAAAATGCCGGGGATGGACGGCTTGCAACTGATCGCCAAGGTGAAGGAGGAGCAACCGGAGATCGAATTCATCGTCCTTTCCGGTTACAGTGAATTTGAGTTCGCGCGCACGGCCATGCAGTACGGGGTGAAATATTATCTCCTGAAACCATGCAACGAAGAGGAGATCCTCGCGGTTTTGGAAGAACTGCGGAACGCGATTGAACAGCGGAGAAGGAACAGCGCTTATTTGGAGAAGGTCAAACAGGATCTGGAGCGGATTAAACCCCAGCTCAAAGCACAATTTCTTAAGGAGTTTGTCACCAACCAGTTCTCCTTTGCCCAGGAATGGGAGTACTACCGGGACCTTCTCGGTTTAAAGGAAACCGGCCCGGTCCGGCTGCTCCTGTGCCGGGTGGAAGGGAGATTTGAATTTGAGTATCTTTTCGCCCTGAAACAGACGGCGGAGGAGATTCTCGGCGAAGGGCTGGTCTTTTTGAGCACCACGATCGGCGAGGAACTGCTCCTCTTAATCAAAGACCTGGCGATGGAGGAACTGCTGGCGCTGGTCGAGACGGTGAAGGAGACTTTTTATAAAAATTATGGACGGGATATGACCGTCGCGATCAGTGAAAGCGGGGAATGGAAAACGACACCGCTTTTATACCGGGAAGCCCGGGAATATTTGAAGCACCGTTTCTATTTGGGGGAAGGGAGCATTATTACGAAGAAAGATATCGGGTTGGACCAGGCGGAGGAGGCCAATCTGATTTTTGACTTTGAACAATTCGGTTACATCGTCAAAAGTGGAAATACCGAAGAAGTGGAGGTTAGACTCGCGGAGTTCTTCCGGCAACTGGAGGCCGCGACCCGTGAGATCAGCGGGGCGAAGATTCACTGCTTGGAGTTGTTTTCCACCATTATCCGTTACAGTGCCGGTGAAAAGATGAACGACTATCTGAAACAGCTGGTTGCTTTCGAAGAATTCACTACCTTGGAACAGATCCACCAGTTTATTCAAGAGATTGCCCTGGAGATTACCACCGCCAATTATGCGGACAATGCGCAAAGATACAGCCGGCAAGTGCAGAAAGTCGTGGCCTTGGTCGAGGAGAACCTGGCGAACGAGAATCTATCCTTAAAATGGCTGGCCCAGGAGATGCTTTATATGAACGTTGATTATCTCGGAAAACTGTTTAAAAAAGAGATGAATGAACGCTTCAGCGATTATCTGATCCGGCTGCGGATCGAAAAGGCAAAGGAAATGCTGGAAAAGTCGGACAGCAAGGTGTTTGAGATCGCGAAAGCGGTCGGCTTTGGCGACAATGCACAGTATTTCAGTCAAGTCTTTAAAAAACATACCGGTTATACCCCGTCAGATTACAAGAAACTCTTTTCCTAAATCCCGCCGTAGCTTGAATTGATGACCAATACGATGCCTAAAAATACAACCTCTGATTTCTGAACAAAAATATCAGGATTTTATATTACAAATAAGTAAAGACTGCGTTATATTTATTTTGTAATCCTTTGTCCAGCAAAGTTTCTTTGCTAAGGGGGGTGATTGATCGAGCTTTCAGAAGATCACTTACCCAAGGACTAAAAGGTTAAAATTTTAAGGAGGTTTGTTGATGAAAAGAACTCTTGGGATCGTATTGTTGATCGCTCTCTTCGTGACAGTCTTTGCGCTGTCCGGCACCGCGCAAACGATCAATTTGCGTGTTGCCTGGTGGGGCAATCAAACCCGGCATGATATGACCATCCAGGTCATGGAGATGTTCGAAAAGAAGAACCCGGGTATTAAACTCAGCCCCGAGTACACCAGCTTCGCTGGTTATTGGGACCGGATGGCGGCCCAAGCAGCCGGTTCGAATCTGGCCGACATTATGCAGCAAGACTACAAATACATCACCCAGTATGTCGACAGCGGCTTGCTCATTGCGCTCGATCGGTATATTGGTAAAGGCCTCGACTTCTCCGATGTCGCCGATTCCTTCTTGGCGCCGGGCCGGGTCTATGGCCAACTCTATGGTATTAACCTCGGTGCGAATACATATGCCTTCGCCTTCGACGCCGACCTGTTCGAAAGAACCGGCGTTAAAGCCCCGACTCCCGATTGGACTTGGGAAGATTACATCGCAACCCTGAGAGAACTGAAGAAGAAGACCGGCTTGTACGGTGACCATGAATTTACCTTGTGTACTAATAACGTCAGTGGTTTAGAGCACTATGTCCGTCAACATGGTCAAGCCTTCTACAATGCTGCCGGTACCGCTCTCGGCTTTGACGAGAAACTCTTTGCCGAGTTCTACAAGATGGATCTGCAAATGACCAACGAGGGTGTTTGCGCACCGCCGGAAGTCCGGCTCGAGGTGACCAGCATTGAAAACAACCCGATGGTCATGAAGAAAGCGAACATGGCAAGCCTCTGGTCCAACCAGATCGTTGCCTACGAAAAAGCGGCTGGCCGCCCGCTGAAGATGGCGCTCTGGCCGAAGATGAAAGGTCAGAAGAAGGAAGGTACCTATCTGAAACCGTCCATGTTCTTCAGCATTACACGCGACTGCCGCAATATCGACGCTTCCTTGAAGTTCCTCAACTACTTCATCAACGATATCGAAGCGAACAAGGTTCTCAACGCCGAGCGCGGTGTGCCGATCTCCGCGAAAGTCCGGAACGCGATGGCTTCCGAATTGACCGGTGCGGCGAAAGAGATGTTCGCGATTGTTGACCTGGCGTCCAAACATGCCAGCCCGATTGATCCTCCGCCGCCGGCAGCCTTCCAGCAAGTCATTGACACGCTCAATGATGTGCACTTCAAGATCCTTTACAAAGTGCTTACCCCGGAACAAGGCGCGAAGGAATTCTTCCAACGGGCTAACAAGATCTTAGCTGACGCTGCGAAGTAAGAAGGGCTGAAGTGAGGGGGCTGGACCAAACGGTCCAGCCCACCGTATATTAGCTGGACAACTGATTCGCCACAGTAAGTGCCAGGATGCCGCAGATGTAAGGGGGTAGTTAGGGTGCCGAGCCTAAAAAAAGGACCAAAAAGAGTCCGCAGTCTTGAACATGACAATCTTGCCGGATATTTATTTATCTCCCCATGGTTGATTGGTTTTTTTGGCTTTATGATCATTCCGATGATCATCTCGATTTATCTCTCGTTTACCCGTTATAACGTCTTAACACCGCCCCGGTGGATTGGGCTGCAGAACTTTAAAGATATTTTTTATGATGATCCGCGGTTTTGGCAAGCGCTGAAGGTAACCTTCACGTACGTTTTGGGCGCTGTTCCCCTTCGGTTGTTTTTTGCCTTGGTTTTGGCGGTTCTGTTTTCGCAAAAGAGAATGTTTGTCGGGTTATACCGGACCATGTACTATGTCCCGTCGTTGATCGGGGGAAGTGTGGCGGTTGCCGTGATGTGGCGCCAGTTATTCGGGGTCAGTGGTGCATTGAACTCCTTCCTGGTTAAAATCGGAGCTCTCCAAACCGGATTTGGATGGAATGTCCACCCGAAAACAGCCCTCCTGAGCTTGATTGTACTGGCCGCGTGGCAGTTCGGTTCGCCGATGTTAATCTTTCTTGCCGGGATAAAGCAGATTCCGGCCAGTCTCTATGAGTCGGCGGCGATTGACGGCGCCAACCGGGTACAGGCCTTTTTCCGGATTACCCTGCCACAGCTTACTCCCATTATCTTCTTTAACTTGGTAATGCAAACCATTAACAATTTTATGGTTTTTGCCCAAGCATACATTATCACCGGCGGACAGCCCTTTGACCGGACTTTGGTCTATGTCTTGTACCTCTTCCGGACCGGCTTTACGTATAACAAGATGGGCTATGCTTGCGCTTTGGCCTGGATTCTGCTGTTTATTATCGGTGTGCTGACCGCTTTGATCTTCAGGTCGTCGTCCTATTGGGTCTACTATGAGTCAGGAGGGGATCTATAAGTGAAACTGACCAAAAAACGGATTAGACAAGGGATTGGGAGCTTAACTTATCATGGTTTCATCCTCCTGTTCGGCTTTTTCATGTTTTACCCGGTATTATGGTTGATTTCCAGTTCCTTTAAGGAACATGCGGAGATCTTCCAGAATGCCCATGTTCTGATTCCGAAAACTTTCCGGTGGGAAAACTATGTTCAAGGCTGGAGAGGTTTTGGTGGTATTACCTTCGGCACCTTCTTTAAGAACTCCATGATCATCAGCGGCGTTTCGACGCTTGGCCAGATCCTCACCTCTTCTATGGTGGCCTTTGGTTTTGCCCGGGTAAAGTTTACCGGGAGAAAATTCTGGTTCCGGATGATGATCCTTACGCTGCTCTTACCGGGACAGGTCTTACTTATCCCGCAGTATGTTGTCTTTAACTATATGGGTTGGATTGATACTTTTAAACCGCTTATCATTCCCCACTTTTTCGCCGGGCCGTTCCACGTCTTCCTGATGGTCCAGTTTATTTCCGGGATCCCGATGGAACTGGATGAAGCAGCCCGGATTGACGGGTGTGGCCCGTTCGCCACTTACTACCGGATCATTTTGCCGAATATTAAGCCGGCCCTCATTACCTCGGGGATCTTCTCCTTCTACTGGTCATGGAACAACTTCATGCAGGCCTTGATGTACATCCAAACCCCGCGGAAGTACCCGGCTTCCCTGGCATTGCAGCTCTTTGCGGATCCGCAATCGGTTACCCACTGGGGCGCGATGTTTGCGATGGCTACCCTTTCGTTGGTGCCGATCTTCATCATCTTCATCACTTTCCAGCGCTACCTGGTTGAGGGAATCAGCACGACCGGCTTGAAGGGTTAATCCCTGGCTGGGCAGTGGGAAAGAGGGCAAGCCGCAAAAACAGCGTTTGCTCCTGGCAACAAGGGAAAACTAAATTTACCAAGGTGAAATAAACCAGTCTTCGTCAAGGGACTGGTTTATTATTATTCTTTGGACTGGCGGGGAGGAGAAAAGGGTTCTTCGACTTGCCGCTGAGCGGTATCTTGAAAAGGCCTTCGTTAATTGGCGGGGGGCGGGAAAAGATGAACAATTGACTAAGATTGAGTGGAGCACAAGGGAAAAACCTGAAAATGTCTAAAGATAATCATAGCGGAATGGTTAATGAAATTGACCGGCGCAGAGGAGCAAAAGGAGAAAGGAGGAAACTGCGCTTGGATTTAAGAATAATGGCGGAAGAAAACATGCGGAAATTGGCGGCCAATCCTTACCCGGGGCGCGGCATTATTCTTGGGCTGAGCCCGGACGGCCGCTCCATGATTCAAATCTATTGGTTGATGGGGAGGAGCGAAAACAGCCGGAACCGGATCCTCGTCGAAGAAGCGAACGGTTTCGTTAAAACCCAGGCCTTTGATGCGCAAAAAGTGACCGACCCTTCCCTCATCATCTACTACCCGGTAAAACACTTTGGCGCATACCATCTGGTGACCAATGGGGATCAGACCGAGACCCTGTACGAATTGTTACCGCAGGGGCAGAGCTTTGAGAGCGCCTTAAAGACCAGGACCTACGAACCGGATCCGCCGAATTATACGCCGCGTATTTCGGGCCTGGTTGACCTGGGGGATCCGGATTACGCTTACCGGTTAGCGCTGATTAAAGCGGCTGGCAACAACCCGGACTGTCCGGTTTATGCTTTCTATTATTATAAAAAGGGGATCCCCGGTTTCGGCCATTGCCTCCACACCTATGCCGGGGACGGCAACCCGGTACCGCCGTTTGCCGGAGAGCCCTATTTGGTGAAGGTATTTAACGACGGGGCTGAAAATGCCGACTACTACTGGCGGCTCCTGAATGCGGAGAACAAGGTGGCGTTGCTGGTGAAGACCATCCGCCTGGAGGATGGGAAAGCGGAGATCCGGATCGTTAATAAGCACCAAGCCTAGATGGGGGCTTAGAGCAGTTCTTAACCTACGTAAAAATCTCCGCCGGAGCAGAATGGTGTTTCATTGTTCCAATGAATTTCTTGGAGTATTCTAAAGCTCCACTCCGCTTAAAAGCGGGCACCCGCTTTATGGTTCCTCCTGAACCAAAAGCGGCTCACGCCCTCCTGGCGCTCGACCCGCTTTCAAGCTCCGTGTCGCTAAGAATACTTAGCCAAGAAATTCAAGTCACTGGTGAACACCATTCTGCCCGGCTGGGTGAGGGCTTACAGATCATTATTAGGGAAAAATAAATGGCTTGTATAATGAAATGATGATAATCAACCCATGATAAAATCTCTGCCGGACAAGAATGGTGTTTCCTTGTTCCAGTGAAATGCTCAAGTCACCGGCGAACACCATCTGCCCGGCTGGGTGAAGGCTTACGGATCTTTATCCGGCTGGGTAAAGCTTGTTAGGGTTGTCTTTGCTTAAGGGTATTGAGCAACAAGTAATGACGAGTGGTGAGCAGGGAAGGGAAATTATTCGGCGAGTGACGGGCGGCAAATGGTGGAGAAGCGACGGCAAGTTATCCAGCAAGTGATTAGTAACGAGTAGTATTTTAAAACATACATCATTCTAGCGGGTTACAACTGATATTAAAATAACAGCTTATAAAGTAAATCCTATTATACTATCAATGCAATAACATATAACAGTAAAGCGATTTAGCAGAAAGGATAAGGAGAATGGAAGCAACACAACATTCCGAGCGGAAAAAAGCAGTTTTGTTACTGGTTTGTACGGCGACTCTCTGGAGTACGAGCGGGCTCCTGATTAAAGTGGTGAACTGGAATCCGTTGGCGATTGCCGGGGTGCGGAGTGCAATTGCGGCCCTCCTGATCGGGGCGTATGTCAAAAAACCGAAATTAAACCGGTCTTTGGTCCAGTGGGGAGCAGCGCTTGCCTATGCCCTGACTGTGATCCTCTTCGTGGTTGCCAATAAAATGACGACTTCGGCCAATGCCATTTTGTTGCAGTACACCGCACCGGTTTACGGCGCGCTTTTTGCCTGGTTGATCCTGGGCGAGCGGACGACCTGGCTTGACTGGCTGACGATTGTGATTGTCTTCTCCGGGATGGGTCTGTTTTTCAAAGAGGAACTGGCGCCCGGGGCCTTCTGGGGAAATATCATCGCGATTTTGAGCGGGGTCAGTTTTGCGCTGGTGGCGGTCTTGCTCCGGAAGCAAAAAGATGGCCTGCCGGTCGAGTCCGTCCTCCTCGGGAACCTGATTACCGCCGTGGTGACCATTCCTTTTCTGCGGGGGCCTTATCCTGACCTGGCCGGCTGGGGTGCTTTGCTTTTTATGGGTCTCTTTCAGATTGGTTTATCATATATCTTCTATGCCCAGGCCTTAAAGAACGTCACGGCGATGGAGGGGATTCTGATTCCCCTGCTCGAACCGATTCTTAACCCGATCTGGGTCCTGCTCTTCACCGGCGAGAAACCCGGGAGTTGGGCGCTGGTCGGCGGTGCAATCGTCCTCATTGCCGTGACGGCCCGGGGCATCATATCAAGTGTCCAAGAGACAAGGAGGAAGAAACCGGAGAGTGCGAAGGATATCGATTGAACTGGTCCCCAGGAGTAGCGAATCGCTACAGGGTGATTTGGAGCTGGTGAAAAGCGGTTTTCCCCAGATTGATACGGTGAATATCCCCAATCTGCTCCGCTTTGAGTTGCGGAGTTGGGACGCCTGCCGGTTGGTCAAAAAATACTATCAGCGGGCCATTCCGCACCTGCGCGCGATTGATCTTGACCTGAACAGCCCGTTCCCGTTTGCCGACTGCTTTGCGGAGCTCGGGATCGAGGAGGTCCTGGTGTTGACGGGTGATCCGCCGCAGGAGATGCGGATGATTTACCCGACCGACAGTATTGCTTTGATCAAAAAGCTGAAACGGGAGTTTTCGAAGCTTAAAGTTTATGCCGCCTTTGACCAGTACCGTGCGAGTATGCGGGTGGAGTATGACTATATCCAAAGGAAGCTCGATGCCGGGGCGGACGGTTTTTTCACGCAACCGTTCTATGACCTTCGCCTGCTGGAGATTTATGCGGAGATGCTCGAAGGATTGGAGGTCTTTTGGGGGGTCTCGCCGGTGACCTCCAGCAAATCCGTTACCTACTGGGAAGCAAAGAACCATGTGATTTTCCCGAAGAAGTTCGAGCCCACCTTGGCATGGAATATCGATTTCGCCCGGGCGGCGCTGGAATTTACGTCGAAAATAAATGGGCATATTTATTTTATGCCGATCCGGACCAACCTCCAGGCCTTTCTTGATGGCGTATTCGGTCCGCCGGCGAATTGACCGCCGGACAATCCTGGGGAAAGGGGGATTGGCGGAGAAGATGAAGAAGGGGAGGGACTTTGATGGTCAGAGATTTAATCTTAAAGAACCGGAGCTACCGCCGGTTTTACGAGAATGAGCCGGTGTCGGAGGAAGTCTTAAGAGGGTTGGTTGACCTCGCCCGTTTATCGCCGTCGGCGGGGAACCGGCAACCGTTAAAATATCTCCTCTCTTGGACCCCTGAGCGGAACGCCCTGATCTTTCCCTGCCTGTCCTGGGCCGGCTACCTTACCGACTGGCCGGGCCCGGCGGAAGGGGAGCGCCCCGCCGCCTACATTATTATCCTCGCGGATACGACGATCAGTGCCGATGCCGGGTGCGACCACGGGATTGCCGCTCAAAGTATCATGCTCGGCGCCGTCGAACAGGGACTGGGGGGATGCATCATTGCCGCGGTCAAGCGGGAGGAGTTGCAACGCCGCTTAGGCATTCCCGAACACCTGAAAATACTCCTGGTCCTGGCCTTGGGCCGGCCGAAAGAGCAAGTGGTCCTGGAAGAAGTGACGGAGGGGGAGATCAAATACTGGCGTGACAAGCAGGCGGTGCATCATGTGCCCAAACGCCGCCTGGAGGAACTGATTATCCTCTAAACGGCTCCCCCTTCTTTCGTCGACGAGCGCACAGCTACCGGTAGGGAAAAGCAAAAGGCTTGTCGAAGATCGATTAGGAACAAGACCGAAGTCTGGCACGGAGGAGATTGAACATGCCCCTGACCTACCAGGAGTTTAAAGCGGCGGTTTCCGAACTCTGCGGGACAAATCTTTTCCTCTATAAGAGTCAGCAAATGGATCGGCGGATCCATTCTTTAATGGGTTTATGGGGAATCGACAACTATGAAGATTATTTGAACTTGTTGAAGACCAATCCCCAACGCTATCAAGAGTTCGTGAAGAAACTGACGATTAATGTCTCGGAGTTCTTTCGCAACCCCGATCGCTTTTACGAGCTTTGGGAAAGAATATTGCCGGAGCTTCTTAAAGGGAATAGAAAGGTTAAAATTTGGTCGGCCGGGTGTGCAAACGGCGCCGAACCATACTCTTTTGCGTTGATCTTGGCGGAATTAAAAGCCACTCTGCGGGCAGAAATTTTGGCGACCGACCTTGACGAAGTGATGCTCGCGAAAGCCCTGCAGGGCCAGTACATGCGGAATGAAGTAAAAAACCTCCCTCCAGAGTTGTTGGCCAAGTATTTCCGGGAAGAGGACGGTTACTACCGGCTTGACCAAAGGATCAAAGCGCAAGTCGTCTTTAAAAAACATAACCTGCTCAGCGACCCCTTTCCGGAGGATTTGGACCTGATCAGCTGCCGGAATGTTGTCATTTACTTCACCGAAGAAGCGAAGAACAGATTATATAAACAATTCAACCAGGCGCTGCGGATGGGCGGGTATTTTATGGCGGGCGGGACCGAACCGCTTTTATATTACCGGCAATTAGGCTTTGACAATACCGCTCCTTCTTTCTACAAGAAGGTCGGGGATCCGGATCCGGACTGGGTTCCGTTCGGAGGAGTGCGTAATGATTAAAGGGATTGGCATCGATCTGATCGAGGTGGAGCGGATCGCTCGTGCGCTGGAGAGGCGCCGGCGCCGCTTTTTAGAACGGGTCTTTACGCCCGGGGAGGTTGCCGAGTGCGGGCGGGCGGTGCACCGCCTGGCCGCGCGGTTTGCGGCGAAAGAGGCTTTCCTGAAAGCCTTGGGTACCGGGTTACGTGGTCTGAAATGGTGTGATATTGAAGTGAAAAACAATGAATTGGGTGCGCCTTACTTCCACTTCTCCCCGGCGCTAGCCGCGTATCTCCGGGAGGCAGGAGTTAAGAGCGCCCATTTGACGATCGCGCACAGTAAAAACTATGCCGTCGCCCAGGTTGTTTTGGAGGGATGAGGATGAAGGTCGCCACCGCGGAAGAGATGCGGATGATTGACCGGCTGGCGATGGAGGAGTTTCAGATTCCGGGGATCATCCTAATGGAGCATGCGGCCAGTGCCGTGCAGCGGGCGATCGGCGCCCGGTTTACGCCGGGCGGGGTCGGGATTGTCTGCGGCAAGGGGAATAACGCCGGGGATGGCTGGGCGTTGGCCCGTCTCCTCCACCAGACCGGGTATCACGTTACCGTCTTCCAGAAGGAAGCGGCGGAAGCTCTGCCGCCCGATGCCGAGCAGAACCGGAAGATCGCGCTCGCGCTAGGGATTACCACCCGGCGCTGGTCCGAACTGCCGGCCGCCCTCTCCGCTTCTGCTTTGACGCTGCTGGTCGATGCGCTGCTCGGGACCGGTTTTCGCGGGACGATCAGCGGTGAACTGGCAACTGTGATTGAAACGATGAACCGGAGCGGGCTGCCGGTCGTGGCGGTCGATATCCCGTCCGGGGTGGAAGCGGATACGGGAAAGGTGAACGGGCCCGCGGTGCGGGCGGTGTTGACCGTGACCTTCGGCCTCCTCAAAGTTGGGCTCCTTGTTTATCCCGGTCGGGAGTATGCCGGTGAGGTAATCTGCGACGATATTGGACTGCCTTCTTCTTTGTTGGAAGGGAGCGGTCATTTCTATACTTTTGATGATGTGGAAGTCCTGCGCGGTTTACCGGTGCGCCAGCCGGAAGCGCATAAAGGAAATGCCGGGCACCTGCTGGTCATCGGCGGTTCGCCGGGGATGACCGGGGCGCCGGTCCTGGCCGGGCTGGCAGCCTTAAGAAGCGGCGCCGGGCTGGTGACCCTCGGGCTCCGCGACGGCTTGCCGCTGCCGGAAAAACCGCCGGAACTGATGGTCAAACCGTGGTCGCGGCTGGACTTCAGTGCTTACCAGGCGATTGTGGTTGGTCCCGGCCTTTCTTTAGAGGCGGACGGGGCTGAATTGGTGCGCGCCATTCTTCAGGCGCCGGGGATCCCCCGGGTCTTGGATGCGGACGCCTTGAACCTGTTGGCGACGATTAAGGACTGGTGGGAACTGGCGCAAGGACCTTTAATCCTCACGCCGCATCCCGGTGAAATGGCGCGGTTGACCGGCCTGACTAGCCGGGACGTCCAGAGCGGCCGGATCGCCTTGGCGAGGACAGAGGCTGACCGCTGGGGTGTAACCCTGGTCCTGAAGGGGGCGGCCACCTTGGTAGCGGCGAAAGGGGAGGCGACCTACATCAACCGGACCGGTAACCCGGCGCTTGCGACCGGCGGGACCGGTGATGTTTTGGCCGGAATGATTGGCGGGTTTTTGGCGCAAGGGCTCGCACCGCTTGCCGCGGCGGTCACCGGCGTTTATCTCCATGGCAAAGCCGGTGATCTGGCGGCGGCGGAGATCGGAAACACAGGGGTGATTGCGGGGGACCTGTTATCCAGAATCCCCCGGGTAATGAAAAGAGGTAAGAACAATGTTGGCAAACAAGTGGCCGCTCCGCCCGCTGTGGGCGGAGATCAACCTCACAGCAATTCAGGAGAATATTAAGCAGGTTAAAGCGCTGGTCGGCCCCGGGGTGAAAGTGATGGCCGTCGTGAAAGCGGAGGCCTACGGGCATGGCGCGCGGGAAACGGCCCAAGCTGCGCGGGAAGTGGGGGTCGACTGGTTTGGGGTCGCGACCCCGGAAGAAGGGATCGCGCTGCGGCAAGCCGGGATCACCGGGAATATCCTGGTCTTTGGCCCCCTCTTACCGGAACAGGCCGCTGCATTCATCGACTACCAACTGGTTGGTTCGGTCGCCACGGTCGAGAGCGCCCAGGCCTTAGCGGAGAAAGCCCGGCAACGGGGAGTCGAGTTGCGGGTCCATCTCAAAATTGATACCGGGATGGGACGGGTTGGCTTCCGGCCGGAGCACGCGCGCGCGGCCGTAAAAAAGATCCAGGCTCTCCCCAACCTGCGGGTGGAGGGGATCTACTCGCATTTTGCGACTGCGGACAGTTCCGATCTGACATATGCCCGGCAGCAACTGGTCACCTTCAAGCAAGTGCTGGCCGGGTTGGCGGAGGACGGGATCAAAATCCCCCTCGTCCACCTGGCGAACAGCGGCGGCATCGTCAACTTGCCGGAGAGCCACTTTGATCTGGTGCGGGCGGGGATTATCATCTACGGGCTCGCACCTTCCGAAGAGTGTCGGCCGCACTGCCCGCCCTTGCACCCTGCTTTTGCGCTCAAGACCCGGGTCGTCCAGGTGAAAAGGGTCCCGGCCGGGACGGGGATCAGTTATGGCCTGACCTACCACACCAAGCATGAGACCGGGATTGCCACTTTGCCCATCGGTTATGCCGACGGCTGGCGCCGGGGCCTCTCGGGAAAAGCCCGTGTCTTGATCCACGGTGAATCTTTTCCGGTCGTTGGGACGATCTGTATGGACCAGTGCATGGTGGAGGTGGGGGACGCCCCGGTCCAGGTCGGGGATGAGGTTGTCCTCATCGGGAAGCAAGGGAACGCGGAGATCACTGTCGATGAGGTCGCCGCGCACCTCGGCACCATCAACTACGAGGTGGTCTGCCAGATTTCGGGCCGGGTTCCCCGGATTTACGTGTGAATGACAGAAGGTTGACCCCATGTACCACGGGTTTTTGTTTGCGTAGATGCAAGTTTGTTCCCGGGCGCTACGGATTGGCGGTGAATGTTGCCAGTTTTAACCCCGAACGCGTCATGACCAAAGCGGCCGGTTTTGTTCTGAGATTCTGGCGAAAATAAAGGACTATTATTATATTAGGAGGGACCAAGGATGGATAATTTTGAATTTTTAAGCCCCACCAAGAT
>JAKOVI010000105.1 GCA_029782135.1 Bacillota bacterium
CGCCTTCAGGGCGTTTTGCTCAACCAGAAGAACGGTAATCCCCTGTTCACGGATTTGCGCAATCAACTCGTAGACCTGGTTGACAATGATCGGCGCCAGCCCAAGCGAGGGCTCATCCAACAAGATCAGTTTCGGGTTGGACATCAGTCCGCGGGCGATCGCCAGCATCTGCTGCTCGCCGCCGGAGAGGGTCCCGGCATATTGTCCTTTCCGTTGCTCGAGGATCGGAAAGAGTTGATAACATTTTTTCAGGTTTTCCTCGAGGGCTTTTCCTTTGAATAAATACCCGCCGACCAGCAAATTATCGCGTACGGTCAATCCGGAAAAAGTCCGCCGTCCCTCAGGAACATGGACCACGCCCTTTTTCACTATTTGGTGGACTTTGGCGGGAAGCGGCTCCCCAAGAAACTCAATCGCACCTGTGGTCGGTTTTACCTGGCCTGAAATACAGCGGAGGAGGGTTGTTTTACCGGCGCCGTTGGAGCCGATGATACTGACAATCTGGCCTTTCTCCGCCTCAATCGAAACATCGCGCAAGGCCTCGATATGGCCGTAACTGGCGGACAAATTTTTAATCTTTAGCATTTACGTTCCTCCTCTCCCAGGTAAGCTTTGATCACTTCCGGATTTTCCTTGATCTCATCCGGCGTCCCGACGGCAATGGTCTTCCCGAAATTGAGGACATGAATACGTTGGGAAAGACCCATGACGAGTTCCAGGCGGTGTTCAATCAACAAGATCGCAAAGCTAATTTCTTCCGATAACCGGTTAATCAGCTCCGTCAGCTCTTTCACCTCGGTCGGATTAAGCCCGGCCGCCGGTTCATCAAGGAGGAGGACTTTCGGCTGACAGGTCAGCGCCCTGGCGATCTCCAGCCGGCGCTGCAGACCATAGGGCAAGTTTTCCGGCCGTTCGTTTTTATATGCGGTCAAGCCGACTACATTGAGATAATGCTCGCAGATCTCTTTTCCCCTTTTTTCTTCCGCCCGGCGCTTGGCGGTCGGCAGGAGCCCGCCGATAATCGTATAATTGGAGCAGGGATCAAAGGCGCACATTACATTCTCCAGGACGGACAAGCCTTTAAATAGCCTGATGTTTTGGAAGGTACGGGAAATACCGTACCTGGTAATTAAGTACTGTTCCAGCCTGGTGATCTCTTTCCCATCCAGAAACACGCTACCGGAATCCGGCGTGTAGACCCCGGAGATGACGTTAAATACTGTTGTCTTTCCAGCGCCGTTGGGGCCGATAATACCGATAATATCTCCTCTTTCAGCGGTAATGGAGAAGTCTTGGATCGCTTTTACTCCACCAAAGTTTTTGTTGATTTCTTTGACCTCAAGCAGCATTTTTCTTCTCCCCCTTTGCCCCGCGTTTGAATAACTTAATTAGCTTGGACGGTGATAACTCATATTCCCCGAAGATCCCCTCCGGTTTAAAGTTAATGATGATCAAGACAAGAATGGCGTAGAAAACTGTCCGGTAGTCGGCGGCAAAACGCAGCGTTTCCGGGAGGATGGTTAAGAGCACGGTACTGAAGAGCGAACCCGTGAGACTGTTCACCCCGCCAAAGAAGACCATGATGACCCACTCCGCACTTTTCTTCCAACCGAAGATGCCCGGATCAACATAAGTGGTATAAAACGCATAAAGCGCTCCGGCATAGGCGGTGACCGCAACCGAAATCAACAGGGCAATCATCTTAATCTTCGGAACGTTAATCCCCATGGCTTTGGCCGCCAGTTCGTCACTCCTGGCCGCGATACACTGCCGTCCATATTTTGATCTTTTAAAGCAGCTGACAAAGAAAATACAAAGAATGGCGGAGACCAGCGCCAAAGTGAGGGTTGTCTTTTTGGGGATCCCGGAAAAACCAAGCGCACCACCAGTGATCGACTGTGTTTGGTTCAGGAGGGCGATAATCGCCTCGCCAAAACCGAGCGTCACCAGGGATATATAGTCACGGCGCAGGCGCACGGTTGGCAAGCCAACCACATAACCGACGGCAACACTGATCACGACGGCGATGAGAACCGAAAGCCAGAAGGGCAAGCCTGCTTTCACAACCAAGACCCCGGAAACATAGGCGCCAATCGCCATAAAAGAGGCCTGGCCAAGCGAGAACATTCCGGTCAGTCCGGTGAGAACATAGATCCCGGTTACGGCAATGACTGAGATCAGTGTAAAAGTAACAAGCGAAGCATAAAATTGCATCTCCTTTTTCCCCCTTAGGCTTTTTCCTGAATGTTGGTACCGGCAATACCGCGGGGTCTAACAAGCAGAAATACCAGCATAATTAGGAAAATAAAGACCGGAGCATAACCTGAACCGACATAATTGATTAATAAGGTCTCGATCAAACCAAGCAAGACCGCCCCGATCACCGCTCCTAAAATGCTGCCTAACCCCCCAATAACCGAAGCGATAAAACCTTTAACAACCAGGTTTCCAAGTTGAGGATAGAGCGTATAGTTGATCCCCAGAAAAACACCGGATAGTCCGGCCAAAGCACCGGAGATGAAGAAGGCAAGCTGAATCGTTCCGGTCACATTTATACCCATCAACCCGGCCGTATCCCGATCAAAGGAGACTGAGCGCAGCGCCCGGCCCAGTCTTGTTTTCTGAATAAATAGCACAAGGAGGATAAGGGCTACAGCGGACGATATAAACATAATCAAGTCCGAGGTCGAGATGACAAAACCGCCAAACCTGATGACCAAGCTCTTAAAGAAGCGCGGATAGTTGTAGAAATTGGGCCCAACCCAAATCGTAACAATCCCCTCATACAAAGTACCCAGCGTAATCGATGAGACAAAAAAATAGATCGGTGATGTCTTACGGAGCGTAATTTTGCGAAAAGCGACAAACTCACCGATCAGGGCAATTATTCCGCCGGCTAACATTGAGATTAAGACAATCGGGACCAGCGACCAACCGGTCCGCACGGAAACAAAATAACCGATAAAGGCGCTTAAGGTCATAAGGGCTCCATG
>JAKOVI010000107.1 GCA_029782135.1 Bacillota bacterium
AATGTCGTCACCGTCAGCAGATTGCCAAGGAGGAGAATAAGGACCACATTGCCGACCACGCGAAAGCCTTGCCTCATCCCTGCGCGCGAGAGTTGAAAGATCCACCAGGAAGCCAGGATGCCCTCCCCGGCAAAGAACAGCGCATTCATCAGCCAAATTACCAGCAAGAACCAACCGATACGCCGGACGGGAGCGACCGCAGTACCTAGTGGTATTCCGGAGAGCAGGATAAGCGTTGCGATTACCGCCAGCATCAAGGCATAGCCCACAAGGGACGAAGCGCCGATGACGGCGGCCATCAGGAGAAAAAGACAGATGATTTTCGCCCTGGCATCAAGGCGGTGAAGGAATGAATCTCCGGGAAGATATTGACCGGGCGGTAAAGACTTCATTCCCGTTCACCTCCGGCCAGTTCTTGTTTTAAGACGGCAAGCAGATCGGTATAGGTGAGGATCCCGGAAGAGAGCGGCAGATCCTTCTCCGCAAGCATGGTAGCGATTCTTTGCGCTTCCGTTTCGCCGAAGACGCCGTTTTTCCTTTGCTGGAGGCGGGTGAAAATCTCCCGGGTCGGTCCGGCGCCAAGCAGCCTGCCCTGCTCCAGCACCAGCAGCTGTTTGGTATACTCCGCGAGGGCCTCCATGTTATGGGAGACCATGATCATGGTGGTCCCGGCTTGATTCATCTCCTGCGCAAAATTTAAAAAGTTTTCCCGGCCGTACGGGTCAAGCCCGGCGATCGGCTCATCGAAGATCAGGATCGGGGGCCTTACCGCAATCACCCCGGCAAGCGCAACCCGCCGCTTTTCGCCGCCGGAAAGGGCCAGTGGCGATTGGTTACGGACTTTTTCAAAATCAAAGCCCACTGTTTCCAGGGCCCACCGGACACGGGCCGTTACCTCCCGGGGACCCAAACCGCTATACTTCAAACCAAAGGCGACGTCTTTTTCCACCGTCGTGGCAAAGAGCTGGTACTCCGGATTTTGAAACATCACCCCGACCTTTTGTCGCAAGCTGCTCTTGTCATAGCCTTTGGCATTGATATCTTCCCCATTTAAGTAAATTCGCCCGCTGGTTGGCG
Source organism: Bacillota bacterium (assembly GCA_029782135.1). Taxonomy (GTDB): domain Bacteria; phylum Bacillota; class UBA4882; order UBA10575; family UBA10575; genus JAAYGU01. Next base: position 1,078 of record JAKOVI010000107.1, read on the forward strand.
CGCGTAATCCAGCCAACAGCTGGATCAGGGTGGTTTTGCCGCAGCCGGTATGACCCATAATCCCGACAAAGTCACCAGCGGCGATCGAGCAGGATACATCTTTCAGGGCTTCGACTTTCTCCCCGGAAGGCTGCAGATATGTGTAACTTACCTTTTCAACCTGAATTGACATATCGCTTCGACAAGCTCCTCATCCGTTAGTGGACAGTTGTTTAAAGCGATCCCCGCTTGCTTGAGGTCATGGTAGAGGCGCACCGGCAGCGGCGGGATCATCTCCGCTTCCCGCATCAGATCAAGATCGGTCAGGATCGCTTGCGGAGTACCACAGGACAATACCCGGCCTTTATGCATCAAAATGATTTTGTCGGCGCCCACCGTTTCCTCCACATAATGGGTGATCGCGATGATTGTCTTGCCGGCGCGGTGCAGCTTATGCATGATCTTAACCACTTCCTGCCGGCCGCCGGGGTCCAGCATGGCGGTGGCTTCATCGAAGATAATGATCTCCGGCTCCAGCGCCAAGACGCCGGCCAGGGCGACGCGCTGTTTTTGGCCGCCGGAAAGCGTATGCGGCGCCCGTTTCTCATAGCCGTCCATCTCTACCATCGCCAGGGCGGAGCGGACCCGCGCCGGGATTTCGTCCCGGGGCACTTCATAGTTTTCAAGGCCGAAGGCGATCTCCTCCTCCACCACCGCGGAGACAAACTGGTTATCGGGATTTTGGAAGACCATTCCGCAGAGGCGGCGCAAACGCCAGATCTCCTCCTCGTTCCGGAGGTCAATCTGCGCCACCCTCAATTCCCCGTGTTGCAGTTGGAGAAGGGCGTTGAGGTGTTTGACCAGTGTTGATTTGCCGGAGCCGTTGCAACCAAGGATGGCGACAAACTCGCCCCGGGCAATATTGATGTCAACATCACGGAGGGCATAGGAAGAACCGCCTAACTCATAAGAAAAGCTAATCTTTTTTCCCTCAACCAGCACCGTCTTCTCCTCCTTCGGCCAAAGAAAAACCGCCAAGGCGCGGCTTCCTGCAGGAAGCTAAATCACCTTCGCGGTAATCAATCCAAAGCTATAGATGGGTAACCAGCAAGCGCTTTCTTCGGAAAGCGGAGATTCCTTCGTGGAATCAATTATTTTACATTATACGGCAAGGCAAGGGAAAAAGCAAGGCATAGAATCATCGTTCTTTCTTTGCTTATATAAATGTTATTCCAATTTTGGAACAATAGGTATCATCGAAACAAACATGATCCACTATATAGCGCCGGGTGATTGCCCGACCGGCCAAAAAGCCACCTTGTTCCATACCGGCGCCGGTTAAGGCAAGACCGCCCTTTTAGCCAATATGCCGGCAAACAGGTCCGGTAAAATTCGCCACCAAAGACTTTCGTGGGTGTTTTGGTGGTAGTGGATAAGTTATAATTATAAACATTAAACCACGAGCAGGGGTGATTTACAATGTTGAAGAAGCTTTTACCTTTCGGTTTGACGGTAATTCTCCTTTCTGCCCTAATCTTTTCCGGTTGTCGCCGCAGCAGCGTCGGCGGCGGGAGCGGAAACGGAGGCGGCGGGATAATTCCCGAGGTTTACGTGAGCGGGGGCTACATTGATAACGACGGAGCCGAAATCACCTGTTACTGGGATAGCAGCGGGAAGAGATATGACGCTGATCAGTACTTTGAACACAATTGGCAATGCCTGTCATTTTACGGTAACGAGCTTTATGTGGCCGGGTACTATTACTCGAGTGGAACTATAAAGATTAGTTACTTGGACGCTACCGGCAAGTGCAATGATCAGTATGATCTTGATATGGCTTTCTATGGCGACAATATGTATTGCGGTTTTGTTTACAACGGCCAAATCTATACAGGCGGTCAATATGCTCCTGAGAATGGTGTTTGGCTTCCCTGTTACTGGGATAAAGACGGGCGACATGCTCTTTCCGAGGATAAAACAGGCCGTGTAAGGTCGATCTTTGTCAACGACAGCGGGGTTCACGCGGCCGGAAAGTTGGATGAGGCGGACGGAGAGTCGAAGATCTTTTACTGGCAGAAACCCAATGGAGAACCACTTCAAGTGTATGAGATCGGGACCGGTTCAGTGACCCAGCTTGTGGTTGATAACAACAATGATGTTTACATAAGTGGAAGAAATAGCGACGGAACCGCCTGTTATTGGGTTTGGGATAGCGACCAGAAAGAGGCGACGGAGCATCCGTTAGACGGCGTCTGGGCAAACTCGATTTTTGTCAGTAACAACCAGGTCTACATTGGCGGTGTGTTTGAAGACAGCGAAAAAGAACTCCCCTGTTATTGGGAGAGTAACGGAAACCGGCACAGTTTCAATATTCCCGCTAACGCTGGTGGTTATGTAAACTCGATCTTCGTCTATAACAACAAGGTCTATGCAGCCGGGGGTTATGGATTTGCCGAAGGAGAAAGTGAAGAATCCTACGCCTGTTATTGGGATGGTAAGGGTATTCGGCACGACCTCAACGTCGACGGCAGCAAAGCTTCCTGGGCAGGATGTATCTGGGTAAGGTAATGGCGCAGAGCATTCATTAAATCCATGAGGAACCTCAACCTCCTTTGTAGGGAGTATTCATTCATGCTGAATATGAGGTTCCTCTTCTTTTTTACCTCCGCCAAGTCATCGTTGGATGCCTGGCTTTACCTCTTCGGTCTTCCTGGTAATTGCCATTGAAGACTTTGATCTAGCGTTAAAGGTTTATAGAAAGTATTTCTCCAATTCCGTTGTATGCAACCATTGATCCCCCTTATAAACGCGCATACAACCGGAGGAGATCTCGTCAATCAACGCCACTTGACCAGCGAGCCGCCCAAACTCCAGTTTTAGATCATACAGCGTCAACCCTTTTGCTTTTAAATCATCACGGATGATTGCCGTGATTTGCTTGGTCAGGGCCCGTACTTCCTCGTATTCAGCCTTGCTCATGATCCCTAACATTTCAAGCGTATCCGGACTAATCATCGGATCGCCGCGCTCGTCATCTTTTAAGCTGACTTCAACTAAAAAATCCAAATCCTGCCCTTCTTTGCAGTAATCGCCGTAACGGCGGATGAAACTACCGGTGGCCTTCAGCCGACAGATAATCTCCAGTCCTTTCCCAAAAAAGGTAACCGGTTTAACCCTCATCGTTCCGGCGTTCAGGTCACTGTCGATGTAATGGGTTAAGATCCCGGCCGCCTTGATTTTTTCAAAATAATATTTGCTGATCCGCAGGGAGGCCAGGCCCAAGCCTTCGATCGTCGCCCCGACTTTGTTCCCGCCCGGGTCGAGCCGCCCGTCCTCGCCAACCGTGGCATCATCTTTAAATTTGAGCAGGATAGTACCGTCTTCCAAAGCGTAAACATCCTTTGTTTTGCCCTTTTTGATTAAATTCATTTCGTTCTCCTCCCAGATTTATTTTATTTACTAAAGAGCATTTGAATCTTCACAAACATCATGTGTATTTCCACTCGAAAATGCTTTCGCCATGCCATCCTTCCGGAAGCGAAAGAGGAACCTCCGCAAGATGTGATCCAGGCAACCACCTGAATGCGAGGTTCCTCTGCTTTTTTTGCTAAGCTCTAAGCTATTTCCTGCCTCCGGCAAAAACTCTACAATAATTTTACACTAACCACCGGAATTGCCTTTTTGAGCATAAACAACGTTCCTTTTTTACTTATTTTTCACATCATCCTGCCTCAGCTTGGAGACCGAGTCATGTACTATTTTGTACATCTCCTGGATTCCTGCTTCGGAAGCCACATAGTTAAAGGCATAATCCTGATGGATGCCGATGCCGCCGGCTTCCTTTGCGGCATCGATGTTGGCCCCGAGGAGGATGAATTCCCAGCCGTACTTCTCCTGCTGGTGCTTGATTAGTTCTTTCACTTTTTCCTTGGTAAATTCCCGGCTGGAATTCTCCAGGCCATCGGTGGTGATCACGAAGATTACCTTTCCCGGCCTTTCTTCCTCCGGCGTTCGCGCCAGCCTGGAACCAACGTCCAAAATGGTCTTTCCGATCGCATCCAACAGAGCTGTCATTCCCCGCACATAATACTCTCTCGCCGTCAGCTTGGCATCTTCCGCCTTAATCCCGTTCCACAGAATCTCATACTGGTCATCAAACAAAACAACCGTGACAATGGTTTCCCCTTCCAACTGGCGCTGCTTCTCGATAAAAGCGTTGAATCCCCCAATCGTGTCGCTCTCCAGTCCGCCCATCGACCCGCTGCGGTCCAGCAGAAAGATGATCTCGGTCAGTTCCTTCTTCATCGTTTTATCCCTTCCTTGATCATTATTCATGCTATAATTATAGTTGAGACTTACCATAACTTGGTCGCTTGCCAGGCGACAATTGGGGGTATACCTCGTGCTTACCGAAAAGCTGCTCCTGGAATTGCAGGCATATATCGAAGCACACCAAAAATGTGTCGAGTACGTTCTTTCTGCACCGAGCTATCCGCTGGAATTAGCCGAATCCGAATTATTCTCCTATGTCCGGCATAAACGGAAGCCCGGCTTCCAACAGCTTCTCTTTCGGTTCATTGACGAGAAAGGCGCCCCTGATGCTGCGATCTACAAAAAAGCAGGCCTTGACCGGCGGCATTTTTCCAAAATTAGGTCCAACCCCGGTTACCGTCCGGGGAAAAACACCGTCCTCGCGCTGGCGATCGCCCTTGAACTTGACAAAGAAGAAACCAGCCAACTTCTAGCCGCGGCTGGTTATTCCCTCTCTGAGAGTGATACTTTTGATCTCGTGATTCTGTTTTGTTTAGAGAAAAAAATCTATGATCTGGACACAATCAACCATGCTTTGGATTATTTTAGCTTGAAACCGTTAGCCGGTGCATTAGAATAATTGAGCATTAAAAGGTTACCTCTTTTTATGCAAAAACCTCATCAACCTCTACAGTCAAGCCCGTTATTTTATTATAGCCAACTCTTGCTACCAGGATCAAAATTTTAGGTAAAAAATAAGCCCGGAACCAATCCGGGCTGTTCAAAATCGCTGTAAAGATCATCCTACTTTTTTACAGGCTTTCACTTTGGCGATTCTTTTTTCCATAATCTTTTCAACCTTGAAAATCACACCATTGAATTCAACAACCGGGTTTTCCTCTTCTTTCGGAATCCTTCCCAACTGCCCGATCAAAAACCCGCTTAATGTATCATAATCCTCAACCGGCAACTCCAACTCCAACAGGTCCGTGACCCGCTCCAGACTTGCGACGCCGTTAATGATAAAGGTATAATCATCCAGCTTTTCGAATTCCTTTTCCTCTTCGTCATACTCATCCAGGATATTACCGACAATCTCCTCAAGTAAATCTTCGATCGTTATGATTCCGGCGGTCCCGCCATATTCATCAATGGCCACCGCCATATGGGTCTTTGCATTCTGCAACTCTTTGAAGAGCTGATCGATCCGTTTCGACTCTGGAACGAAATACGGCTGGCGGATGATCTTTTTCAGGTCGAAATCTTGATCGCTTTTCCCAAGATACTTGATTAAATCTTTGACGTTCAAGATCCCGATTATATTATCAATATTATCCTCATATACAGGGTACCTGGTGTATTTTTTCTGGTTTATCAGGTCAATTATATCTTTTAAGGACGATGAGATCGGAATGCTCACGATATCCGTGCGGTGCGTCATGATATCGGAAACGATTTTATTGTCAAACTCAAATATATTATTGATCATTTCCTTTTCGCTTTCGTCGATTGTCCCTTTTTCTTCGCCGACATCAACCATCATCCGGATCTCTTCCTCGGTCACCTGTTTCTCGTCGGCATTGGGATCAACCCCAAACAACCGGACTATAAAGTTGGTTGATACGGTCAGCAACTTAACAAAAGGCGAGCTAACAACCGACAAAAAACGCAAAAGTGGAGCTACCAGAAAGGAAATCGGTTCGGCCTTGGTCATCGCAAGCCGTTTTGGTACCAATTCGCCTAAAACAAGGGTAAAATAGGAGAGAATAATAGTAATGACCACAACTGCCACTGTTTTCAGAACACTTTCCGGGACAGGAATCTTCGTCATTTGGATCAGGTTTACCAACCGGTCGGCAAAACTCTCGGCGGCAAAGGCGCTGGCCAAAAAGCCGGCAAGCGTAATCCCGATTTGAATGGTGGCAAGAAATCCGCTCGGCTCGCTTAAAATATTCTTTAACAGGCTTGCCTTTTGGTTCCCTTCTTCCGCCATCATTTTGATTTTGTTGTCATTCAAAGAGATTAAGGCAATCTCCGACGCGGCAAAAAAGGCATTTACCCCGATTAGCATCACTAAAAGCACTAGTTGGGTAAGCAAAATACACTCATCCTCCAGTCAGTTGTGAGCTTTGGAAATAAACAAAAAAACCATAATACGCCCTCAACACCCGTTGAAGGAGCTTATGGTTTTGGTCAACAAAGATAATGGATCTTTAAAGGTCCGCTTGTTTTTATTAAAGTATAAGATTAAAAGCGAATTGTTACTATCTCCGTCCCCGAGGTCGTCGTCCATTTAAACATAAACACCCTTTGTGCAAAATTTCGCTATAATTTTACCATATTGACACAAATAATGTCAAGCATTACGCCTCCAGCCAAGCAATTTTCGATCATTCATTAGTCCAAATCAGGATTATAAAAGACTTTTTCCAGATCGAGTTTCAATCCTGGAAACTCCGGGTGGGCAAACTCATCTTCCGGCCCGCCCGTAAAGACCAGGAAATATTTCTCCCCCTTGAGTTGAAAAGCCTCCAAAATCTTCTCGTCCGGGTCAACGATCCAGTAATGAGGAATGCCTGCTTTCCGGTAAATCTCCATCTTTTTCAGCCGGTCCTTCCGCCGGCTCGATGGCGACAGGATCTCCACCACCAAATCACAGGGACCGTCAATCCGTTCTTTCCGCATAATCTCTCTCCGGTTGCTCGAAACAAATAAAAGATCAGGCTGAACCACATTACGTTCGCCCAGGGTAACATCGAGCGGGGCATCGAAGATTTCTCCCTGTGGATCAAATTCGTCAAAGAAAATTTTCAGCTGAAACCCTAGTTCCCGGGATACCCGTTGGTGTTGAAGCAAAGGCGAGGGTTCTTTAACCAGGAACCCGTCGAGGATTTCATAGCGGTAACCCGGCTCTTCCGGGAGTTTCAAGTAGTCTTCATAGGTGTATTCGCCTTGCTTGGCATAGATTGCCTGTCCTTCCCGGACAAGAGCCCCACTGGCCGCCAGGGCTGCCAGCACCTCTTCCTTTTTGTAACGGTATTGTTTCTTCCCAAGCTTTATCACGGGAATCTTGTTCTCCCGTGTGTACCGCCAGATCGTCTCCACCGACAGATTTAGAAGGTCCGCCAGTTCATAGGCGGTAAGATATTTTTCCATTAAAAGTCACCCTACTTTATATTATAACTAAACACAACTATTGTCAAGTATACACAACTATTTAACTGCCTCTCCGGACGGCCGTAAACGAGCATTAGACTGCTTGATAAAAAAATCCGGCAGGACAATCCCGGCCGGACAACGCGTTTTTATTTTACCTTCTTAAACAACTATTGTTACAAGTCTAGCCTTTTGCTCTGGGAAGTAACTCCCTAAAATGAATAACTTAGACCCACCGTGACAGAAATGGCATTCGACTCGCTCTCACTCAAGTAAAACGAAAACCCGAGATCCAGGTCGATATTCCCGGGAAGCGCATTTTGATATCTTGGTGCCACCAAATACTTGCTTCCGTCAAGATTGGCAATGACGGTTAAGGCCACCGCGGAAAAATCATCGATCGGATAGGCGAGACGGCCTGTTAAAAGATCCGTTCTTTCCTTTCCACTACTCATCGTGATCATCGGACCAAGTAACTGAAGCAGATTAAGATGATCAAGCCCCAAGTATTCCAACTGCATGGTCAGCTTGTTATAGTAGCCAATATTATAGCTGTAATCGATGCCGAGCAGATAACTATTGCTTTGTACTGA
>JAKOVI010000134.1 GCA_029782135.1 Bacillota bacterium
CCGTGTGTGTGCGATTGCTCCGCTTCGCGGGCAATCACTCCGCTTTGCTCCGTTTATCGGAAATTGTCTTTATTGTCTTGACTTGTCTATACATTTTGGTATAATTAAGACACCGGGCCGGGGTCCGGAATAAAACAACGGAGTGGCTAAGACTATGAACGATCAATTAGAAGTTTTTGACTTTGAGATTTATACAAAGGACCCGATCAGCGGGGTGGAGGGTTGGGATATTAAATATATCCGGGCCTTTGGATCGGACCTTAACGCGGCAAAAAAGGTCCTACAAAGCGTGCCTCATTTCGATTGTATTATCACAGGAACCGCGTCATACAACGGAACAACGTTGAACGAAAATGAGCGGCGGCATTTTGAATCTGGGAAACTGTGGTATTACACAGACGGAAAATTAGTCAATTAAATCAGGACCGGCCCGGAGTGACTAAGGGCCTTTCAAAAATCGGAGGCTAAGACGATGAAAAAACAAGACACAGTTCAAAGGCTCAAAATACGCTTTGCGATATGGTACGGCGTGATCTTTCTTTTGGGCTATTCAATCGGGTACTACACGGCGGCAAAAGAGGCCGCACAGATGGTTTTGGAGGCTTTGAAATGAACGAAAAAATACAGAATCACACGCGCCGGGCTTTGGTATATGTCGAGGATGCTTTGGACCGGGTGAACGCAACTATCCGGGAATGTGATTGCGATCTAAGGTTAATTCCGGTTGGCAGAATGAAGTTAAGCGAGGATGCACAAAATCAGGTTCAAGAATTAAAGGCCGCGATTCTGTCGCTTGGGAATGTACGGAAACGGCTAGAAAAAACGATAGACGAAATGGAGGGCATTTTACAATGAGCAAACGAATAAGCAAACAGCAGTTCGCGGAACTGTTAGGGATTCACGAAAAGACAGTGGAAAGGTATATCGGAGACGGAAAGACTCCGGAAAGCCGGGAATTCCGGGAAAAAACCGGATTTCACAAAAACGAAATGAACGGTCGTGTTAGTTTCGATGATCGTTTTGCCCGGATCTTTGCGGCGAACATTACCGGGAATGACGATCTTAGGGCCACGGATCGAGCTGACGACAATATTATCACTGTCGAGGACCAGGGACCGGCAGAGATTGAAAAAGTGGCTCAGGCGGTTCCGGTTGCTCAAACCGCGCCGATCAGTCGAGTGAGTGATAAGGATTTCGTTGCAACCTTTCTTTTACCGCATAAGATCCTACTCACTCCGCGCGAGGCCGCGCAGTTGACCGGCCTTTCTCAAAAGATGATCCGGGAACATTCAGAGAAAATTGCCGGTAAGTGGAAAATTACGCGGTCATACTTGCAGGCGGTCGTAAACGAAGTTTTCGCGAACGCAAAGCCGACCATTTCAAAAGGCAAAACCGAAAAACCGGGCTAAAGCCTAATAAAATCGGATAGGTCAAAAAACGAGCATTATATTAAGAGAAAGATATTATGCTCGTTTTTTTACGTCTATTCTCTTTTTTCACGCGGACCGCAAAGCGGTCCGGCTTTGTTTTTACACCGTATTTACCGGCCTAAGAATTCGATCCGGGGTTGAAAATGAAAAAGTGCAAAATGGTTACGTATGAAAAGTGTTACGTAGGTAAAAAAAAGAAAGTTGCAATTCTTAAAAAGCTGATATATGATTTCTTTGGCTAAGGCGAATGGAAAATGAAACTGAAAAAGAATCTTAATTTTGTTGGCAGGCCGGGCCTATCAACAAATTAACGCGGTAGTGTTTCAGTTTTCCCGTCTTAGCCGAAAGGGATTGCCCGCTACCGCGTTTTTAATTTTAAAATCACATTGCTAAGTATCGAGGGATTTTGTAAACTCTCAAACGTTTACAGGGTTTCGTTCAGGCTAAGGGATGCAAACCGATCAAGTTAATTCAAAGCATAGAAACGATCATCGGCCCGAGCTGACGAACGGCAAACCGACCGAAAGGCAATCGGAACACGAAAGGGCCGTTTTGTTTAATTACGTTCTGCGTAATCTCGGAGTCTCACGGCAAGCGATCCGGTTTATCTATGTGATAAAGACTCTCACGGTTCCGGGAAAAGTATATCGTTTTAATGATTACTTTTTAGCGGAGCATTTAGGCTGTCCGGATTCTCCGACTTGTCGAAACTACGTAGTAAATCTCAGGAAAAAACTCAAAGAATGGAACCGTGGTTTTTACAATCATCACGGCACAAGGCATTTTCCGTTTGTCTCTGTCGAGGAGAACACTTACGACTTCAAAACGAAAAAACAGCAATCAACCGGATATGTATTTTCTCCGGAGTTTGCCGACCTATTAGAATCTTTGCTCGTAAAGGTCCGGGCGAATTCACACTACAATACGAATTGGATCCGGGCAATCCGGGAAACTTGCGGAACCGAGGCCGGGGCGGATCTAAAGGCGTTCGGGTTCTGGAAAGAACGAAAAGAACGCTTACCGCGTACACCGGAAGATATTTTAGGCACGTTGCTTTTGAATTGGAAAAGGTTGACTAAAAAGATAGTTTCCGAGGGCAAGCGGCTTGGAGTTCCGACCGATCTAATGGCTAGAAAGCTGATGGAGTTGGGGCCTAATTATGTTCTCCGGGCCAAGTGGGAGTGTGAAGCGGAATTCGGGCAAATTGCGACGCTCCGGGTTCCGGGTGCAACCGATGAAGCGGAAGTACACGACACGAAAGGCAATTTCGTTTTGCATATAAGGGCGGAATACAGCGAGGAAGATTTCGAGAAATTATTCAGTAAAGTTCTTTCTTACGTTGGCGAACGCGAACAACCGGCGCCGGTTGTAAACGCAAAGCCGTGGTATCCAAAGTCTAGGCTAAGAGGTTTTGAAAATGCTAGGAGTAACACACGACAATTTTATAATAACGCGGCTCGGAGTATTACCGGCGAAAGTGAAAATAAAGCCGATGGGTTGGGATCTGGAGTTGATCTTTCGATTCTGCAAAGCGAACAATTTAACGACTTTATGGCTGACCAAAGGGAGCGATTTTTGGAACGATTGCAAAAAGGCGGTTGAAACGATTGAAAGCCGTCCGGACGGCACAAAATTCGGTGATCATCATTTACGCGCCGACGGTTGGGAAGTCCGTCCGTCCGGGCGGTTCGAAAATATGCTCACGGCTTGGGATGATACCGGATTTCGCTGTTCTGTCCATTTTCCGGGCCTTTGCCGGGAAAGGTGGCCTTTTGATGAAATTACAGATCCGTTTTTACTCTTTAACGCAATCGGAGTGTTTCACGACAAACTAGGAATGTCTCCGACTTTTCCGCAAAGGGCGGCGCGTGATCTTTTCGTTTCGACTCTCAAACAAAGGCCGCTTCTGGTAACGGATGATCCGGACAATTATTGGGCTCCATTTATCGAAAAAATGGAAAGCGATATTATCCGGGTTTTCGATCTTAATGATCGAGAAAAGGGTTTAGATTGGGTTCACGCTTTTGACAAACGGATGATGTTTCTCAGCGCGGCCCGGGCCGTTATGGTCGGGTCCGGGCCTTATGAGTATATCGAAAATGTGCCTTATACCGGGCAAGGCAAGGCGGTTGGACTTGTCGAAATTGAAAAGCCGATCTTTGAGAATGTCTTTAAACCGGAGTTTGCCCGGTTCCTGGCTGATTTTTTCGGTGATTCGACTTTGTTTATGAGTGCATACTTGCCAATCATTGAACAATTTACGACAAGGCCGATCAAAATAAAGCGGGGTTGGATCTGGCGAAAACCGGAGCGGCTTTTTGAAAAGTTCGCGGTCCGGTTGGGTGATGCGATCCGGGAAACGCGTTCAACCGATCCGGAGCAAAAGGCCGCGAACGGTGCATTTAAGACAATGTACACTATCTTTTTCGGTTGGCTCGGACGTTTGGAAAACCGGACCGGATACAATACGGAATTATTCCGGCCGGATTGGCGGGCTTCGATAGTTTCACTTGCGGGAGCAAATTTGCTCCGAAATGTCTTAGATGTCTATCAGTACACCAAAGTTTTACCTTTTGCGGTAAATCACGATTGTTTGATGTATTTCTCGGACTCGGAAAAGTGGCGGATGGAATTCGACAAAACGGCGGTTTCGGATCCAAACAAATTTACGCACGAATGGACCGCGCCGGGCGAAAAGGTCCGGGCCGCGATCCTTGCGGGGAAAAATGCTATGCAGATAGAAAGCGAGGTCCGGGAAAATGAAAGCTAAAAAGACAGTACAGCGGCGCGTTGCCGAAAAGATTGCTCAGGCCGAATCTATCAAGGTCAAATCGGCACAAAGGCGGATTCAAAGGGCCGCAAAAGCCGGAAAGCCGGTAACTGCTCCGGAGAATTTAAGCAGTTATTACAAGCGGCTTTTTCGGGAAGTCGTAAGGGAAAAGAAAGCGGCTCCGCGACCGGCTCCGCGACCGCGACCGGTTCCGGCTCCGGCTCCGGAGTTTTTTCCGGACCTAAGAGTAGATTTTGATTTTTCGGGTGTCGAGTTGTTCAAAATGAAAGGCCGTTTCAAATTAGGCTCCGGCAAAAGCAAGGATATTCGCGACCGGGAAATAAAGGATCTAGTTGATTCGGAGCAGATAAACGAGATCCTAAACGCGGAGACTTTCGGGGAAGCGGCGGCGATCTTTGCGGAAAAAGTCGGATATATCGCGGATGTTTTGGCAATCGAGTATTTCGAATTTCGCGGCAAAAAATATTTTCCGAGCTCTTTTGAATAATCGCTTGACAGCACAAAATATTGTGTGGTAAGAATATTCCTACACGCTTGGCGGCGTTTTTTGAATCTCGCAATTATGTCCGGAGTATCTCAAAGGTGTTTTTGGGCTGTCTCCGCGTCTTTCTTATTGCGAAACACTGTAAACAATTGTTTTTCTTCAATGGCGCGAATCAATCCATAAACTATATCTTTAGGTTTTTTCCTCACAAAGGAAAAGGCGGCGGAACGTGTTTCAACAAGTGCGAGTTGTTGAGAAGCGCGTTATTGCCAAGCTAACGCAATTCGCGTTCCGCCAAAAAATCATATTATCACGCTTTCATTTGCTCCGGCTTAGTTGCCGGGGCTTTTTTATGTTCAACAAACATTCGCTTTATTGGTTTGCTCAGGCCGTTGATTTTAAGCGTTCGATTGGCCTGGTGGTTTGGACACTTATTTACGCTTTAATCTTTAGGGAGTTATTCAAATGAGTTGGAAATTTTTCGTTCAAATGGCTATCGCGCCGATTCACTACGCGGCGCAGACTTTCCGCAATCAAGATGCCAATGACACCGGCAAGGATGACATTATCGGCATAACATTGGATTACGTTGCCGACGTTCTTTCGGCGGTCGTAACTGACAGGCCGATACCACCGGCTCCGGCGGCAATCCGATAAATATGTTTTCAGACGAAAGAATTCAGCAATTGAACGCGGACCGCTTAGGCGATCCGGAGTTAAAGCCGGAGCTGGTCCAAAAGGTCACGCGGTTAATATCTCTGGCGAAATCGCGGGGCTTTTCTCTGGTAGTTACTCAGGGATTCCGTTCAATTGCCGAACAAAACCGGCTTTATGCTTTGGGGCGAACAAAGCCGGGAAAGATCGTAACTAACGCGCGGGGCGGTCAATCGAATCACAACAAAGGAACGGCGGTTGATGTGGCTTTCGTTGTTAATGGCGAAGTAACTTGGAATGATTCGCTTTATGCGAAATTAGGACCGTGGGCGGCGGCGGTCGGTTTGAAATGGGGCGGCAATTGGAAACATTTTAAGGACAAACCTCACTTGGAATTATGAATGGCATCTTTGGCGTGATCTACTCGGTCTTTTTGATGTTAGCTTTTCAGGCCGTTTCAATGGCTCCGAGTTTCGACCTTTTCGCGATTGTCGATAAATATGGTTATCCGACGGCAGTTAGCTTAATTGCTTTCGCCTATTTTTCGCGGCAAAACACAAAGCAATCGGATGAAAGAAACAAGCTTATCAAACAAAATAACGACTTGACAGAAAGGCTCTTAGAGTCTTTAGAAAAAAAGAGGGAGTGCAAATACGATGGATATTCTTTTCGGAGCAAATAATCAAATCGTTCCGGGAGCGGAACCGGATCCGGCACAGTCGGACAATACGGAACCGGCTCCGGCACAGTCGGACAATGCGGAAGCTGTCGGAACACTTTCCGACAATTTCATAATTGACGAAATCGGCAATCACGTTTGCATTTGATATGCGGATCGAACTAGAAAGAATCGAAGAAACGGAGCAAACCGAAAATGACGGAAACGATAATCGTTTCGAGTCCGGAGACGGAGACGGAGACGGCGGAAACATCGGAGCGGACTTTGGGGCGGTTGGAGTCGGAAACGGAGCATCTGGCGGAGACGGTGGAGACTCTGGAGACGGAGACGGAGAACGCTCAGGATCAGGCTCAGGCGGCGACTCAGACAGCATTGGCGGCGGCGGAAACGGCTTGGGCGACTCAGGCGGAGTTGAATTCACTCCGGGCGGAAGTGGCGGAGATGATGGAGTTGCTCCGCGAAGAAAGCGAGGCCGACCAAGAAAACAGCGAGACGACGGAAGAAATCGAGCTACCGGAACCGACGCCGGAACCGGAACCGGTCACAGTGGAAAGCGAAAATCCGGGGGGCTTTTTGGGGATTTTCAGGAAAATGCTCCACGGTCGGTAAAACCTGATCAGGTCTTTGAAGATAAATCGGACTTCCTGAAATTCACGAAATCCGAAAAACAAAAGTTCGCGGCGGAAGTTTTGGGAAGTCTTTTCCTGATACCGGCGAATTTACTTAATGCTCCGCATTGGGAATTATCGGGCAAAGAAAGTGCGGACCTGGCTAAAGCGATTTTAGATGTAATCGAGACTTTTCCGGCAAAGCAAAGCAAGAAAGTCGAAAAACTTCTAAAGGAATACGCGCCTTATATTTCTCTTTTGATGGTCGGTTTTGCGGTAGTTTACCCGCGTGTGATGTTTACTTATGAATCAAGAATTACAGCAGGCTCCGGGGCCGGTCGTTCCGGAAGTCGTTCCGAAAGTGTTGCCGGAAATAGCGGTTCAATTCCTTTTGAAAAAGGCGATCAACAAAGCCGTGGACGCGGCGGACTTGAAAGCCAAAATGATGTTGAGGCCTATTTTGGCCACATTTTCGGCGCGGATTGACGCAATAACGCGTGATGAAGCGGTATCTCTAATTCAGCTAGTGCATCAAATTTCGGCGGAATTAGAGGAGCAAACCGGAGTACAAAACGACTATTTTCTAATTGATTGATGTTTTGCGATTATCAGATATTTTGGTTTCGTCACTTCAAGCGGCCTTATCTGGTCGATGAGTTGAACGCTTGTAATCATCGGAAAACTTGGAATTTTTGGGTTGAATGGTTTGGACTAAACCCGGTGATCGGGCCGCTAGATAATGCTATCGAGAATATGAAAAGCCGGGCGGCGGAATTACGGAATAACTCGAAAAAGAGTTGGAAAGGCGTTTAGATGAATGAAGTTCACAATACCGCAACCGAATTCGCGAACGGCATTGATAGGAATGACCGGTTCCGGAAAAACGACTTTGGCTCGGTCGTTCCTGACAAAATACTACCGGTACGTTGTCGTTTATGACGTAAAGGGGCAAATGAAATCGGCGGATTGGCCGGGTTATGTGATCTATAAGGATTTTGAAAAGCTGATCAAGGCAAAGGACGAAAGGTTGATCTATCAACCGAACATTCACGAAATACCGGATGAAAAAAATTGGGATTATGCAGAAAGGTTTTTTAAGTGGATCTATCTCAGGCGGAACACGGTCCTTTATGTCGATGAAGTCTACGGATGCACCGGGCGGGATTACATTCCTTTCTATTTCCGGGCAATACTGACGCGGGGCCGCGAACGCGGCATAACTTGCTTGATGGCTACACAAAGGCCGTCACTGATACCGCAATTTATCCTGTCGGAGTCTGAAAACTATTACGTTTTCAAATTGCAAATGCCGCAGGACAAAAAAAAGATCGAGGAGATCAAAGGGTTTTCGGTTGACAGTTTGAATAAATTGAAAAGGTATGAATTTCTTATCGCGGATGAAGTCGAACACTCAGAAAGGCCGCGTAAAATTAAACTAGGAGAATAATAATATGGATGGTGGAGCACCTCAGTTGCGGCCTTTCCGCTTCAATACAAGACAGCGAGTCAAAAAGGTTGGCACAGTTACTTTCGTAAACGGCGACGGCGCGAGCTTGGAATTGCCAAAGATCGGGCTCTTGTCTCGGCTTTGGATCGTTCTGGAGTTGGACGCGACGTTTTCGTCGGCGGGAACGTACGGCAATTATGGAGTTTGGGCGGCAATAAAACGCGTCAAACTCCAATTGAATAACGCGGCTCAGGACCTTGTCGACGTTTCCGGTTTCGGTTTGTTCTTAATGAACAATCTGCAAAGAAAGGTCAATAAGTTTGATGAAACGGCGGGTCTGGACTCGGCTTTATATGCGGCTCCGACTACAACCGGAGCAATGAAAATTGCTCTCGAAGTTCCGGTAAATCAGTCGAACGGTTTCAATTTCGAGGCCGGGATGATCAATTTGCAGGCTCCCGAAGTTCAAATGACTTTGAATCTCACCTTTGCTTCTGCAAATTCCGATATTGCTTCGAATATCACGGCTTTGTCCGGAACGGCTCACGTTTACTACGAGTATTACGAAGTGCCGGACCCGACCGCAGTTATGATTCCGCCGGTGATACTTCACAAGGTGATCGAGCAACAGCAATCTTTTTCGGCTACCGGCGAAGTCGTCTATACGGTTCCGAGGGCCGGAAAGATCTCGCGTCTAATTCAGATTTTGAATGTTGACGCTTTGCGGTCCGATGCCTACGACTCAGTGAAACTGAAGTTGCAACAGTCCGACACCGTATATGACCGCGAAAAACGGCTCGTCAAATTTCAGCATCGCGAAAATTACGGCGTTGCGGCTCAAACCGGCGTGATCGTTACGGATATGTCTCAGGCGTACGGAATTTGCGAGGAGTCCGATGGACGCGACTTTTTCGACTCGGAACGAACGACTACGATGGAGTCAATCGTCACAGTTACGTCCGGAACGACTTTGGGATCGTCTAACAATACGCTCGTCACGATTCGCGAATTTATTCAGGTTCCGACGAACTAAAAGGGGGCAAATAACAAAATGGATGTAAACAATTTCTCTTATCGTTCGATCTATCCGAGTGCAACCGGTCAAACGGTTGCAGTCGGCGGAACCGGGGCAAACACGACAATGGCCCGGGCGGGGGCGGCGGTTCCTAATACCGATTCTCCGGATCCGGTTGCAAGGGCGGTTGCAATCGGCGGTCAAAGTTCGCCGGTCGTTGCCGGTGTCGTTCTGGCCGGTTTGTTGATCGGGTTTATGCTTCTGGCGAAACGTCTCGGAACCGATGATGATTTCAAGTCGATCCGTCCGACCGTTTATAACGGTCTGACAATCTCGGCGGCGGCGATCATCTTTATTCCGATATGGAAATACGTTTTTACGCGTTTCCCGATTCCTGGTGCTTCGACTTGGGTCCTTGCGGCCTAACTTGCGGGAAAGGCGGAGAACCGGCTTTTAAGCGGGTTGACGGTTCTCCGCTTGCCGTGGGTTTCTAACTGTCTCTTTACCACGGCTCCCGAAAAATTATGAATGGATCGGCTTTCCTTTTAGTTGTCGTCGGGCTTTTGCTCTTTTATGTCGTGATCTCTGACAAGTTTTATTGTCTGCAAGGTTGCGCGAATTGCCTGATTTTCGGTGATCGGCAGGATTCAACCGGACCGGCCTCGGTTGGTCCTGCTACTCCGACAAGCGGGGCTTTGCCGGGAATTGCTCCGACAAATCCGCAGTTATACACAAGTGTTCGGGGAATGGTTGGATTATGAAAATTGCGAATTGGGGATATTTAGTTGTCGGAATAATCGCGATAACGGCTTTTGCCGGTGCTAATAAGATGTGGGGAAAGTGGCTTTTCTCACTTGTGATCGTTTCGGCTTTATTGCTTGCTTCAAACAAGTTGGCAAATCGGGTAACAGGAAACTAAAAATATGAGTACATTTGAAAAACTTGCCGGAACCGCTTTGGCTCTGGTTTTCGTTTATCTACTTGTCGATAACGCGTCGGGAGCTTCAACCGTAATCGGTTCGCTTTCGAGTTTCGGCACGAACATTTTCAAGACTTTGCAGGGGCGTTAAATATGAGTTGCGGTTGCGGAAAGGGAAACGATAAAAGCACGCTTGAACGGTTGCAAGGGTATCAGCGCGGAAACTATGGTTTCGGCGCTCGGTACGTCTCAGCTAATCAGCCGTTACTAAACAATAATACGGTTTTGCCTTATAACGCGCATCCGGCTCCGGGCAATATCGGTTATCGGTACGCGGCTCCGATTAACGCTCCGGCTCCGGTCGTCAATCCGGGCGGATACGCCGGAAACTTGCCGTTGTCTCAGCAACCGAAGATCAATTTACCGCAACCGTATTCTTACAGGTATTTCTAAGGGGTCCGAATGGAATTGCTTCAAAAATATTGGTGGGTGATTCTCGGAGCGGTGGTTATCCTTTTCGTGGTTTCACGCAAAGGCGGATCGGCTCCGACCGTTCAAACTATCGGCGGAAGTGATACCACGGCGCTTGCTACTATCGCTTCAAATGAAAGAACGATAGACGAACAAAACCGGGTTGGACTCGTTTCTACTCTTTTGGGTTACTTGCAAGGTCAATCGTCACAGGCGGCGGCGGAAAGGATCAACACGGCGAACAATCAAACGGCGGTTCAGGTTGCGACCGTTTCCGCGAATTCGGCGGCGAATTCCGCGAATCTGGCTTATCAATTGCAGTCGTCACAGGCGGCGGCGGCGTTGCAGGCTCAGTTGGCGGCAATCCGGGCTCAAAATCAGCAGAGTTCGCGAAATAGTTGGTTGACCGGGATCTTGGGCGGACTTAATACGTTTACGCCTTTACTCGGAGATATATTCGGCTCAGGCGGCGGGTTCAATATCGGCGGCGGCGGATATTCTACGCCGGGTTTTAATCCTAACGGCGGCGGCGGTTGGGGCTTTGGGTTTTAACAATATGATCGGAAATTACGGCGGTTTAATTACAGGTCCGAACGGTTCGCGGAGTTATCCGGGATCGGGCGGATATATCGGCGGTTTTTCAATTCCGCAAAGTGCGAATTATGCCACGGTTGCCGGGGCCGGAGACAAGTATCACGTTTTCACGCCGGTTTTTAATGATCTGATACCGGCTCCGCCGATAGAACCGCGTGATTGTTTGCCCGGCGAAATATGCGGCGGAACCGGCGGAACCGGCGGCGGAACCGGGGGCGGTTGCGGGACTCCGGGCGGGGAACCGTGTCCAAGCGATCCGCCGACCGGGACCGGGACCGGAACCGGAACCGGCACAGGAACCGGGACCGGGACCGGGGGCGGAACGGTTGAGACTCCGCCGTGGTCTCCGGTCGTTCCGGGTACGGTTTGGGATGCTATCACAGGCCTTTTAACTCCGAGTCCGCGAACGTCTGTTAATGCGAATGGACCGGCTTATCTATTCACTCCGCAGGCTCCGCAACCGGTGACAAATGGAATTCCGCCGATTTATCTGGCGGTTTTGGCGGGTGTCGGAATTGTTGGTTATCTGGTCTATAAGAGATTCAAATAATGATGTACTTAGGCGGAAATGAAAGTCTCCATCAAGTCGGAATGAATAATTTCTTTCCGGTCCTTTCAAATTATCGTTTCGGGTCTCCGACAATTGCAAACTTGGGCGGATCTAACTCGGTTTTGTCCGGGTCCTTTTTGCCGTCTCAAAATGCGAGCTTTGCAACTATGAATCCGGTTCCTTTGAATTTGCCCGGATTCTTTCCGGTCGGTGATATGAATTTGGGGCCGAATATTCTACCTAACGGGCCGGTGGCTCCGGTTGATGCTCCGGCTCCGACCGATGGCGAAAACCGGATCGTGCATTACATAAAATTGCAGTTTATCGGCTTAGTTGCTCTGGTCCTTTTGGCGGTCGGTTTATATCTCTTGAGTCAACAAACGGCAACCGGTCGGGCGGTCAAGGAAAAGGCGGTTGAAGCGGCAAAAACGGCGGGAGAAGCGGCTTTAGTTGCATAAAGAATATGGCTATCAAAAGGGCATTTAATCAAGCGGCTCGGGGTCAATTGACGGTTGCCGGAAAACAGCGAAACGTAATCGTCCGCTTACCGGCTCAGCAACAAGTTGGCCAAAGGATCCGGGGCGTTCAATATTCCTATGGTGTCGATGCATCGGCTCCGGCAGTTGTTTTCGTTCAAGGCCGGTTGATGGTCCTAAAGGGTGCATACGAAGATGAGGCCGCAATCCTGGTTCCGGATGATTTCGACAATACGACGGACTTGGAACCGATCATAGACGTTAATTTGTCACAGGCCGCGGACTTTATTCCGTTCGGAGACGCGGGTATTTATATTCCGGAGAATACCGAAGCGACGGTAATTCTCACGGCTCCGAACACGTCCGGAGACGTTCAACCGACTTTTACAACTATGATCGGCAGTCTTACAGTTTTAGGGTCCGTCGAGGGCTTGCCGGATCCTTTTAAGAAGTTGCGATAATGGCGCTGTCAAATGAGCAAATCAGGCAGGTTTTAAGGCAGGCCGGTTGGCCTGAATTCCTAATACCGATAATGGCGGCAATCGGTTTGGGCGAGTCAAACGGCGATCCGACCATAACGCGCTATCGGCGGGCCGGACAAGGGCAAAGGTTGCCGGAAGCGTCGATAGGTCTTTTTCAAATTAACTTGTTGGCTCATCCGGAATACTCGGCGGCGAATCTTACGGATCCGGTAAATAATGCAAGGGCCGCTTTGCAGATATATCAGCAACAAGGTCTAAGGGCTTGGGGATCTTATACGGATGGACGTTATCGACAATATCTCGTCGGAGACGAAAACGCGGGATCTCCGACGGGCTCCGGGGCCGGGGCCGTTCCGGTTTCATCCGGGGGCGGGAATGTGGTTACAAGGTATCTCGGCTTAGATTGGTTACTCGGAAATGTTCCGAACGGTTCCGACAAATACGGACAGGCGGCGAAATCGGGTTATACGTTTTCAGGTCAACAAAGATATTTGGCCGCAATCGCAATAATTGTAATTGTAATTGCTTTCACTTGGAGTGAGTTTTAGGAATGAGTGATCAAGTTAATCAGGTTGGACCGGCCGCGAACGTAAAAGGGCATTTTACGTCTTTCAGCGAATATACAAAAGGGCTTTGCTCGTCTGTCGTTCAGGCTAACAGATGGGATCTGTCTTTAATTGCAAGGCCGTTGTTTGACGGCGTTCCGGGTTTCAATTTGGTTTTACAGGCAATCATTTTTGTTTCGGAGTCCGACGTTTCAGCGGGTGTCGATCCGGAGCATTTGTACATACAAGATTCTGGCGGGTATAACGATACTATTCAGTGGCACGATTTACAATTAAATCAGGCCGGGGCTTGCAGTATCGTGAGATATAGCGGCGGATTTCAAGGGCGCATAGTTCCGAGTAATTTAAGTGTAAATGACAGCACCGGGGCCGGGGTTGCTTCTGGCTTCGTAAATGTTTACGTCTTAGGCTTTTTGGTTCCTGCAAATCCTAATATCTAATTATGAGTAATATCATCAGAGATTTAAGGCCGGGCCTTTATAGGGCGTTAATCACTCAAATCGGTGCCTTTGCTCCGACCGTTATCGAACTTGAGAACGGCGCCGGTGGTACGCCTACTTGGTCGTATCTCACAGGCGGAACGTATCGGATGTTTTTAGATTCGGCTTTTATAAATCACAAGTTTTTTATTGACCGTTTTGCTGGAGACATAGATTCGGTGTCAAAGCGCAGGTTCGAGTTTTACCGGGTTAGTAACAGCATACTTGAGCTTGCTACTTACGAAAATGACATTTTGACAGATTCCTTACTTTCGGATTTCGCGCTTCCGACCATATATTTTTATGTATAAATTTCTTTTGATATTTATCGTTGCCTTTCTTACTTCGGTTTGTTCTAAGGCTCCGCAGGCTCCGCAAATCCTTTCGCCGTTTGAAAGGGCCGTCAATATGCCGGACTCGCTTACGACTCCTCACGGCGTTCATATACGCTTGGAATCCGGTACTCAAATTAGCCTGGCTCAGGAAATCGCAATCGAGCAAGGTATCTCCGACACATTCGAAAAGGTTCAATGTGCTTACGGTCGTTCAAACACTCTCGCATCTTACACGGTTGCGATCCTGCAATCCGAACCGGATTCTAACGGCGATCCGGCCTATAAGGTTCCTTGCGGGGCCGATTGTCCTTACCACGGCACGATTTACGATAAGGGCGGTTATATCCTTGCGGCGGGTCAATACATTGCGGCGGGTACGCCTTTCGGCAATGTAATAGCTTTGCCGGAGCATACCGGGAAAGAAGATCATTTGCGGCGGGTTGCCGGTTACGAGGCCGAACACGTAGAACTTGCTTGGTTTGATGGCTTTAAATTCCTTGCTACTCAGGTCCACGGTCCTACAACCGGACATCCTATTATTGAAGATTGTCCGGGTTATCCTACCGACAATAGTGTAAAAATCCCTCACTGATAGACACGCCTAGACTCTACGAGACACCGTAAGACTAAACGGAGCAAAGCGGAGTGGATGCCCGCGAAGCGGGGCATCCGCACACACACGG
>JAKOVI010000147.1 GCA_029782135.1 Bacillota bacterium
GAGTTTAACGCCCGCCAGATTCTTGAGGCCTATGGGATCACCTTTAATGATATTATCGTTAACAACTTGAGCTTTGGCGACAGCGCGGCGGCGTTTAAGGACGGAAAGATTGATGCCTTCTTCTGTGTCGCTGGTGCGCCGACCACGGCGATTGTTGAATTGACGACTTCCAACCCGATTAAATTACTGGAAGTCGACGACGAACATGCGGCGAAACTAATTGAGAAGTATCCTTTCTATACTAAATACAAGATCCCGGCCGGTACCTATAAGGGCGTTGATTACAATGCGCAGACGGTCGCGGTGGTGGCCAGCTTCATCGTCAGGGACAATCTTGATAACGATCTGGTCTATAAAATGACCAAAGCCCTGTTTGAAAATGCCGATGAAATCACAAAGGGCCATCCCAAAGGAGCCGAGTTGGATCCGGTCTATTCCATTTCGAGTATCTCGATCCCTCTGCATCCGGGAGCGGAGAAATACTATAAAGAGATTGGTGTTCTCAAGTAGTGCTTGGAAAAAGGCTACGAACGGGGGCCGCGATCCTGGTTACCATCACGGCCTCTGTTTTTTTACTTTTTAGATTGGCGACGCCGTGCCTCATCCTAAAAAATGGAGACACCGGCGAAATAATCAGGTCTTTCCCGTTGAAAGAGGGGGAAGAGTTCTCCGTCACCTTCGTTCATTCGGTGAACCAAACTCCAGTCACTGACGTTTATCAAATCAAAAAGGGAACCATTTACGTTGTCCGTACAATTTACTATTCCTTTGGCGCTGGTGTGCAAACCGAGATTGAGGAGGGGCAGAGCCTGGAATACGGACCGGACGGTTCGATGATTGTCAGCGGTTTTAACCGGCCCCTCAAGCGCCTTTCTTATATTGTCGGTACTGTTTCCGATCATACTTTACAGATTGGCGGGGAGCATATTAGCCTGCGCGAACTCTGTGGCCACAATACCACCGTTCGCTTTATGATTGGACGGAAACTTTTTTGATATTAACCTTCAAGAACTGGATTTTTAAGGATCATTACTTAAGATCCGGTTTTAAAATATAACTTCGATAGGGGATGATAGAATGTCAGAACTCAACAAAGCAACCCAATCCGCAAGCGACATTATAACGTCGGTTGATGTTGAGGCCGTGATGGCCGAGTATGATCGAGAGTCCAATACGCGGCGTTTTGCCGGTGTTCCGAAGAAGATCGTCCGCTGTCTGCTGGCAGCGTTCTCACTATATGTTTTTTATATGAATCTCATTAGTGTTTGGCCGGAACAAATCCGGCGGGCCTCTTTCGTCGGGCTGATCGTTTTCCTGGCGTTTACCCTTTATCCGGCGCGAAAACGTGCGCCCAAACGGGAAAATTATGTACCCTGGTATGATCTACTGCTCGGCCTCGTGGGCGCTGCATGTTACTTTTATTATGTTGTTAATTTTGCCGATCTGGCTGTGAAGGCGACCCGTATTTCGCAATTTGATACAATTGTCGGCCTGGTGGGGGTACTGATTACGGCCGAGGTCTGCCGCCGGGTGGTGGGCCTTCCAATCTTAGTGGTGGCTGGTGCTTTTGTCGGCTATGCCTTTTATGCCGGCTATTCCCTAAGGCGGATTATTTATACACTGTTTTACACGCTCGATGGGGTCATTGGTACACCGATTGGCGTTTGTTCGACTTTTATTGTTTTGTTTATTATTCTAGGCGCTTTTCTGGAAAAAACGAATATCGGTTCCTTCTTTATCGATCTGGCGAACTCGATTGCCGGGTGGGCAACCGGCGGACCGGCGAAGGTTGCGGTTATTTCCAGTGCCCTTGAAGGGATGTACTCCGGGAGTTCGGTGGCGAACACCGTCGGTTCCGGCAGCATCACGATTCCGGTCATGAAGAAGACAGGATATGACAAGGACTTTGCCGCGGCAGTAGAAGCAGCTGCTTCCACGGGTGGACAAATTATGCCGCCGATCATGGGGGCGGCGGCCTTTCTAATGGCGGAGATGACCGGGGTACCGTATCCCATGATTGCCGTCGCCGCCATCTTCCCCGCGGTCCTGTATTTTACCGGTATCTTTCTGATGGTGCACTTTGAAGCGAAAAAAACCGGACTCAAGGGACTACCGAAGGAGACCCTTCCTAGCTTCTTCAGTCTGTTTTTCCGCAAAGGTTATTTATTGTTACCGATTGCGGTGTTGATCGTGACAATGTCATCCGGTTACACGCCTTCCCGTGCGGCTTGCCTGGCCATTCTGACCGCGATTATTGTCAGCATGTTCCGGGCGGATACACGCTTGACGCCGAAGGCCTTTCTGCAGTCGCTGGAGAACGGGGCGAAAAACACCATTTCGGTGGCGGCGGCCTGTTCGATCGCCGGGATTATTGTCGGCGTTGTTTCGCTGACGGGAATCGGGCTGAAGCTTGCCGAGGGATTACTTTTCCTCTCCGGCGGAATTGACCTGCTCGCCCTGTTCCTCACGATGATCGCCTGTCTCATCCTCGGGATGGGCGTGCCGACGACGGCGAACTATGTGATTATGGCGACGATTACGGCGCCGATCATTTTGAAATTGATCCCGGAGACACCGGTCCTGGCCGCCCACTTCTTTGTGTTTTACTTTGGGGTCGTCGCCGATATCACTCCGCCGGTGGCGCTGGCTGCCTATGCCGGGGCGGCTATTGCCGGCGGGAACCCGCTGAAGACGGGCGTTAACGCTACGAAGCTGGCGATCGCGGCTTTTCTTGTTCCCTATATGTTTGTACTGAATCCGTCTATGCTACTGATCAATGCGTCGTTTGGAAAGATCCTGCAGTTTACGCTCACTTCCTTTGTGGGGATGTATGGGATTGCTGTCGGCATGGAAGGCTTTATGCACACGAAACTTTCAACCTGGCAGCGGATCCTGACAGTCGGTGCCGGGCTGTTAATGATTCACCCGGACTTTATTACGGACCTGATTGGGTTAGGGATCCTTATTCCCATTGCGCTTCTGCAGTATGGGATTAAAGGGAAAAAATACGGGTCCGCTGAGGCCTGATGAAAGCAGACCGCCCCCTCCACTTAAGAAAGTGTGAGGGGGCGGTTTTTTTTATTTTGATCAGTTTTGTTTTTCCACCAAATTTGCTCTCATTATCTGCACCAATTTCTAAGACCGGGCGGAAGAACCTCACCGCTACGTTAGAGAACTAATTGCCAAGGATACCCGGTCATCTTAATTACAAATTTGCCATATTGTATCAAGGGGGTTGGTGAACGAAAATAATGGCGAAAGGAAAGAGAACGAATGAAGAGGCTGGAGTTTACTGAACCATTTGATTATAAACTTTCTCCGTTTACCGGATGGACGCGAAAGCATTGGGAAGAGGCCTTTTTTGTGCTGATGAAAGGGATTGTCGACAGCGCCTCGGAAGGCGGGGCCCGGCAACGGATTCCGGGACAAAGAAGTCATCACGGGCGCTTGGCTGATGAACTTGAAGGCTTTAGCCGGTCCTTCATTATGGCGGGGCCTTGGTTGGCGCAAAGCAAGACCGGTAAATACCGTTATAAAGGGGAAGAAGTCGATGTGGCGGCCTTTTACCGGCGGGGGATCCTGGCCGGCACCGATCCCAAGCATCCGGAATACTGGGGCGACATTACCGATTATGCCCAACACTTGGTCGAATGCGCCGCTTTAGCCTGGTCGCTCTATCTTTCCAAACCGCATATTTGGGACCAGTTTAACGCGGCGGAAAAGAAACAAGTGGCCGACTATCTCTATCAATGCACGAAGGTTAAATACCACAAAAACAACTGGTTACTGTTTAATGTGATCACCAACACTGTCCTGAAGAAGCTGGGGATGGCTTATGAGCAAAAACAGATCGACCAGAACCTTGAAGCCTGTCACCGGATGTATTTGGGCGAGGGCTGGTACCGGGATGGGAATGTCAACCGGATTGATTACTACAATGCCTGGGCTTTTCATTACTATTACCTCCAATGGGTGATCCTGGACGGTGAATCCAATCCGGAACTGGCGGAGATTTATAAAGAGCGAGTCCGTGAATTTGCCCGTAATTTCCGCTATTTCTTTGCCGGGGACGGCAGTACCCCGTGTTTTGGCCGGTCAATGATCTACCGTTTCGGTTACCTCGCCCCGCTTGCCCTGGGATATTATCTCAATTGCCTCGATCTGGAGCCCGGCGAAGTAAAAACGCTCTGTAACAGCGGGGCGAAGTTCTTCTTTGATCAAGAAATCCTGACGGACGCCAACCATTTGAGCATGGGGTATATCCAGCCGGCGGCGGAGATCACCGAGCATTATTCCTGCGGGGGCTCGCCCTATTGGGCGGTGAAGGCGTTCAACCTGCTATTGCTTCCCGGGGATCATGAGTTTTGGCGGAGTAAGGAAGCGCCTTTGCCCATTCATCAAGGGGACTTTTCCGTACCGATTAAAAGCGCCGGCTTTTTGCTGGTCGGTAACCGGCGGACCGGGCATGTCCAATTAATCAACCAAAAATCGCATCACGACAATCCGGAGTATAACGCCAGATGGAGGTCGTTATGATGAAACTGAACTGTTGGGAATTTAAGAAATGCGGCCGGGAACCGGGTGGCGCTAAAGTAGAAGAACTTGGTGTTTGTCCGGCGGCCACCGATTGCCGGTTAGACGGAGTTCATGGCGGCCATTCTTCAGGGAGGGCTTGTTGGGTAATCGCTGGGACATATTGTAGAGGTCAGGTCCAAGGGG
>JAKOVI010000157.1 GCA_029782135.1 Bacillota bacterium
GAACCCACACGGGCGAAGCCCGCACGATTTTGAGTCGTGTGCGTCTGCCAGTTCCGCCACTTCGGCATGGCGCATATATCTTACCACAAAAAAAAGCGGTTCGCAATATCCCGCCGGCGCTCATGTGCAACTTTGCCGAAGGGGGAATTCCGGCATCCAAGGGGGAAGCTTTCGCCAGTGTTTATGCGTGTGCCTGAAAATCTAAGCAGGAGCCTTGCCTTGTAAAAAATATAAAAATAAACAATTATGCTTAAAAAAAGGATCTCCGCTTAATTGTGTCGAATAAGGCCAATTGACAAGCAATACATATAATCTCCGAACCGATTATTCTAAGCCGTGACGGTATGAAGGTCGGTCGATAGGGTTAACCGGGAAACCGGTTGGCCTCCCAAGGTGGAAAGGAGATTTCATCCTTCGGGCAATAAAGAGCCGGTCCATCTTGGGCCGGCTCTTTCGGTTGCGGTTAACCGGCAAGGCCTGCCGCCACCGACAGCGATAAAAATATAGGGGAGGGCGGAACCGAAAGATTAAGTATTGTTAGACATTACCTTCGACCTGCCGTATCTAAGGGTATTTGGAAATACCTAAGAACTGCAGGCGCCAGGTATAACCGGAAACGGTTATGCCTCCCGATGTGGAAAGAAGGTTGCCCATTAATTTGCCTGATCACGGGTTAAACCGCTGAGCCACACGGGGTCAGCGTTTTTCATTTAAGCATATTTACAGGGGGTAAAGAAAATGAAAAAAAGTTGGCTAGTCTTATTGGTGCTAATCCTGGCTGCCGCCCTGTTCCTCGTTCCCGGCTGCGATAAGGATGAAGGCACGCCGGCCGGCGAGAACGGAGAGGGAACGGAAACGGAAGAAAACGGCGGCACTGGCGAGGAAGAGGGCAAGGAAGAGGAATCGGCCTGGGAAATCAAGATAATCGGGCCCGATGGGAAAGAAGCGGTTGTCACCCTGGAAGAGATTATGAAGATGGAGGCCGTTGAACTGGAGGCGGAATCCAAAAGGGGACCTTCCACCTTTAAAGGGGTTCTGTTAAGCAAGGTTCTGGAGAAGGCGGGGATCACCGAGGCCAACGAGGTGACGCTAACGGCGGCTGACGGCTACGGCGCC
>JAKOVI010000009.1 GCA_029782135.1 Bacillota bacterium
ATCATCGATCGGATAGGCGAGACGGCCTGTTAAAAGATCCGTTCTTTCCTTTCCACTACTCATCGTGATCATCGGACCAAGTAACTGAAGCAGATTAAGATGATCAAGCCCCAAGTATTCCAACTGCATGGTCAGCTTGTTATAGTAGCCAATATTATAGCTGTAATCGATGCCGAGCAGATAACTATTGCTTTGTACTGAATCATCGCCGAAATAACGGCCAAAGGCACCATACACCCCTACCGGACCCAGATCGCCCTTGAAAGTCAGGCCAACCCGCTGCCGGGGAAGAGGAGGCAATGTAAATACCCCTTCAAGCCCGGGTTCTTCTTCATTCGCCCTGGCCGCCGCTTCCTGCACATAATTGACGGTCAGGTCGTAACCCTTTACCCCAAAGCGGCCTCTCACCCCCCATTTCAGCTTCTCCGTTTCGAAATCAAATCCTGAAGGAAAGGAGGCCACCAGCGTCAGGCCGGAGTTCCAGTTCAGCGGGAGATAGGCTTCCACCGCATTTGTAAACTTGCTGTCACTCTCTTCGGCGAGGGCTTCCGCGCCCAGCGTGTAATCGACTGGATTCAGCATCGACCCAAATGACCAGGAGACCGGTTGCCGGCCGAGCGTCAAATGAAGGCGGGAAAAACGGTGTTTCAAATAGAGTTTTTTTGTGAAATAGGTTGTCTCTTTACCGGCCAGCAGATTCTGGAAGGGCGAACCAATCCGAAAAGCGTAACTAAGTTCTGTCTTCCCCAGCGGGGGGAGAGCAAGCTCCAGATCCAAATAATCGGTTAATCCATCCTTAAAGCTCTCGTGTTCAATCCAGTTGCCGCCATAAAGTACTTCAACCTTTCCCCCGGCTTCGACCGCCCACGCGGGGGTCGCCGCCATGATTCCATCCAATATGCATATTGCACATATTATAAGAAATAAACCTATTATTCCACGACGCACCGGAAAACCTCCTCTCGCCCCTCGTTACCCGTCACCCGATACAGGTTACTACAGCCCGTTAACCCGTAGCAAGTCGCACACGCCCAACTGTTGTTTTGCATGATCTCAGCGCCGGTTACTCGTCATTCGTGATCAAACTTACTCTGTTCACTTTAAAAGTTTAATCCCCATTCATCACTGGACATACATTCATCATATTGTTTTCGCCAATCTTCTACCGCAAGTTCTCCAGGGTAAAGGTCCCGGCTGGAATCTGCGGGTTAAACTCAATTGCTTTAATGATAAACTCGGTCCTGGTATTCCGCCGCAGTTTATCCTCCATTACCGACTCCACCGGGTACCAACGGCCGTCGACCTCCGCTACTTTCGTAACATTCATTACTTTCAGTAGCCGCCCGCTCCGGGCATAAAACTCTTCCTTCAGCCCGACAAACCGCACTTTATCCACCCAGGATTTCCGCCGATAGTAGGAGACCTCTTTCCCCTCGGCTGCTGTCCCCTCCAAAATATAACAGGGACGCCCGTTGATCTCCTCCTCGCCGATTAATTCAAAGTTATATAAGTCAATTAACTTATTCGATTCCATTACATCCTGGTAAGAAAAGTCACTGCCCATGATCCCCTGGTTCAACATATGCCCGGAGATCTTGACCAGATCCTCCGCCTCCGGAAAGAACATCCACAGATCATCGCCGCGTTTTAAGAACTTGGTCCCCCGGTCCCGCGGGTTGGTGAAAACAACCAAGCCATTATCACCCTGCGCAAAAGAGGTCATGGTTTTCACGATCCGCCGGTTCCCGTTGATGATGACCATCTCCGCCTCGACCTGCGCGGTAGCGAAGTATTCATTTGCATCCCGCCGCTTAATAATCTCTTCCGCCGTCAGCGCACTCAAAGCAACAGTAGCAAAGATTGAGATCAATATTGCGCAAACAAACAAACAAACCCGTTTTTTCATCGGCATTGACTCCCTTCACATGTAATAAAGGTATCAACCTCACCTATTGCCCTGCCCGCATCGCTTCAGTCGGTTGGAGCCGGGCGGCACGCCGGGCCGGGAAGAGACAAGCAAGGGTGACCACGATTACCCCCAGTAGAAAAGCGAAGACCGCATTCCCGACGGAAGCGACCGGATAGAACATCGTATCAAAGAGCACCTCCGCATCCATCGCCGATAATGCCTCTCCGTAATCGAATCCGACCTTCCCCAGATAGGCCGTGATCAGATGGCCGAGGACCGCCCCTACCAGGCTGCCGGCGATCCCCATGAATGCCCCCTCAATCACAAAGAGTTGCAGAATGTTCTTTCCTTCCAACCCCAAAGCGGCCATCATCCCGATCTCGCGCGTCCGTTCCCTGATGATCATAATCATCGTATTGACAACAACAACACAAGAGAGCAAGACAATGATAAGATAGACATAGCTAAACATAAGTTCCGATAGATCCATCAAAGGAATCAGATCACTGGTCTCCCGGTAACTCAAGGCCAAATAACGGCCGGCCTCCCCGGCCGCGGCCAGGAAGGTCTTCACTTCCGGCAGAACCTGAGGGACTAACTTAGGATCACTCGCCACCAGTAATAACTCAGTAGCCTGATCTTCCATCTCCAAAAGCGTTTGCGCTTGGTCCAGGGGGAGGAAAAACACCATTTCGTTGAGGAGTTTTAGCCCGCTTTCAAGCCGTCCGACGATCGTAAAAGTAACCCCTTTGACCGAACCAAAAGCCGTATTGAAGACGATCGTTACCTTATCCCCCACTTGCCGGTTAATCTTCTTCAGGAGAGCGGTCCCCATAACTACCGCCTGCTCTCCGGGCCGGACCATCCGCCCCTCAACCAGCTTGTTTTCGAGATCCGTAAAAGCCAGTTCCTGCTCAGGGTCTACCCCCCAACCGCTCATGCTCACCAGTTTATCCCCGGTACTGACCAGCGCGCCGAATTTCAGCCTCGGGATCACCAGCTCAACCTTGTCGAGCGCCTCCATGGCTGCGATCATCTCCTCCACCCCCCGGCCGCCCAGGCCGTCCACCGGATAGTTTAAGGTCAGGAGGCGTTCCCGCATCTGGTAGTCCCTGTCAATGATTTTGATATGCCCTGAGTTATAGTGAATATGATCGGCAAAGACCTTATCGACCATCCCAACAATAAGTCCGCGGGCAAAAACAACGATCATCACCCCGAATGCAATCGCGACAATCGAGACCAGGGTCCGTAACTTACTCCGGAACATGTTTTTAAAAGCAATTTTCAACAGA
Source organism: Bacillota bacterium (assembly GCA_029782135.1). Lineage (GTDB taxonomy): Bacteria > Bacillota > UBA4882 > UBA10575 > UBA10575 > JAAYGU01. The sequence goes on from JAKOVI010000009.1 coordinate 3,205, forward strand.
TAGCTCACGATCACACCTCCTTACCGATGGTAAATCGTCTTCACCGGATCCTTATCCGCCGCCCAATAGGCCGGTAAAATACTGGCCAGCAGCGAAGTCAGTACCACGAAACTAAAGACCCGGACGAAACCGGCCGGATTCCAAACCCCGTAAATCTTCCCAATAATCGGCAACCCAAAGGTGGTAATATCCATCCCCGCCATGGCGCCGAAATCCACACCAAATTTCGCCAGCAACGCAACGCTGACCGTTCCTAACAGAATGCCTGCTATTCCGCCTATAATCCCGATCCCGGTTGATTCCAAAACAAAAGTAAAGACCACCTCTTTGTTCTGCAGCCCCAGAGCCTTCATCATCCCGATCTCGCCCATCCGTTCCAAAGCGGCAAGAATGACTGTGTTAATGATGGCAATCGCGCCGATCAATAAAATAATCGCAAAAATAACCTGTTTTTCCAACTCAGCGGCGTCGATGAAAGTGATCGCCTCCAGCTCATGCCACGGGTAAACGGCCAGCCGGTTATCGATCTTCTTTACGCGGCTTTCCAGTCCGGCGGCGCTTTTTGCCGCCGTCTCCTTATTCTCGAGGCGGATAATCACCTTGCTCACCTGTTCGTCAACATTGAGACCTTTTCCGGCCAGCGCCAAGGGGAGATAAACGATGTTCTGATTGACATTGGGGTTACTGGTATGAACCAGCCCGGCAATCTCGGCTTCAATAGTATTGAAGGTTCCCTCTTTATCTTTAACCAGCAAGGTAATATAATCGCCGACGCCCAACTCCATCAGATCGGCCAGTCTTTTCCCCATGACCGCCCGGGACTCACCCGGCGCAAACATCGACCCCTCAACAAACTGGTTCTGCATAGCGAAAACGCTACCAAATGCTTCTGGATCGATCCCTTTCCCGAGCACCGGCAGCTCATCCACACCATTATTTAGCCGGGCCAGAAAATTCAATTCGGGAGCGGCAGCCAGAAAGCCTTCCAGTTGGCGGATTTCCTTTTGCAATCGATCATCGAACGTAAGGAGATGTTCCAGGGGCAGTTCCTCTTCTTCCTTTTCGGCCTGCCAGTATTCTTCAGTAACAACTTGGAGGTGGCCGGCCTCATAATCGATAATCGTGGCATAGGACATCTCACTCATCCCGCCAATCAGCGAATCATACAGAATATACATAAGAACGGCAAAAGCAATAATAATTGAGGTAATGACCGTCCGGTTACGGTGGCGGGCCAGGTTTTTAAGGGCCAACCTAGTTAAGAACAGCATCCTGTTCCCTCCTTTGGTCTTTCGCAATCAGCCCGTCCCGGATCTCGATTAAACGACGGGCATAATCCATGACCAGCGGATCATGGGTGGAAAAGATAAAGGTAGTGCCCAGTTCCCGGTTCATTTTGGCCATTACGGCCAACACTTCCTCACTGGTCTTCGAGTCCAGGTTCGCCGAGGGTTCGTCGGCCAGGACCAGTTTGGGCTCTTTGACCAATGCCCGGGCAATCGCCACCCGCTGCTTCTGACCGCCCGATAGTTCGTTGGGTCTCCGGTTCTCCAAGCCCTCCAGCCCCACCGCCTTCAGGATACCCATTACCCGGTCACGGATCTCACGTTTGTCGTATTTGTTGATCAACCGGATGGCAAACTCCACATTTTCGTAAGCGGTCAAGACCGGTATCAGGTTATAACTCTGGAAGACAAAACCCACGTTATGCCGGCGGACCAGCGCCAGCTCCTTTTTGTCCAGTTCTCCCAAACTTTGGCCGTCAAACAAAATCGTTCCGGCGGTTGGGGTATCCAGACAACCAATTAGATTCAGTAACGTTGTCTTCCCCGAACCGGAGGGGCCAAAGATCGTTGTGAATTCCCCCTGCTCGACCGTAAGATCGATCCCCCTGAGCGCCGGGACCTCAATCTTTCCCTGGTCATAAACTTTTTTTAGCCCTTTAAGTTCCAACAAAGCCATTGTCATACCTCCAATCTCGTTTCAGTTGCTCCTCCCTCTCCGCTCACTACCCGCCACTCTTTTTCGAACACTCTACCTGCCGGTAATCCGGCAAAGTCTGCTCAAGCGTCGTCATACTTTCTCTGCAACCTGGCTTCGCCAATAAACCGTAGCCCGCTGTTGTTTGTAGGTTACTTCTTCCGCAATCCGTTTTCGATAAAGTAAAGCATCTGGTCGATTATCTTCATGTCATCCAGATTGACCTTTCCATCTTCAATAATGAAATCCGTCAGGGAATAAAGCATTCCTGTCAGCATCTTTGCGACGATTTTCAAGTCGATCTCCGGATCAATCGCGCCCTGCGCCTTCCCGTACTCCAACATTTGGAGAAAAAAGTCGGCGCTCCGATCTTCATGTTCACCATAGATCTCCCTGTATAGATCCTTATCATTGGCCAGCATCATCCCGATCGGTTGCAAACGCGGGTTTTCAATTGCAAAGCGGAAACCGCTTAAATAAACCTCCCGGAGAAGTTGGAAAAAATCATACTTATCTTTGTTTTTGACCATTTCACTGTTGATATACGATAACTTCTTCTCCACCAGTAATTCAATCAGGTATTTGTAGAGATCCTTTTTATCCTCAAAATACTGATAGAAACTGCCCATTGCAATTCCGGCCTGCTCCGCAATGGCGGTCACCCGTGCCGTATGAAATGAATGGGTGGCAAACTCATCAATCGCCGCTTCAATAATGCGGTTCCGTTTGTCTTCCGGTAAGTTGTAAAATGTCTCCTTTGGCATCGTATCCTCCTTTCCAAACAACAAGGGCGCCGTTCAATGCCCCGGTCAAAACTGGACCGAATGTAAACTAAGGCTATATGCTTTCTTTTCTTTTGTACAGGCAATCATATTCAAACAGAACGCTTGTTTATCCGCATTAACTGAATATGAATTCATATTCATATGAATCTATATTCATATTGAAAATTATTACGAGGAGATTGTCAAGGAAAGCCAATGATGAGGCCTTCTACTGGTTTTTTGGCCGCACCGGTTACCCTTACAATCTTGTAATTTATGTTCAAATTTCGCCTTCCCTAGTATTAAACAAACGAAATCCCAAAAGCAACAAGCGGTTGGCCTGAAACCAACCGCTTGCTTGTTACCGTGAATTTACTTATATATAATTAAGTGAATTAAAGAAATAGCCTAGTTGAACATTTTCATCCTCATCCCAATCAGGTATAATAAAAGATAGTTCTTTTTTACCTACAGGTCCCGGTAAAAGGGTTAGAGGAGGTTACAACGTTGAAAAAGGATAAATTTCTGCTGTCTTTATTGTTTTTAACTTTGTTGACACTCGTTTTTTCTGGCTGTGAAGATGAAGGCGGGCTGCTTGACCAGTATGCCGGCGGACGGCTTGGCGTGATCCTCGAAACGGAGGAAACGACCTATGGCCCCGAACTTACATCTACGCTCATCAATTACATAAAGAGACGTGTTGACCTCCAAATTGTTAATCCCGACCTGTTAGTGGGCTCCGAGCCATACCGCATTGGGCTCAATGACCGTTTTTACCGGGAACAGCTTGGACTTGATCTGCTGTTGGTCGTCAAGCTGACCAACCTCAATTTCGAAGATAACCAGCCGAGTTTCTCAATCAAACCGGAGCAGGTCCGGGTGACCATCACCAGTACCTGCACTTTAACCCTCACCTATCACCTCCGCGATCTGCAGACGGCGGAAACCATCCACCTTGGCCAAAGTAGAGGTTATGCGCAGGATTCAAAAAGTTTCAAAGCAGGGAAACACGGTGTACACTTTGATCTGAGAGAAATCGACCGGTACAAGTTAATGGAAAAAGCAATGCTCAACGCCGTGTGGAACACCGAACTGCTTTAGGCCTTCTCCCGGGCGGAGATCCTCTGTCTGAAGAACCGGGGATTACGACGCGCTCTCCCGCCGGAACTGGCTGTTGTACAACTCGTAATACAGCCCTTTTTGTCGCAGTAATTCCTCATGCCTGCCCCGTTCGATAACCTCCCCGTTATTGATGACCAGAATCTGGTCGGCGTTCCGGATCGTGCTTAAGCGGTGGGCAATCACAAAACTGGTCCTTCCTTCCATCAGTTTCAACATCGCTTCCTGGATCTGAGCCTCGGTCCTCGTATCGACACTGCTGGTCGCTTCATCGAGAATCAGGATCCGCGGATCGGCCAGGATGGCACGGGCAATCGCCAGTAACTGCCTTTGCCCCTGGCTCAGGTTTCCCCCTTCGTCCGTCAGGAGCGTCTCATAACCCTGCGGCAAGCGAAGGATGAACTGTTCGGCGTTGGCCATCCGCGCCGCCGCCTCCACCTCCTGGTCCGTCGCCGTCAAACGGCCGTACCGGATATTCTCCCGGACGGTATCGGCAAAGAGATAGGTGTCCTGGAGCACAATCCCCAGGCAGGAGCGGAGGGACCGGCGGTCAATCCGGGACAGCGGTAGGCCGTCCAGGAAGATCGCCCCGCTTTCGGGCTCATAGAAACGGGAGAGCAGGTTGATGATGGTTGTCTTGCCCGCCCCGGTCGGTCCGACCAAGGCGATCACCTGGCCGGGCTTGGCGGCAAAATTGATCTTCTTTAAAACCGGTTCCCCTTTTTTGTAAGCAAACGTAACATTGTCAAAGACCACCTCCCCGGCGACGCCGGCCGGTTCCATCCTAACCTGCCCGTCTTCGGGTTCCGCCGGTTCGTCCAGGATCTCAAAGACCCGTTCGGCGCCGGCCAGGGCCGATTGGATCATATTGAACTGGTTGGCCAGTTCATTCAACGGACGGTTGAAAAACCGGATATAACTGATGAAACTGACGACGACCCCGACGGAGATCATCCCTTTGATCACCAGCAAACCACCGACCGTGACGACCAGGGCAAAACTGAGATTATTCAAGACATTCATGAGCGGCCCAACCAGCCCGGAGAAGATCTGGGCCCGCGTCCCTACTTTACGCAACCGGGCGTTCTGCCGCGCAAACTCTTTAAGGCACTCCGCTTCCCGGTTGAAAACTTTGATCACTTTCTGTCCGGAGAGCGTCTCCTCGATCAAACCGTTTAAGTCGCCCAAGACGGATTGTTGTTCCACAAAGAGCGCCCGTGTCCGCTTGGTGACCAGGCGGGTCAGGAGCAACATCAGGGGAATGATGAGCATGCTGACCAGTGTCAGCCCCGGGCTGAGATAAAACATCATCCCCAGTGAACCCGCCAGCGCAACAATACTGGAAAAGACGGCAACCATCGTCGTGTTCAGCGTATTGTTGACATTATCGATATCATTCGTTAGGCGGCTCATTAATTCCCCATGCGACCGGCTGTCAAAGAAAGGCAGCCCCAAGACCTGCAATTTGTTGAAAAGGTCGCGCCGGAGTTTTCCGACGGTCGTGAGCGACACCCCGACCATTAAATACTCCTGGCTGAATACGGTCAGGGCAGCCGCAAGGTAAACTCCCAGCATGAGCAGGAGCATTTTGAACAAGCCCTCAAAATCCCGGGGAATAACATAGCGATCAATGGCTTTCCCCAGCAGGTAAGGGCCGATGAGGTCCAGGACGGCGCTGAGGGCAACCAAGCAGAAAACAAGGAAAAGAATCCTTTTTTGTTGGCGTAAGTAGCCCCACAACCGCCGGATAACCGCTTTGGCATTCTTGGGCTTCCGCACAGGGGCAAAACGCTCGCCATGCCGTCCCGGCGGTCCACCCGGTCCCCCGGGACCGATGAATGGCCCGGATGCACCCCTCCGTTCGGCGCCACCTTGTCGTTTAGCCATTGACGACACCTTCCTTTTCCAGTTGCGAATAGTAAATCTCCTGGTAGATAGGGTTACTTTGCAACAACTCCTCATGTTTTCCGTGGCCAACAATCCGGCCGCCATCCAGGATGATAATCTGGTCGGCATCCCGGACGGCACTGACTCTTTGGGCAATAATAAAACTGGTGGTCTCCTTCATCAGCTCTTTTAAGGCCCGCTGAATGAGATACTCGGTTCTCATATCGACGGCACTGGTACTGTCATCAAGGATCAAGATCTTCGGTTTTTTGATAATCGCCCGGGCAATCGCCAGCCTTTGCTTCTGCCCGCCGGAGAGATTAACCCCCCTCTGCCCCAACTGGGTTTCATAACCATCCGGCAAGCGCATGATAAAATCGTGCGCTTGCGCCGCTTTGGCCGCCGCCACCACTTCCTCATCGGTCGCGTCGGCTTTCCCCCAGCGGATATTCTCCTTAATCGAACCGGAGAACAGAATCGTATCCTGTAAGACAATGCTCACCGCCGCCCGGATGGTCATTAGTTTAATCGTGCGCAAGTCGCGTCCGTCAATCAGAATCCGGCCCGCGGCCGGGTCGTAGAGCCGGGGAATCAGATGGACCAAAGTCGATTTTCCGGAACCGGTGGCGCCGAGGATCCCTACCACCTGCCCGGGCTCAACCTTTAAGTTAATCTCCTTTAAGGCTTCTTCTTCCCCGCTCCCCTGGTAACGAAAAGAGACCTGATCAAAGAGGACACTTCCCTGGCGGATTGGTTCCGCCGAAGCACCGGGCGCATCGGTGATTGCCGCTTGCGCCGCCAAGACTTCATTGATCCGGTCGGCCGATACTTTCGCCCGGGAGATTCCCAAGAGCGTAAAGGTAACCATCATGAAGGAGAAAAGAATTCGGCTAAAGTAGTTAATTAACGCCATCAGCTCGCCAACCATGATGCTGCCGTACGCCACCTGCCGGCCGCCGAACCATAGGACCGCCAAGATGCTGAGATTCATAATTGTCATCATCAGCGGATGCATCAAGATCATCAGGCGGGAAGCCTTGAGATTGATCGCAATCAAGTCATCATTGGCCTTGGCAAACCGCTTTTTTTCGTAATCGCCGCGCACAAAGGCCTTGACCACGCGGACCCCGCTCAAATTCTCGCGCATCACGCCGTTGACTTTATCCAATTTTTCCTGTACAAGCCGGAAGAGGGGAAACCCTTTCCGGATAATGAACGAAACGGTGAAAAAGAGGACCGGGAGCACTACGACCAGAATCAATGCCATTTTAATGTTGATGACGGCAACCATCACCATGCTTCCCACGCAGAGCAGGGGCGCGCGCACCATCATGCGGAGCATCATCATGACCAAATGTTGAATCTGCATGACGTCATTGGTGAGCCTGGTGATTAGGCTTTCCGTCTTAAATTGATCCAGGTTGGCAAAGGAAAACTCCTGCACTTTACGGTAGAGCGCGTTACGCAAATCGGCGCCAAAGTTCATACTGGTAACACTGGAAGCGGCGGTACATCCCCATCCGCCCAACAAGCCGACCATGGCCACCCCCAGCATCTGCAAGCCCATCTTCATGACCAGCGCGAGATCCCCCTGGGCCACCCCCTGGTCAACAATCTTTGACATCATCGCCGGTTGGATCAGATCACAGCTCACTTCCACCATCATTGCCAAAGGGGCCAACACCGCCATTCGCCAATACGGTTTCAAGTATTTCAACAGCTTTACCATTAAATACCACTCTTCCTTCTCAAGTTTGACAGCTTCAAGGTAGGTTTGCTTAGATATCTAATTATCGGTGCAAAAAGAAAAGGCTGAAGCCAAATAATTCATGGATTCCCTGATTTCACTAAGTTATCGATCATTTTCAGCACCAGTTGCCGAAAGAGCTTTTTCTCCTCTTCCGTCAGCCCCTTAAAGGTTTCTTCGTCGATCTCTTTGATGATCTCATCGACTTGTTTTTTCACCATTCTCCCCTTTTCGGTAATATAGACACGGGAGATCCGGCCGTCCTCCGGATCCGTCCTTCTTTCCAACAGTCCGGCTTTCTCCATCCGTTGCAAAGTATCGGTGATCGTTGGCGGGGTCAGATTCAAAGCGTCGGCCAGTTCCTTCTGCATCAGGCCATCTTTCTTACAAAGATGAACCAGAATCGGGGGCTGTCCTCGGTAAACGCCAATCTTGGAAAGCAGGGTATGCACCCGGGAAAAATGGAGCCGGGCCAAATCACCCAATAATAAGATAACAGGCTTATGTTCGAGGTTTTGGTGATCAAATCGCGGCGGTTCACATCTCATCTCTTTTCCCCCTGACATTGCCGGGCTACTGAATACGATCCGCTCAACAGAATTCGATGAACCATATCATTTATTAACTGACAACCCACTGTGGAAAGTCGAATTGCGATAATAGTTAGATATCTAATCTTCTCTCCAAAAGATAACATCTCTTTTTCTCGGTGTCAAGCACTTTACCAATTATTTTAATCCGTTTTGGATTTTCATTGTATGATCTTGCCCGGTCGACTCGATTCTGGTAAAATGTCACTTCGATTCTCTCCCGGTAAAAGGACGGATCGAAAGACTATCGAGATTCGGCGTCCGTAACCGATAATGGAAATGAAATGACAAGGATCGTTTCCGTTGCGGTAAACTATCGATCAGCCAACAAACTCGGAAGGGGCGTTGCACTTGGTTCAAGTTCTCTGCCTTGGGCATGCAGCCTATGATTTAACGGTACCGCTCAACTCTTTCCCGGCCGAAAACAGTAAAATCGAGATCGAGTCCCTCGGCGAAGCGGGGGGCGGCCCGGCGGCCAATGCCGCCTATCTCTTGTCTTCCTGGGGCGTAGATTGCGCTTTTGCCGGCTTAATCGGTGACGACTCCTTCGGCCAGCGGATTATCGAAGAATTCAAAACGGCCGGTACCGACCTATCCCTCCTTGAGACCCGGGCCGGGTATCCGACTCCCCTCTCGGTCATCCTGGTCAACACCGCCAACGGAAGCCGGACGATTATCAACCGGAAGGCCAAGTCCGGCGGATTACAGCTCGACCCGGCCCTCCTCGCCCGCCTCAATCCCGCGATCATGCTCTTTGATGGCCATGAGCCGGAAGCCTCGTTACTGGCGATGGAAACCTGCCCGGCCGCCACCACTGTCCTGGATGCCGGTTCGCTCCGCCCGGGTACGCGCCTGCTCGCGGGGAAAGTCGATTACCTGGTTGCTTCCGAGCGGTTTGCCCGCCAAATAACCGGTTTGGCCGACCTTGATACCGGCGAGGAGTGGAAAAGCTGCCTAAAACAGTTGGCCGCAATTAACCCCGGGCAGATCGTTGTCACCCGGGGTGAAAAAGGACTTGTTTACACCACAGATGGACCGGGTGGCAAAGAGTATCAACGGCTTCCCGCCTTCCCGGTCACTGCTGTCGATACGACCGGCGCCGGTGATATCTTCCATGGCGCGTTTGTCTACGGTCTCCTGCAAAAACTGCCGCTCCGGGAGAACCTCAGGTTTGCCTCGATGGCGGCAGCCCTGTCGGTCACTAAACCGGGCGGCCGGACGTCGATTCCAACCCTTAACCAAGTCGAAATGGCGCTGGTCGCCCAAGATATGAAATAAGCATCATTAACGAAAGTCTATTTCAAGATCTGAGCATTCCTTGGCTAGGATTGGCATCGCCCGGTTAGTAACGACAAACGAACTCTAAAGAAGCAAGCATAATGCGATCGATCTCTTCCAAACGCATCGGTTCTTTGACCATTCCGGCCCGGGCTTGACGGTCAAGGACCAAACTTAGCGGTAAATCAAGGGTTGTCGGAATCACCCGTGACAGTTGCTGGAGTCTGGTAAAGATCCGTAGGTAGTCAATCTTCCCTTGGCCGATAGCGGCCCACTCCCAGTGGTCATCCCGGAGGATCGCATCCTTGAGATGTAAATGCCCGACCCGGTCAACGATTAAATCGAAATCCGCAGCCGGATCAACTTCCCCCCGGGAATTAATCAGAACATTACCAAAATCGTAATTTAGGATCACATAGTCGCTCTGAAAACGGCAAACCGCTTCCACGGCGGCTTGCCCATGGTCGACAATATCGCCGTGGGTTTGATTCCGATCCCTTTCAGCAAAACACTTTCGCCTCCCTAAACTGGAATATTTATAATCGAGGTAGCTCTTTAAGGACTGTTAAACGTTTAGCTAAACGTTTAGCTAAACGTTTAAATTGATCATAACATTTCTTTTACATTGTCAACAAAAAAATGGCTAAATTGTCATCAAGCGCTTCCCCTTCCATCTAACCTGTTAAATGCCCTTATTTTACCTGAAAACATGACGCCATTAAAGGATATTAAAAGATAAATATATGTCCCTCAATTTTTTGTTTTAGCCAAAAATGGGAAACCTATAACCGATATCCTAAGCACCACGTGAAAGGAGCAATAAAGTGTCTAACTTCCCAACCCTTTTCAGTCCGGCGAAAATTGGTTCGCTTGAATTAAAAAACCGGTTAATCATGCCGGCCATGGGGACCGGTATGCAAAACGAGGACGGTTCCGTCTCCGACCAACTCTACCATTATCACCGGGTTAGAGCAGCCGGCGGCACCGGGATGATTACCGTGGAGATCGCCGCCGTCCATCAAACCACCGCGGGTAATTTAGGAGTAGGCATTTATGATGATCGCTTTATTCCCGGGCTCAAACGGCTGGCCGAGGCCATCCATAAAGGTGGAGCGAAAGCCTGTATACAGCTCTGGCACGCCGGCCGGCAGACCAATTCCAGCATCACCGGTTTACCCCTGATTGCCCCGTCGGCGATCCCGTGTCCACTCTGCCAGGAAGAGCCGGAAGTCATGGATCACCAACTAATCCGGGAGATCGTAGAGAGCTACGGCGACGCCGCCCGCCGGGCCAAAGAGGCCGGTTTTGACGCGATTGAACTGCACGGCGCCCATGGCTACTTGATCGCCCAATTTATGTCCCCCTATTCCAACCAGCGGACCGATGAATACGGTGGCACGCTGGAAAACCGGGCCCGTTTTGCTTTGGAGATCATCGACAATGTCCGGCAAAAAGTCGGCCCGGATTTTCCGATTATCTACCGTCTGAGCGGGGAGGAGAAAGTTCCGGGCGGTTTGACAATTGAGGATAATAAAAAGATCGCCCGGCTCCTGGTGGATCAGGGCGTTAACTGTCTCCATGTCTCGGTGGGTGTTTACGAATCCCTGCGCTATACCGTTCCGCCGATGGATCTGGACCGTGGTTTCAATGCCTGGGCGGCGGCAGAAATAAAAAAAGCAGTTGACGTACCCGTCATCGCCGTCGGCCGGATCAATGATCCCTTTGTCGCCGAAGAGATCCTCGCCAACAAACAGGCTGACTTTATCGCGATCGGTCGGAGCTTATTGGCCGACCCGGCATGGCCGAATAAGGTCCAGAACGGACAGTACGACAGAATGCGCCATTGTATCGCCTGCAACCAGGGCTGTGTCGACCGGATGCTGCTCGAAGGGCGGCACGCCTCCTGTATCCTCAATCCGGCTTGCGGCCGGGAGAACGAGTTTGTTTTCGAACCGGTCACCGGCAAACGGAAAGTGGTCGTAGTCGGCGGGGGACCGGCCGGCATGGAGGCGGCCCGGATCGTCAAAGACCGGGGTTGCGATGTCGTCCTCTTTGAAGCCGCTCCACAGTTGGGCGGTCAATGGCGGCTCGCCGGGCTCCCGCCCAAAAAATGCGAAATTGCCGGTGACGTCAAATGGTTAATCAAACAACTTGAACTGACAGGGGTTGAAGTCCGGCTGAACACCCCGGCAACCAAAGAGAAGATCCAAGCCGAAAACCCTGACGCCATAATCCTCGCCACCGGATCCGTCCCGGTCAAACCCCGGATTGACGGGATCGATCTCCCCCATGTGCTGTTGGCCACCGAAGTCTTGGATGATCCGTCCAAAGTCGGGCAGACGGTGGTCGTGATTGGTGGCGGCGCCACCGGAATGGAGACTGCGGAATTCCTGGCGGAAATGGGCAAGCAAGTCACGGTCATTGAAGCCCTGGGTGATGTGGCGCGTGACCTCGGGCCGGCGCGGAAACATTTCCTCATGGAAAGAGTCGAAGCGTATAAGATCGATATTAAACTCAATACGCGTGTGAAGAAGATTACCGCAGAAGGCGTGGAACTGGAAGACGACAAGCATACCCGGATCCCGGCGGACAGTGTTGTGATTGCCGTGGGCGTCACCAGCAACAATCTACTGGAAGAAGAGGTTAAGGAGATCGCTGATGTCTATGTAATCGGTGACGCCAAAGCACCGCGGACGGTGATGAACGCCATTTACGAAGCCAATGAGGTAGCCCGCAGCCTGTTTAGGAAAGCCGGCGAAGATCAATCCCCCATTCATGACCCGCATGATCTCTGCCTGGTCTGACCAGGCGGCTAACCCAAAACGGCCCGGTCTGCCAAGACAGCCATTGTCATCTCTGTAAAGATTAACTGCCCGTCCGCAACCGGCGTAATGACCGTCGGGTGTGGCGCCCCGCGCAAAAACCGATCAATAGCTGCGTAAAAAATAACAAACGTAGCTGCTCCGTATAAAACTTAGAGGCGGCCTCAGAGGCCGCCTCTATGCTTGCTTTAAACCCTTAATTTGACGAAAATTGATCCGGTTCAATTAAATCCGCGCATCCCTCCGGTAGGAGAAACGCAAATGATGCATAATAAACATACCAAAAGCAAAAAGGAGGAGACAAGCATGAGCCAGGCAACACAAATCCCCCAAGTTTCGACGCTGCAGGAGCTAGAAGCGGTACTGAAGTCGGAAAAGCAAGTAATTGCGCTGGTCTATTCGACTTGGTGCCCGTTTTGTCAGGCCTTTTTACCGATCTTCAAAAAGTATGCCCAGGAACGGAAGGACTGCCTCCTGGTCCGTGACGACAGCGAAAGCATCGCTGACCATTACGCGATCGAGGTCATCCCCACCGTCCTCTATTTCGAAGACGGGGTTCTGAAGAAGCGACTGGACGGCGCTCTCGGGAAAGGATTAGGGGAAAAAGAATTGGTTGATTTTCTCAGCGCAGTAAGTCGCCCTTAGAAGAGCCTATAAAGAACAACCGATTTTTCCTAACTGTAGAGGAGGGAATCAGGATAAGCCGCCACTTACCCCCCAACCCCAATCAAGGCATCCCCTATGAAGAAGCAAAACTAAAAGAGATCTGGCTGGCCGGTGGGTGCTTTTGGGGCGTCGAGGCCTATTTTACCCGTATTTATGGCGTCGCCGAAGTCACGGTCGGCTACGCGAATGGCAAAACGGAAAATCCAACGTATCAAGAGGTCTGTTCCGGCCGGACTGGTCATGCGGAGACGGTTCATGTCCGCTACGATCCGGAACGGGTCACCCTTACCACTCTGTTACACCATTTTTTCCGGATTATCGATCCGACGACCCTCAACCGCCAAGGGAACGACCGGGGCACCCAGTACCGCTCTGGGATCTACTACCGGGACCCGGAAGATTTACCGGTCATCCAGGCAGTCATCGCTGAGGTACAGCAAAAATACGCTAAACCGGTTGTCACTGAAGTATTGCCTCTGGCCAACTATTATCTAGCCGAAGAATATCATCAGAAATATCTGGAGAAGAATCCCGGCGGGTATTGTCATATTGATCTTCGCTCGCTTGGGGAGAACTAACCCAAACTATGCGTCACATTGCGGATCCAGCGTCCGGATTTTACCCGGAAGAGTCCCAGACAGCATTTGGTAACCTCTTCAACTGTCGCCAACCCATAAACTAAATAGACAGGGAGCTTAAGGACCATTGCCCCCAGGATCGTTAAAGGCACACCAATGAACCACATGGTAAAGCTTTCGCTGAGAAAGGCATAGCGCGCGTCGCCGCCCCCTCGTAAAATTCCAACGATCACTGTAATCCCGAGGACCCGGGCTGTAAAAATGGCCGCAACGATATACAAAATCAGCAGCGTATCATGGTGAACTTGGGGCGAAACATTGAAAAACCGGAGGGTTAACGGTGAGGTCAGCGCCAACAGCAACCCCAGGCTTATTCCCACCAGAAACGAAAGGCGGACAAAAGTAGATGCATAATCGACGGCCAATTTCTCTCTCCCCGCCCCGATACTGTTGCCAATCATGACCGCCGCGGCATTGGAGAGGCCAAAAAACACCACCAGGTAGAGGTTGGTGATTGTATTGCAGATTTGGATGCTCGCGACTGCCTGGGTGCCCATCCTTCCATAGACAATGGAATAAACCAGGGAGGCCAGTCCCCAGCAGATATCATTGAAGATGACCGGGGCGATCGTCCGGTAGGCATTCCGGAAAAACCCGAAGGTGAAATCGGTCAACTCATGCCAGGCGGCGGCCAGGATTCCCTTCCGGAAATAAGTCATCCCGACCAGCAGGATAGTTTCGATAACCCGGGCGATCAGGGTCGCCCAGGCGGCACCCGCCACCCCCAGCGCCGGCGCCCCGAAGTGCCCGAAAATGAGTACATAGTTAAAGAAGGCATTAACCGCCAATGCCACCGCACTAATCACCGTCGGCATCATCGCTTGACCGAGAGAGCGGTGGGCAAAAGTAAGCAGCACAGTAATGCCGGTAAAGAGGTAACTGGCCAGCACAATTTGTAAATAAGAACTCCCCAACGCGAGTACTTGGGCTTCACGATTAAAGACGGCAATAACCTGCACCGGGAAACAATAACCAACCAGCATAAAGACGCCGGCCACCAGCAAGCCCGAAGAAAGGCCGATCCCGAGAATCCGCCGGATGTTCTTGATATCCTTCGCCCCCCAAAACTGGGCGATAAAGACCCCGCATCCGGCCCCCAAGCCAATGATAAACATTAGAAAAAAGAAAAAGTACTGGTTGGCAATTCCCACCGCCGCGATCTCCGTCTCTCCCAACTTGCCGACCATGACGGTATCGACCATGTTTAAGAAAGAAGTGATGAAATTTTGGAGCATGACCGGAAAGGCAATGCTCAACATTCTTCGATAAAAGCCCTGCTCAACACAGAATCCTGCGTTCTGCTTCCCTGTCAAGACAGTATTCCTCCTGTTGCCCGAAAAACAATAACCACCTGACTTTTCAAGTGGTTAATGTGCAAAAACTTAACAACTTGACTCACTTATTCTAACATATTTCGCAGTAAAAAGTGTTGCTTTCCCCTTAAAATACAAACGTTATTTACCCTCATGATCCGGCATAAACTCCGCCGCGCCGGCTACACTTTAAAAGAATCCCTCAACGGAAAATCCCGGTCAAACCCGCCCCCAGGACCAGCAGGGCAAAAAACAAGCGATATACAGCAAAGATGCGCATCGGTTTTTTCTTTAAGTAAGCAATAAAGCGGTCAATGACCAACAAAGCGACAAGGAAGGAGACGAAAAAGCCGGCCAAGAGGGAGAGCTTCTCCGCGAAGGTAAGCGCCGCCAGGCCACCAACCTTGATTATTTTTAAGGTACTCATGCCGGCCATCACCGGGATTGCCAAAAAGAAAGAGAACTCCGTCGCGGCAACGGTCGAAAGGCCGGCGACCCAGCCCCCGATAATCGTCGAGGCCGACCGCGACATCCCGGGGATAATGGCAAGACATTGAAAGAGCCCGATCAACCAAGCCTGACCAAAGGTTACCTTCAGTTCTTGCCCCGTAAATTCCGGACGGTACCTCTTTTCCGCGTAAAGCATCCAGATCCCGCCTAAGAAAAGTGTGATGGCAACCGAAACCGGGTTAAAAAGGTACTTTTCGGCCAGATCATCGAATAAAATTCCTAAAACACCCCCGGGAATACAGGCAACAAAAACTGTCAACCAGAATTCCAAACCCGACTGGCCGTTCCCGCCTTGGCGGGGGAAGAAATTAACCAGGGTCGCCCGGATTTTATGCCAATAAAGCACGACAACCGCAAGGATGGCGCCCAGTTGGATTACGTAGGTATACATCTCCACATAATACGGGCTGGCCCCCCGGAATTTGATTAAATTTTGGACGATGACCAGATGACCGGTGGAAGAGATCGGCAAAAATTCGGTGATCCCTTCGACCACGCCCAGGATAATCGATTTTAAGATGATCAAGATTGTTTCCATTTGAAAATTACGCCTCCCCCATTACACCATCCCTGAACAAGACAGACCAGGTGAACCCTTCACCTTTTCCCGGTGGTTAATCCGATCCTTAACCAGATGAGATCTTCAACATCCTACACTCTAACAACCTCTTTATTGTATAACAGAAGCGGAGAGATTAAAACCAAATTGACTTAAAATCCCCGCTTAATTATAATGCGGGTGGGGTGTTAACTTCGAATCGTAAGCCGGTAACCGCAACTAATCTACCGGATCACCGGTAATCCTTTAGTGCGTACACTCCATTAACCAACAAAAAGGAGGGTTCTTCATGCCGAGATATCAAATTAAAACCGAGCTTAAACAGGATTGGTATTTACTTCTGCTCATTGTCGCCATCCTCATCGGCGGCCTGCTGATTGCGCCCGCCCTTCCGGAAAACATGGCTACCCACTGGAATATCGACGGCAAAGCGGATGGTTACAGCCCGCGTCTGACCGGAATTCTCATGCTTCCGTTGTTAGCTTTGGGTATTTATCTGATGATGTTGGTGCTCCCGGTGATTGACCCGCGCCGGGAAAACTATCCGAACTTTCTCAAAGTGTACCGGGTGCTCCGGAGCGTTCTTGTCCTTTTCATGCTGGGCTTGCATTTACTCACGATCGGTTATAATCTGGGCTACCCCATCCAGATTGACCGGATTGTCCTCCTTGGCTTAGGGATCCTCTTGACCCTTCTGGGCAGGTTCTTGCCCCAAATCAAGCATAACTACTTTGTCGGAATCAGAACCCCTTGGACCCTCGCCAGCGAGGAAGTCTGGCTGAAAACCCATCAACTCGGCGGGAAGCTCTTTATGGGCGCGGGGATCATCATCATGCTCTCCTTCTTCCTCCCAGCCCGTCTCCGCTTCTGGTTCACCATCGGCTCTGTAATCGGTGTTTCCCTGGTCACTATGGTCTATTCTTACCTCCTCTATCGGCAGCAAAACAACCAATGAGTACTCGGCCCGGAGAGTTCGTTATCTTACGCCAGCCACCTGCTTAGTTCACCCAGATCTGTAGCGATAATATCGGGGCGATAAGTAGAGTTTTCGAGATCGGCCGGTTGGGTTTCGCCGCTCAAGACAAGAATAGAAGTGATGCCGGCCTGTTGACCCAAAGCGATATCGGTATAAAGCCGGTCCCCGATCATCGCAACTTTCGACCGTTCCAAACTATACTTGGCACAGAGCGCATCGACGATCGCGGGGAAAGGCTTGCCGATCACCGTCGGTTGAACGCCGGTTGCAGCGGTGATCGCGGCACTCATCGCCCCGCAATCCGGGATTGGCCCCTCCGGGGTCGGGCAGTTAAAATCCGGATGGGTGGCAATGAAGGGTACTCCCTGCCGGATCAGGGCACAAGCATTCCGCAATTTTTCATAGGTTAGCGTTTGGTCGAAGCCTAAAACAACAGCAGCCGGGTCGGAGGTGGTTAAAACGAAACCGTCCAGGGAAAACTCCTCCTCCAAATCCGGGGTTCCCAGGAGATAAACCCGGCGGGAGGAATAGTTTTTCTTCAAATAGATTCTGGTGGCTTCCCCCGAAGTAAAGACCTGTTCCTGACGGAGCGTTACCCCCATCCGCGTCAGTTTGGCCACATAGTAGGCGCCGGTCCGGGATGAATTATTCGTCACAAAGACGTATTGCTTTCCCAACTCCGTAAGCCGCTGAAAAAACGGCAGTGCAGACGGGAAGATCTCATCCCCTAAATAAACAGTGCCATCCAGATCCAAGAGATAAGTCTGGATGGTCGCTAATCGTGCACGGATCTCCTGCTCCTCAAGAAAATTAGCTCTCATCCTGTTCACTCCTTTTCCGCCTCTACCCGCGCAACCACAAACCACGCTTGCGATGATTGATCATTGTTTTTGCTTTTTCCAAATGCACCCTGTAACGATTCGACACTGCCCTTGTTAATCCTTGATTTTTCCCCGGTGCAATCATTTTTCCTCTCGGCATAAAAAGCGCGGCGCCGGTCAAAATACAAGTGAGCGCAGCGCCGCATCAACCCCTATTCTTGGCAGTTAAACGGTTGAGTTTTCTTTGGATCAGTAAGTTACTTAGTGGATTTTTAGATAAAAAATATGCCTGACTCACCTTGAAATGAACAACATAATTCCGGTAAGGCAGGAAGAAAATGCAGGATAAAGTAATCTTTGGTTCGCTCGTCGGCCTCTTGGCGGACGCCGTTAAACTCCTCACCAACTACCTTGGCTACCTTTTAAACCTCTCCGAGGTGGTCTTTTGGCAGATTATTGCCACCCGTTTTTTAGGCAAAGCCGATCTGCACCGGCCGGTCGCCTACTTAATCGGCGGGTTGGCTGATTTAGTGGTGGCCGCCACCCTGGGGATCGCTTTTATTTACCTTTTGTCTTTCACCGGTTGGCGGTTTGTCTATCTCAAAGGGAGTGGTTTTGGCCTGCTGGTCTGGGTTATCCTCTTCGGGACTTTATTAAACCAAACAGCACAAAACGTTCTCATCCTCAAACCCCCGGCGATTGTCGTGACCGCCGTCGCTCATCTGGTTTACGGCATCGCGCTTGCTTTCTTCACCGTCCGGCTGAAGGATTTCCGCTCCCGACGCTTGGTTTAAACTTCCGGCTTACAAGATCCATTTGCGGCGGATACACCTTTCCGCCAGTGTCAGTAACAATCCGGCCACGCCTAGCAAGACCGCAGAATTCAACCCGATACTCATCATCCCTCTCCCCGTCAGCGCCCGGTTTAAAAGATCGACGCCATAAGTAAGGGGCAAGCTGTAAGCCAACGGGCGCAAGAAGACCGGGAGTTTACTCACCGGAAAAAATAAACCGCATAAAAATAGCATCGGAAACCGGAAGAAATTCGAGAAAGTTTGCGCCTCGAAGACCTCCTTGACCGAGACGGCAATCACCAGACTCAACAAAGTCGCCGTCACGGCGATCATCAACACACCAAAACTCAACAAAAGCCAGTTGGTCCCGGTAAGATCAATAAGAAAGGCCGCCAACGACACCGGAAAAAAAGCGTTCAGCACACCGAAAAGCACTGCGCCGCACGTCTTCGCCAACACCATGGTTGTTAAACTGATCGGCGCCAACAACAAACGATCAAAAGAGCGCCCCCGGCGTTCAAAGGTAATCGTCACGGCCAACATCGAGGTTGAACCAAAGAGAATGCTCATCGCCATCAATCCGGGTAAGAGGTGACTAATCTCCAAAGACTGAGGCGCCCGGATCAGTTGCATCAACGTCCAGGCGAAGGGGAAGATGATCCCCCAACTGATGTTCGGCGGTTTCAAATAGTAGTTCTGTATGTCCTTTTTTAAGATATTCCAAAACGCAATCCATCTCTTCACTGCTGTCCACCCTCTTTCTCCGGATTTGAATTGGTCGCCTCAATCCCCGTTATTTGGACGAACACATCCTCAAGGCTGGGCCTAACCTCCCTTGCTTCATACACCGCGAGCCCTTGCTCCTCCAGGTACCGGAGGACCGGCGAAAGGGCAATCCGGTGCGGAGCAACTAAGCGACAGGTGTTTTCACCCCGGTTTTGAAGGTACAGGCCGGGAAAACGTTGTTTAAACTCCGCTTCGCTCTGCTGTGAGATATTACGATCTAAAACCAGTTCGAGCCGGTGTTCATTCCCGCTATTGGTCATCAAATCCGCAACCGTTCCCGTCCTGACGATTTTCCCTTTGACCAGGAAGGCAATCCGGTCGCAGATCCGCTCCGCTTCCTCAAGATAGTGGGTGGTAAGAAAGACAGTTGTTCCCTGTTTTTTCAAGTCCGTGATCATCTTCCTGATCTGACGGGCACTGGCGACATCAATACCGGTTGTTGGTTCATCCAAAAACAGAATCTTTGGCTGGTGGATCAAAGCAGCGGCAATCGTCAGTTTCCGCCGCATACCTTTGGAATAAGCTCGAAACGGCCGGTCTCCCGCGCCGGTCAACTGAAACTCATCAAGCAATTGGCGTGCCCGCTGCTCCCGTTCCTTTTTCCGCATCCCGTACAAAGCGGCGCAGAAACAGAGGTTATCGAAACCGTTCATTTCCTCGTAAAGATTGCTTACATCGGCGACCACCCCCATCATCCGTTGGGCTCTTTTCACCGCTTTGACCGCATCAAACCCGGCAATCATAATCTGCCCGGAAGTTGGCCGGGCAAGGCCGGTTAACATATTAATCGTCGTGGTTTTACCGGCGCCGTTCGGCCCCAGAAAGCCAAAGATCTCCCCTTCTTCAATCCGAAAAGAGATTCCGTTCACTGCCGTGACTTCCCCATACTTTTTCCTGAGGTTATTAACCTCGACAACGGTCACTGACATCACACCCTTCCGCTCTGGATGAGCAGCGTCTTTGCTCAATAGTGGCCATCGAGCGTAGCAATTCAGCCAGTTCTAATAACAGTTCCCGGTTAACCTGATAATGGGTGAAGTAACCCCGTTTTTCGCCGCGGACCAGTCCCGCTTCCCGCATGATTTTCAGATGTTGGGAGATAGTCGCTTCCGAAAGATCCAGTTGTTTTGCTAACGCGCGCCCGCAAAAATTCCGTTCGAGCAAACACTGTAGGATCTTAAATCTCGTTTCATCCGCTAACGCTTTGAGCATCATTAGCGTTTGGTTGCTCATTTCTTTACCCCCCCTCTTTTATTTAGTTGTATAACTAATTAGATTATAATTCTAATAAATAATTAGGTCAATAACTAATTAAATCAGTATACCCCCGAAACAAAAAAACCACCTGTCCATCAGGTGGCTTTTCCGAAAATTACGGTAAACAATCGCTCCCCCCTTCAACCTTTTTAGAAAAGGTTGAAGACAACCAGCTTGACTTAAATACCGTTACTTTATAGGCTAACTTGTCATCTCTCAGCTTTTGCGCAATAGTCTACCCCTTTTCTCCGGCCCGCAAAGTCCGGGAGGCATTAAAGACCGCAAGGATAGTAACCCCGACGTCGGCAAAGACCGCCTCCCAAATGGTGGCGACGCCAAACACACCGAGCAGGATAAAGAAGGCTTTAATCCCTAGGGCCAGGTAGATATTCTGCCGGACAATCCGTTTCGTTTGCCGCGCAGTTTTAATCGCCAGGACCAGTTTGGAAGGGGCATCCTCCATCAGTACCACATCGGCAGCCTCGATCGCGGCATCACTCCCCAGCCCTCCCATCGCGACCCCGATATCCGCCCGGGTGATCACCGGCGCGTCGTTTACCCCGTCACCGACAAAGGCCAATTTCTGCGTTTTTCGGTTGGGCAGCCCGGCCATCAGTTCCTCCAGGCGGGTAACCTTATCTTCTGGTAATAATTCAGCGTAAAAACCGTCCACTTGTAATTCGTCAGCCACGCGGGCGGCCACGGTTGCGTCATCGCCGGTGAGCATATAGACCTTTTGCACGCCCAAAGTTTTGAGCTCCTGCACTGTTTGTTTCGCATCTTCCTTAAGCTCGTCGGAGATGACAATATAACCGGCGTACTCCCGGTCAATCGCCACATAAACAATGGTCCCTTGCACCTCGCAGTCTTCGTGCGCGATCGCTTCCCGGTGCATCAAACGGTCGTTTCCGGCCAGCACCTGTCTCCCCTCGACCACCGCGCTGATCCCGTGGGCGGGAATCTCCTGGTAATCACGGACTGAATCAACCGGGATCGCGCGACCATACGCTTCACGCAGTGAGTGGGCGATCGGATGGTTCGAATAAACCTCCGCCCCGGCCGCCGCGGCCAGTACCTCTTCCTTTGAAAAACCGTTGCGGGGCACTACTTCGGTCACCCGGAAAACCCCTTTCGTCAGTGTCCCGGTCTTGTCAAAGACCACTGTATGGGAAGCAGCCAGCGCATCCAGGAAATTGGCCCCTTTGATCAGGATCCCGTGGCGCGATGCCCCGCCAATCCCGCCAAAATATCCTAGCGGAATCGAGATCACCAACGCGCATGGGCAGGAAATGACCAACAGGACCAAGGCCCGGGCGAGCCATGCTTTAAAGCTCGCCCCCGGTAAGAGCAAGGGGGGCAAAACCGCCAGCAAAAGAGCAGCCCCAACCACAATCGGAGTGTAGTAACGGGCAAAAACTGTAATAAACTGTTCGGTCGGGGCTTTCCGTTCCGCCGACTTTTCCACCAGGTTTAAGATCCGGGCCACCGATGATTCCGCGTACGGCTTGGTGACTTTCACCGTAAGCAAGCCTCCACCGTTGACCATCCCGGCCAAAATCGTTGCCCCGGCTTCCATCTTCCGGGGCGTCGACTCCCCGGTCAACGCCGAGGTATCGACAAATGACTCGCCGGCGATAACTTCCCCATCCAAAGGCACCCGTTCCCCCGGTTTCACCACAATGGTTTCGCCCACCGCTACTTCTTCAGGGCGTACCCGGCGGGTTGTCCCGTTCTCTTTCAAATTGGCGTATGCCGGTTGAATAGCGAGTAAAGCCTTGATCGAACGCCGGGAATTATTCACCGCTTTATCCTGGAAGTACTCGCCCACCGCGTAAAAGAGCATCACCCCGACTGCTTCCGGCAGTTGGTGGATGGCAATCGCCCCCGCGGTCGCCAGCGTCATCAGGAAATTCTCATCAAAGACCTCGCCACGGATGAGATTCCGCACAGCCCGCGTAATCACCGGCCAACCGACCAGGAAATAAGCGGTCAGTAAAACCGCATATTCCAGCAGTGAATAAGCCGTCTGATGCAGTTGTTCGTGATAAATAACCCCGATGACAAATAAAAGTCCGGAAACCCATAAAGGTAAAAGGTTCTCTTTTTCTTCTTTTTCCCCGGCTCCCCGCTCCTTCTTCAGCTTCACCTCCGGTTCAATCCTGGTGATGATCTCTTGGGCGACCGTCAACATTTCCTCCGGCAGGTCAATGCTTTTGGTCGCAAAGTTCACCTTGGCGTTTTCCAGTCCCGGGATCTTGTTCAATTCTTTCTCGATTTTCGCCGCACAATTGGCACAGTCCAATCCCTCTAAAAGACAACGCATCCTTCAACCTTCTTTCTTTGTCTTCATCTATTGGTATGCTTACCGCCATTCTTCCGCCAAATGTTCTTGGGCCTCCTTGATTAAGTTCACGATGTGATCATCATCCAAGGAGTAATAGACCATCTTCCCCTCCCGGACATATTTCACGAGCCGCATCGCTTTGAGTAACCTGAGATGGTGCGAGACGGCCGGCAGGCTCAACCCAAGAATCTCCGCCAGGTCGCAAACACAGAGCGGTTGTCCGGCCAGGAGATAGAGGATTTTCGTCCGGGTTTCATCCCCCAGCACCTTAAAAACCTCGGCTAACCCGGCCACTTCTTCCGCTTTGGCGCGCATCGCCGCGAAATCCAGTGCCGACGGGCAAAAAGTGTCACAAAGGTCTTGATTTTTGCGGGGCAAAACGATCACTCCTAAACGATTAAGCAATTGTTTAATTGTTATTTTATCCCTGCATAGCTGCCCTGTCAAGAAGAATTACGAAAAAAATTGCCCTTCCCGGCTTTAAGTTGTTAATCGTTTTCATCAATCCGTCGTATGTTATACTTATTATGAATAATCTTGTTATGCATATTGTGAATTCGATCGCTTTGTTGAACAAAGGAAAGCTTTTCTCACTATGTACCTTTGCGAACCGCGGGGAAGGATAATATCTGGAATATTCCCGGCACAGAACAGGATCTTGCCTTGTTGGCTGTCCGCTTTGGAAAGCACCCAAGTTAACGAAGGAAAAAATTGATTTACGGAAAACAAGATTGTGGAGAGGCTTTTCCCGCACGAGTACTATCTGTTTAGGCGGGCGGAAGACTGAAGACTATAGGAGGCAATGGAATGAGCCGGCAAAAGATTTCCCTTCTTTTTGAAGACAATCATCTTTTAGTAGTCGAAAAACCCGTGAACATCCCAACGCAAGGCGATGCCTCGGGTGATCTGGATCTGCTGTCGCTCTTGAAAGAAGACCTCAAAGTACGCTACCAAAAGCCTGGCCAGGTCTATCTTGGGTTGGTCCACCGTTTGGACCGCCCGGTGGGAGGCGTCATGGTTTTTGCCAAAACCTCCAAAGCAGCCGCCCGCTTGAGCGAACAGATCCGGACAGGTCAGTTTAGAAAAACTTATCTTGCAGTCGTTCACGGCCAACCGGAAAAAAGCGGCCGTCTTGAGCATTTTCTGGCGAAGGACCGGGCGACCAATACAGTACAAGTGAGTTCCTCCGTCGCTGCCGGGAAAAAAGCCATTTTAGAATACGAAGCTCTGATGGAAAGAGAGGGGCTCAGTTTAGTCCGGATTAATCTCTTAACCGGCCGTTCCCATCAGATCCGGGTCCAGTTTTCCACGATCGGTCACCCTCTGTATGGGGACCAGAAATACGGTGCTTCCCTTAACACACCGGGACAACAGCTCGCGCTCTGGTCCCACCAGATTAAATGCCTGCATCCAACAAAAAAGGAGGAGATGACTTTCTCCTCATCCCCTCCTCCGGTCAACCCATGGTACCTCTTTTTCCCGGCAAAAAGCCTAAGTATAAGTCTTTGCCAAATACCGTTTCAGGAAGACCAAAGCCCAGAAGAGCGAAGTTAAAAGGCCGAAAAAGACGGCGCCGCCATCCGGCTCAACAAGGATTTTCCCGATCCAAAAACTAGGGAGCCAGGCAGCCAGATACTGCGCAGGCGGTTTGAGCAACCAGACTGCCGGTAGCCCCAGGGCGAAGACCCCGATGATTTTCGAGTAAGCCAAACCCTCCACTTTGTTCTGGGCAAAAGAGATGATTAGCATCCCCAAGGATCCACCGAAGATCGTACTCAAAAGTGTCGCCCACACCATTTGCCGCCAGGATAAAACCGTTAATCCAAAAAGAACCTCCACCAAGAGCGAACAGGGCAAAGCCCACAACATCGGTACAAATAACCGTGCCGCCAGATAATTGCCCCTTCCGGCCGGCGTAATCGTGTAATAGTGGTGAAGCCCCTCATCCAATTCCTCCAGGACCAAAAAGGCGCCGACGACCGCCACCAGGCAAGGGCTCATCAAAAGCAAAAAAGCATCCGTCATCCGGTACCATGGTTCCAGGCTAAAGGATAATTCCCGCTGCAGCAGACGGTCGGCCAAAGGCAAGAAAAAACGAAAAACAAGCCCGAGCAGGAAAGGAGCCGGCAAGAGAAAGAGTAACATCCCATCCCGCCTAATCTGCTTTAGCCCAATGGTAAAGAGCCGGTAAACCATCCTCAACTTCCGTTCCCTCCTTCGCGCAGCGCCATTGGTACCCGTAAATACGCCCAACCGAAAGCAATTCCCAACCAAAAAAGAAGACCGGCCAAGATCAGCCCCAGCTCCATCTTTCGTTCTAAACCCAGCGCGAAACGGAGCGCAGCCAAACCTTGAGTTCCCGGAAAGAGCAATAGCAAGGGGTGATGCAAACCGCAAAGAAGCAGTAGGGGTGGGAGTAAGATGCCAATTTCGACGGGGATCGTAAGCACCAGGTAATGGTTGACCGTCCGTGCCATGGTCGCCAAAACCAGTCCAGCCAGGGTAAAGATACCGGCACTAAGCAGCAATGTCACTACTAAGAGCGGATAATTGATTCCCCCAACGCCGGAGATCCCGGTAATCAGGAGCCCGGACAAAGTGGAGATGAAGCCTAACGAGAGCAACTTGGCCCCGATATAAGCGTAGGGTTTTACCGGCAGCACACTCCAATACCGGTGAAGCCCTTCTCCTTGTTCAAGCAGCCAGATTCCTCCGATAAAAAAGAAACCAAGCAACGCCGGATCACTGAGGATAATCAGGGTAGCCACCTCCGTCCGGGCTGTGACCGGGATCAGCCGTAAAATCCCGATATAGATCAGACTAACGAAAGCATAAAGCAGATAGAAACCGTACCTCATCTGGTACCGGATATCCTGAACCAGGATCCGCGTAAATTTCAATGCAGACACCTGCCTGTCAATTGGATGAAAACATCTTCCAGGGTCGCTTCCTTGGTCTCGACCCTCGTCAAATTACCCGCTTGTAAATGCTTTAAAAAGACTTGATCATCCTTTAAGGCGGCCAACGGGGTCATCCCCTGCCTCTCGCTGCCGGCTTCACGATACGTATACTCCACCACCGGTTCGTTTTGGTAAGCACATAAACCGCTGGGTGTATCCAAAGCCCGGATCGCCCCGTCCACCAGAAAAGCCACACGGTCGCAGAGTTCTTCGGCGTCATGCATGTTATGAGTGGTTAAAATCACCGTCGTCCCGTTCCGTTTCATCTCCAAAACTAGATCTTTAATCACTCGCGCATGGGCCGGGTCAAGACCGCTGGTCGGTTCGTCGAGGAAAAGGAGTTTCGGCTGGTGTAAAACTGCCCGCACAAAAGCCAACCGCATTTTCATCCCTTTGGAATAAGCCGACACCCGCTTCCCCGCCTCCGCCGCCAACCCCACCCGGGCCAGGAGGTGTAATGGATCGCTCGCCGGCCGCCGGTAGAGGGAAGCAAAATAAGCAAGGTTTTCCAAGGCCGTAAATTTCCCGTAAAAGTTAGGAAACTCGAAGACGACCCCAATCTGTTCGTAGAACTCTGCAGTGCGCTCCCGCACTTCGGTACCGAGAACGGTCACCCTCCCCCGGTACTGGAGAAGAATCCCGGTTAACACTTTTTGGAGGGTACTCTTCCCGGCGCCGGACGGTCCAAGAAAGCCAAAAATCTCCCCCGGTTCCACCCGGAAGGAAATTCCCCTCAGGACATCTTCCTTGCCCCTGGGATACCTTAGCGCTAAGTTCTCCACGGTAATCATTCTTCATCCGCCACCACCTTTTCGACTAACCCTTCAAGTAAAAGCAATAACACCTGCTCCCGGTCCGGATCGGCTTGGTCCATTTGGAAGCCGGCAATCGCCGCCTGTTGGAAACACTTTGCCACCAGTTCCGGCGGATAGAGAAAACGAACCCCATGGCGCATGAGGTTTTCGATTAAGGCCGTGTCGGTGGATAAATGCTTCTCCAGCACCCCTGGGGGGAGTTTCCGGTATAAAAGCTCAAGGGTTTCCTGGTCGGTCCGGCGCAAGAGCGGAAAGCGCTTCATGCTCTGAAGCAAGTTGCGGATCACAGCGCGCATCAGTTGTTTCCCCTGGGTCCGGTTAGCCCTTAATGCCTCCTCCAGCTCTTTGTACATTTCTCTTTGGCAAAAATCTAATATATCCATGTAGAGTTCTTCTTTGGATTGGTAAAAAGAGTAAAAGGATCCTTTGGCGATTCGCGCCGCTTGCGCCAGTTGCTCAATGGTTACCCTTTTCAGCCCATATTGCAAAAATAACTTTTGCCCTTCCTGCCGTAATAAAGTAATGATCCGTTTCTTTTCCCCCTCGGTAAAACCCCTGGGCATCGCCAACTCTCCTTTATAAATTATATATGACCATTTTTGTTAATATAGTCATTTATATTTTAGCATGTACCATCAATTAAGACAAGGTCAGTTTTTCAGGCACGATTCATTGCACGCGAATCATTCCCTCAAGGGAAAGTGGTTATAAAGAAAAACGACGCTAAAATCGCGCCGTTTCGCTCTTTTACGGATAACCTGTTTCCCCGGTTCGTCACTCTCTACGCAGGAGGTTACCCGTGATACTACTTAACTAAAATGGCTCTTACAAATTCCGCGGCGTATAGTGCCGTTTTTGCCATTTCGCCAAGCCGTCCAGTCCGGGGAAGAGGATCCGTTCGGTCACGTTGGCCTGATCAAGCTTGTCACGGATCTCCCATTTCAATTCACGGGGGATAATGATTTTCCGGTATAAATGCGGATACTGATAGAGCCATTCGTCCAGCCGTCCGGTCGCCGTTGACATGACGGAGAAAAAGGCAAATTGATTGACAATCCGCGAATCCAGAGAGGGCGGCTCAAAGAAGATCACCAGGTCATGGCCTGGCGTGTGGAAAGCATCAAAATCCTTGAGCGTCGGCACCGCCTCTTCGATCATCTCCACCGTAAAGGCGTTCGCCCCGACTCTTTCCATCACTCCTTTAAACGGTTCGGGCAACATCTTATTGACCTGAACATAATCAACCTGCCAAATAATCCCGTCCCGGTCATATTGTGAAAGGTCTTCGGTCGCAAAATGCAAGGCCACAAACGGCGAGTATGTCCAGTCAATTAATCGCGTGGGCAAACCGTGGTGTTGGGCGAGGGTCATCAACCGCCAGTCAGAAGAGATCATGCTTGGATCATCGAATTGCCCGTATTTTTTAAAGTTCCGCAACAGATGGTATTCCAAATGCTGGTGGTTCCGGCAAACCCGGGTAAAGCTGTTCTCTAACTCATAATTACGGTCGGCCAGGCCACGAAAGGCGTAATCGCTGCGAAACCGCCCAAGCTCGGGTTTCCATGCATTGTCATACAACCGTTCACAGACCTCGCACCAACTCTTTACCACAATTTCATTTTCACCCATTCTCTTTCACCCCCCAATTACCAAACTCCCCTTCGAAAAATTTGATCACCCGGGGAATTACCCTTCAAGCACAAAGTTTATTATATAATATTCAACACTATTTATACGAAACAGGCAAGCCCCCGCTCAATGGCAGCCTATTCGCCTGACTCCCAAGAAAAAGATACATTTGATTATACACTTTAATCGAAAATCCTACGGGACCGTTAGACAGATTAACTCCATAAGAAGAGGAATAATTTAAGCCGGCCGGAATTAATCCGGCCGACTTTTT
>JAKOVI010000011.1 GCA_029782135.1 Bacillota bacterium
GATGGCGCTTGCCCAGGGAAGCGCGGCGCTCCTGGTTTTCCTGCTGCTCCCCCGGAAAACGTATGCTTCCTGGCAAAAAGCGCTGCGGGGCAGCAGCACGCCCAATGGTTTACTGGAAAAGAAACGGCAACTTATTGAGGCGGTAACAGCGCAACTCCAGGAGTTATCGGCCTTGTTTTTAGAGGTGGCGCGAGTTTTTGCAAAGCCGGAACCCAAAAAGGCCGAAGCCGGAGAAGAGGCACTCGTTGACTATTTTCAGGAGCTTGCGCAGCAATACTGCCGCGGTTGTAAGAAATATGAGCATTGTTGGCAGGAGCATTTTTATCAAACCTACCGGGAACTTTTTGATTTGATCGCCTGGGCGGAGATGGCCGGAACCGACGAGAAACTGAACTTACCGGATCATCTTGACCGGGAATGCCTACGGAAGGAGCAGTTATTGACGGCGGTCAATTTGCTTGTCGAGAAAGAAAAGTCCGGTTCCTACTGGCGGCGGCGGTTTTATGAAGCCCGGACTTTTTTAGCCGGGCAATTGACGGGGGTTTCTGAACTGGTGACGGAGTTGGGCGACCAATTCGGAATTAGCCTCAATTTCTGTGCCGAGGTTGAGGAGCGGTTAAGAGCGGCCTGCGCGGAATTGGGGTGGCCGGCTGTCGAAGTGAGTGTGCTGGAAAGAGGGGAGGATGGCTGGACCCAAATCCGGGTCGAAAAACCTGCCTGTACCGGGTTTGGTGAAGAATGCCGGCTGCTGGTTGCGCCGCTGGCGTCGGAGATCTGCGGTGAAAGGCTGGCGGTGCGCGCAAGAAGATGCCGGTTGCGGAGTGATGAGAATTGTTCCTTCCAGTTAAGTCCGGAACCCCGCTTCACGGTGGAATCCGCCGTGCTCCAACTCCCGAAAGCAGGGAATGCGATCTCAGGGGATTACCAGGAACTCCAGACCCTCTCCGGTCATTACTTGGTGGCCCTGTTAAGCGACGGGATGGGGGTTGGAAAAGAGGCGGCCCGGCTTAGTTCGGCAACGGTACATCTAGTCCGGAGGATGTTGGCCGCCGGGCTGGAGCGGAAGTTTGCGTTGCGCCTCTTAAACTCGCTTTTATTGCTGGCTTCGCCGGAAGAGGCTTTTGCTACGCTTGATCTGTTGCTCTTCGACCAATTAACGGGAAAGATCGAGCTTTTTAAGATCGGCTCAGCGCCGACTTATATTAAGAAGGGACGGGAAGTTCATGTCGTCCGGTCGACTTCACTTCCGGTGGGCATCGTGAAGACCGTGGAACCTGAATATTACCGGGATTACTTGAACGACAATGATCTGGTTGTGCTGGTGAGCGACGGGGTGGTTAACCTGAAACCCGGTAACGGTGATTGGCTGTTAAAGGCGGTCAAAAAGGGAGAATCCCTTGAGGCGGAGGCATTTGCACAATATCTTGCGGAATTGGCTAAAATTGAAGCGGGCGGGGAGATTAATGATGATCTGACGATCATGGTGTTGCAATTCGCCAACCACGGCCGAAAATGATTAACAAATTTTAAACAGGAGATCGGGGGCTGGAGAGAAACTAAAAAGGAAGAAAGAACGTTTATGTAAATGGTGGGCATGTGTGATGAGGGCCTTTGAAAATAAAGTTTTGGC
>JAKOVI010000026.1 GCA_029782135.1 Bacillota bacterium
TATCGGGCAACGTATACTTTCCATTTTCTTTTTCACCATAACTTCGGTAATGTAACAATTCTAGTCCAATTTCATCCAAGAGTTCAAATGCATTTTCCCCAGTTTTTCCAATCCAAGTTTTAGTTTGACCGCTAAAAGCCGTATAATCAGGCAATTTGCTTCCCCCCGCCGCTTTGATTCCTAAGGTACTAAGAAACTCCCTTTGGCTTGCGGCTAATTCTTCAACATTGGTTGGCGCTTGCCAAATTTCTCGCCCGTCTAAAGATAAGGATAACAAAGACAGAGAACCAAATCCTCGCCGGGAACGAGCACCAGCCCCACCAAAGAGTCCTAAAGCTTTCATTGCAAGGGGAAGTAAAACCTTTGCTTCCTCCGCTATTTTTCTTTTCTTTGATAATAACCGCAAAGTAAAGGTACTATTACCTCTATAATACGGACGCTGCGACCTACCACGAAAAAGACCATACCCCAAATAGATAAGGCCAAACTTATTGCTGAAGTCGCTAAAACGTATCTTATCTGCTTCTTCTATTTTAAGATCAAGGAAAAAAGAAGATTGCTGGTCGGTACTTCCCAAAAGCTCTTTTTCTAATTTTTGTACTTCTTTCCAATTGCCGAGCTTTGGAAGGGCAACAGCACGAAACCAAAAGCATAACAGTCCTTTAAATGAAGGGGGGCGAAGTTCCGGAGCATTTTCTTGCTCCGCTCCTGCAAGAAACATAGGCGTCGTGATTTTATACGTGGCTTCCAACCGCATCAGCTCTAGTCCCTCCTTGGCGTAGCATCATTTCTTGTGTGTTTTTAGTCGATATACACATCCCTCCAATAAAATAAACTACCTCTTTTCTCGTGCCCGATCGCGTATATCCTGGAGGTTAAGAATTTCTGCTACTTCATACCGGCGTGGGATTTGCCCCGGTACCGGGCGAAGACGTATGACTGGCGGGAAATAACCTGCTCTACCATGTATCTGCGCCAATACTACAGCGGCACTGTAGTTTAAAGCTGGAAGGTTGACTATAAAGGGTTCGGTCTGCCATTGCTCTGGTGTGAATCCTATTAGGTCAAGGAGTGTTTCAATCTGCGGTTCAAGAAGGAGGTTTTGGTCAATTTGGCTTGATATTTCTTTGACCCCAGAGACTGTTTCTCCAGTGATCTCTTGAATTTTTCTGATATGGTCCTCGGTTAAAGGATGAGCCAGATTAATAATATACATGATTACAATTACACCTCTGATTCATTAAGAGCAAAGTAAGGAGCAAAGCGAGAGATCAAAATGCTGCGGTCTACAGTATAGTCAGGAAAACCCAGCCACTCGCGTAGTTTTTCATAAACCCCGCGAAGCTGGTTGGCAACAGTTTGTTCCTGTTTTCCTAATTTGGCGGCGATGGTTGCATTGTCAAAACCAAGGCAAGCTAGACGTGTAACTTCCAGTTCGGCAGGGGTTAGCCAGTGTCGGATAAATTCATCTTTCCGTTTTTCTTCAGCTTTTTTGGTCAACCGTTTATACCATGTAATTACTTCTTGTGGGTCATTTAACTCCGCAACCGTGCGGAGAAGAGTATCTGCTTCATTCCAGCGCAGGACCGGTACAGGAAGAAGCATGGTTTTGTCGGACTCACCGGCATGAAGCCGTTGTTCGTTGCCGGGTTTCCAGCCTTTAGTGATCAGATACCAAACTTGATCGTTTGGACCGAAAAGAAGTTGGGCTACACTCATAGCCATAACCGCCATTACCTTTCGCCCGCCCGAAATGCATATATGGACCCGACGGTTGGCTTGCCGTACACGGCGGATCTCTATATAGAGAGTGCGCAGAAGGCCGCGCAAATCTTCCTGGGTAAGAAAATCTTTAACCGGCCCGTTGGGATTAGTGATTAATACGGGCCGCAAAACCACATTTGGATATGTCTGATTGAACTCTTCGCGCAAAATGTCAATATTTCTATTAATAACAGGGTGATCAGTATGAATAATTATTACCTCGTCAATAGGGTGTTCTGCAATAAGTATATCCAAAGCATATGTGATTACTTGCGGTTCTGACCCAAGAGAGGCGAGCATAACATCGCGGCAAAACTTGGTACTCATGAGATTCCTCCTATTACTTTGGCTTGGTACTAACCCCATTACTATTTCTTTTGTGGAGACCAATCATAAAAGTGTCCTGTTCATTCTCAGATCTTCATGACTTAAGACGATTCAATCTTTACATGCAGCCTTAGAATAATAAATTCTGGCTATATTTAACTTCATGAAAAAAATCATGTCAAATTTAGCTATTACTAAAAAGAGTAGTAGTGGACTACTAATTTCGCAGCACGAAGCGGCAATGCAAGTATATTGTTAACTTTTTATTTCGGCACTAACCTTTATTTTCCTGCATTTTATGTTAAATACAAACTGTTTTCCCAAAAATAAGTATCATCCAGGGAAAGCTGTCCACTTGTAAAAGCATAAGTAGCCAAAACAAAAAAATAAAAAACAAGTTTATATAATTACTCGCAGACTAATAAAACAAAACCCGAAAGCGAAAATCAGCAAAGTTATATTCCCAGCGTTTCCGAGCCGTTTCCTAAAGACAAAATCCCTCTTCTTTCTGTGCGGTCTGTTCCCCCTCTACCTCTCGTGCAGCATCCTTAAACCCGTCCCCAATCCCCCTCTCCCCAGATCATTCCACTCCCGCAAGCCGGCGCCCCCTTTTTCCACTCTTCCCCCTCTTTCCCCAAATATCCAGCATTATTACCCTTTTTATCAGCAGAAAAATTTTTTGTTCCAGGGCAAAATTTTTGGCATAAAATAATTTCTTCAATACTAGATATATCATAGCTGAAGATCCGGATTAAACCGACAAGAATCAGGGCAAGACAAGCTTAAAAAATATTTCTTCTAATTTGCAAAATTTTCCTTTTCCGGAGGATATTTATTCAACCGCCTTCATATAATACTGCATTAAGTTCTCTTCCGATCGCCTAGTCAGATAAGGGGGATCTTCTGATGCGGAAAAACCTTTTCATCCTGGTCTGGATCAGTTTAATCTTTGTCTTCGTTGCCCCGGTCTTCGCCTCTACCCCGGTTTTGCTAAATTTCCGGGAAGTCAAACCCGTCGAAACCGCAACCGCCTCCCTAGCTTTTTCCCTCCCGCTGGATGAAGTGGAGCGGATCAGCTTCGAACATACCGACATCATCGATCAAAACTCCGGCCGGATCATTCCTGCCGATCGAATCTCTTTCACTTATCAACGGCAGACCGTCTCCCCTGGACAAGCGCTGGAGTTCGCGCCGGCCCGGCTGGCGGCAGGCAACCCGTCCAGTGAACAAACCGGTAACTTTGCGATCAACATTAAATTCCTGCCCTCGGATCCGCCGGGCAAGTATGAGGGAACGATTTATGCGCTTGCCCAGACCGCCGGCGGAGAGGTGCAACGGATTCCTCTTATCCTAAAGATTAACGTTTTACCCTGGATCAAACTCCGGACGGCGGTCCCCCAGCAACAACTGGTTATTGATGAAATTCCTTTCCGGGGGGAAACGGAACTGAAATCCCGGCAACCGGTCCGGATACTCATCGCTTCCAATGCTTCCTGGGAACTTTATATGAAGATTGAAAACATGCTAACCGGTAAAACAGAGCCGGTTCCGATTGAGCTTCACGTACATCCATCAGCCAACTACACCGGCTTCAACAACCGCTTCGATCAGCACGAGGGCTATAAACTGATCGCGGCCGGGCCGCCAACCGTCGCCGGTACCGGCCCGGAACATGCGGGATACTGGACTGAACTGGTCTTCAGCGCTTCGATCCCGCAGGCGCACCAATACCCAACCGGTCAATACTCTTTTGGTCTCAGCTTTTACGGGATCCCGCTTGAACCGTAAACAGCCCGTAACCCACTCTTTCAAATGCGCTACGCGGTTGATCTTTTCGATTGTCCAACAACCTTCTTTTCCGGTTACATTCCGGCGCTTGGCGCGGGCGGCCGGATTGTAAATAAAACATACTTGGAGGTATGTCCATGAAAAAACTCAGTCTACTCTTAGCGATCGTCGCCATCGTCGCGATGTCCACTGCCGCCTTGGCAGGGCCCCTCGATGGGATGCCGGGAAAAGATTACAATAAGCACGTCTTTGACGACGGCGTCATCATCTGGACTGGGACTAATCTCTTCGGCGCTTATGACAACGTCCCGTTGAACCGTTCCAATTACTATCTGGATGAGAATGACGGGAAACGTGGCCAAGGCGCGGAGATGAGACTGCAAACCAAGGCGTACATCCCCTGCTATCTGGAGATGATCGTCAACGGGAACCAAGGGAAAACCATCATGAAGAGCTTCGGCCCTGGCGCAACGGCGGATGCCGGTTTGATCTCCGCCTACACCTTAGTTTTCGACAATGAAATCGGCGGCTTTGTCAATGAAGGCTGGAAATCGCTCGGCCATGGCCGCAACGCCGAAATTGAACCGGCGCAAGGGGTCTATATCCAAGGCTGCGACGTCTTCAAGGTTTACATCTATGCCAATGACAACTACAAGTATGAAGTGAAAGGCGGCCCCCTGTTCCCGACGAACGCGAACGTCAGCTCCGAACAAGCGCTTGATACGTTACCGCTGCAGATGAGGAGCAGCATTGACGGTGGCCCCTTCGGCGAGACTGTCACCTTTAGTGATCAAAACACCACCATTCCGGTCATTCCGGAGAAAAAAGCCTGCGAAGAATCGGTGGTTTATCACCAATTCCGGGTACCCTACAGCCGGAACGTTGCCCATGGCGGATACAGCGGGACTATCGTTCTGAGTGCCGCCACGCTGTAAACCACTTCCGCTTCGAGTAACTGACAAAAGGCTGGCGTGCGCGCCGCGCCAGCCTTATTTTGATTTAAGGAGGGAAACTGATGTTCCACCGAGTACATCTCCCGCTTACCATTAAAATCGCAATCTTAATCCTTCTGTTGTTAATCCCGGTAACAACCGGCGCCT
Source organism: Bacillota bacterium (assembly GCA_029782135.1). GTDB lineage: Bacteria > Bacillota > UBA4882 > UBA10575 > UBA10575 > JAAYGU01. Next base: position 4,980 of record JAKOVI010000026.1, read on the forward strand.
CCACCAAAGTTGAACCGAGCAAACTTATCTTCACCTTGAAACCGGGCGAACGGATCACCGATGCGATCAAGGTCACGAACACCCAAGACACGGAAGGAGAATTTACGGCCAACGTTTACGACTGGACCCTTGATGAACTGGACCGGCTGGTTACTTTTCCCGCCGGTAGCCGTCCGGATACTTTGGATGGGTTGATTAAATTCAACCCCCGCCGTTTTACACTCAAGCCCGGGGAAAGTCAATATGTCCGCTTTACCCTTTCCGCCCCCAAGCAGGGCGACTGGGTTGAAAAAAAGGGGATTATCTTTTTCGAACAAGAGCTCTCCCAAGCGAGCCCGGGGATCGGGAGCGCGGTCATCACCCAGGTGGGCGCCACGGTTTATCTTTCTTTTACCGAAACAGTCCGCGCTTTCCATTTTTACGGCGCCCAAGTGGAAACCCCGGCGGAGGGTCCCCCGCTGGTCCTGCTTGATCTGGCAAACGAAGGCCAAGGCCACATCCGCTACCAGGTCTTCTACCGGCTGATGAGAGCGGATGGAACTTTAGTTGAAGAAAACCTCCTGGGTGAACAGATTATTCTCCCGGAAGTCCGGCGCCAGGTTAGTTTTCCCTTTTCCGGGGAATTGGCCCCCGGTGATTACCATCTTTTCCTGGAATTAAGTTTTTGGGGAACCACACAAAAATACAATACCTCTATCTCTTTTAAGATCGAATAACTGTACAGCCGTTTTTAACGGTTGATTCGATAAACGGGAGGTTTTATTGTGAAAAGGTTTCTCTTTAGGCAGCTCATCTTCTTCCGTTGGGTTGCCGTCTTCGGCGCCGGGCTTTGTCTGCTCGCCGCCCGGGGAGCAAGCGCCGCTTCTCCTGATTATGAAACCAGTGCTGTTCTGTTAACCGTCAGGGCCGGAAAAGAGATTATTTACCAGGATCCTTTTTTTGAACTGCTCGATCTCGACGGTTACCAGTTGGTTCCGATCACCCGGTTGGCCTCCAAACTGGGGTTGACCGTCTCCTACCGGCGGGGGGAAAATAAGTTTGTCATTACCGACACGACCAGCGGCCGCTCCGCTGAAGTTTTTATTAAGGAAGGTGTCTACCGCTTCGAGGGTGAACTGGCCTGGCCGGATGAACCCCCCGTCCTCCTCTCCGGGGATTGTTTCATCAGCATTCGTTTTGTCGAAGCGGTCAGCGGGGCAAAAATCTTTTGGGATGAACGTTACCAGGAGTTGACGATTGTCACTCCCTACCTCGTCCCGTCACAGCCCCTTGAACCGGGGACACTGCCCGCCGGCGAGTGGGGACTCGCCAAAAAAGAGAGCGAACCGCTGGAAGGCCCGGCCTTCTCCCTTGGCTCGATCCGTTATGAGGTTGTGGTCGAAAACCGCCGGACCGGATTCGGGGAAACCGAGTTGGACGGTCTTCTCAAGATCCGGCTGGACGGCCGGGCCGGCGAGTGGGCAGTCTCCGCCGGTACCGCCCTTGACTTTGACTTTTACGAACATGAGTTGGATCCGAAGCTCACCCTGCTCCGCGCAAAGTACCATGAGAATAATGAGCTGATTATCATCGGTGACAGCGAGGTGGACTTGGAAAAGACGATCGGCGAAAAAGAGATCTGGGGCGCCTTGTACATGAACCCCGATCGCCAACTGCGCAAACAACTGGTCGCCTACACCGATCTCTCAGGCACTGCGGAAGAGGGTGATGAGGTTGAATTATATCTCAATGATCGTCTCTATAAAAAACAGGAGGTTTCCGCGAAGGGGACCTACCTTTTCACCGATGTTCCGTTACGGCTGAAACGGGTGAATATCATCCGGATCGTCATCCGGAAGAAGGACGGGAGCCGGATCGAGACCACCCACCGGCTGACTGCTTCCGCCCGCCTGACGAAAGTCAAAAACAACGAGATCTTAGTGGCAACCGGATTGTACCGCCGCAAAAACCTGGAGGATTGGGAAGGATTGATGGTTGGGGTCCGGGACCGTTACGGGTTGACCGAAGATGCCACCCTTGAGGTCGAAGCAGCCGTGGACTACCCGATGGTAGGACCGCGCCGCGGCAATTTCGTCGGGGTCGATTCCGGGGTCGCTTTTCGCATCGGTGAGCATCTCATCTGTACGGTTGACTGGCTGCTGGGCGGCGATACCGAAGAGCAGGTCAAAGCCGGGGTTCAGAACTCCTTGCTCTATTGCCTGGAAAACGGATATTTTGAAGCGATCATCTTTTATATCCCCGGCACGGTCGCGCAGGGGGTCAACTACTCTTCGGGGCGCGGGGAACGAGTCGTCGGGGTGCTGGAACTAAAGAATGACTATATCCTGGAAGCGGAAGGCTTTCTGACCGAGTCGGCCCCGGATGAACTCAAATGGACCTTCCACGGTGGAAACTTGACGCTCACCAAGAAGTTCGGGAAATACCGCCAAAACAGCCTGGCCGGCGGTATCCTGAAAGAGTGGGAGACCCGGACAATCGAAGACGGACTGCTCAAGACGGACGAAACGGAAGTGAAGACCAAATTCTCCCTGCGGGAAGCGGGAATGAGCAGCACGGCAGAGGGAGTGCTGAACTCCACCGACTATACCTTGAATAACAATCCAAAACGGAATCTTAAAACTCTAACCGTGGGCGGCGACTTTACCAAGTCCTTCTCCGAAACGCTCCTTGCCGGTTTTGGTCTGCTGACGGAAACAACCTGGCTGGACCAACAATACCAGAGTTTTGACCTGGAAGGCGATGCCGCCGTCAAATGGGGGGCGTGGGGCAATACGCTGGTAACCGGGACCTTCCTCTACCGTGGGGACAACACACCCGGTAGAGCGGGTTTAAATACGGAAGAGCTTAAAACCGGCCTCATCTTCCAACGTTTCCTCTCCGATCGCTTCAACATCCTGTTCCGGGGGGAGCGGGTGACGCAACGCCATTTCTTCGACAACGAAGAACGGTTATTTACTTTTACCTCGTTGGGATCGGGTTTAAATTACTATTGGCCCAATGACCGGGGAAAAATCACCTGGGAACTCGACTACTGTTCGCCGGTCGGCCCTCGCAAAACACCCCAGTGGACATCCGGGTTCAGCATCGAGAGGTATTTGCCATCAGATCTGATGCTAAAACTGGAACTGGAACAACTTTACGCCACTTTATGGGATGAAAAACCGGAACTGGTCATTCGTTTCACCCTCAATCATGCTTGGAGCTTCGCCGACGGTCAAGTCCGGCCCTTCCGCTATTCGGAGGAGGATAACACCGCGATGATTACCGGGGTTGTCTATTTGGACGAAAACGGGAACGGCCAGTTCGACGAGTGGGAAAAACGCCTTGCCGGGATCACCATGCTGATTGACGGGCGAAGCGCCACCACGAATGAAGAGGGGGAATACACCTTCAGCTTTGTCGAACCGGGAATCTACCGGGTCGACTTTAACCCCCGCTCCTTACCGGCCGATTACACGCCGGTCACCGGGGAACAGGTCGTCCGGATCCGGGAGAACGAACACTTCTTCCTCGATTTCGGGGTGACGCTCAACGGCTCCATCAGCGGGCTGGTCTTTATCGATTCCAATGGTGACGGAGTGCACAACGAGGGGGAAACTGTCCTCGGGATGGTTGGCGTCTCTCTTGATCACAATACCGCCACCACCTTCACCAATGCCGACGGCTATTTCTTCTTCGA
>JAKOVI010000027.1:0-60000 GCA_029782135.1 Bacillota bacterium
GGAATCGGCAATTCGCCTAATTGGAACCTTACTTATGGAAATTGACGACAAGTGGATAGCCGGCAAAAAGTATCTGGATATGAGTGAATACCTTCAGTGGCAAGAAGAGCAAAAACAAATCAATGATCAAAGCAATATTGCGTATATCAGATAAGCTTATTGATAACTGAGGAATTTACACACTAATCTGGACTTGATCAAATGAAGTGCACCCCAAATGTTAGTGCACTTCAAAACAGATCTTTTTTTCTTTTCCCCTTGGGGAAATCAGGTTCGCTTGTGGGTTTCGGCAAACACGATCCTGACCTAAAAAGCCGGAACGATATCTCCCTGATAGTTTTTGAGCAGATACTCTTTAACGACACTGCTGTTCAAAGCTTTTGCCAACTTTTGCAAGGCAGGATCATTTTTATCCTTTTCCCGGACTGCTAAGACGTTGGCATATGGAGACTCGCTGCCTTCAATGATTAACGCATCCCTGGTCGGTACCAATTGAGCCGGAAGCGCATAGTTCGTATTGATCACGGCCAAATCGACTTCACTTAAAACCCGCGGTAATTGCGCCGCTTCTAACGGTTTAATCTGCAGCCGTTTCGGGTTCTTGGCAATATCCAGTTCCGTAGCAGTTAACCCGGCATCCTTCCGTAACTCAATCAACCCCGCCTGCTCCAAGAGTAAAAGGGCGCGCCCGCAGTTCGTCGGATCATTGGGAACAGCAATCACAGACCGGTCTTTTAACTCTGCCAGCGATTTAATCTTTTTAGAATAGGCGCCCATCGGTTCGATGTGCACTTTGGCGATGTAAGTTAGCGCCAACCGGTGGTCCTTCGCAAACTGTTCAAGGTAAGGGATGTGCTGGAAGAAGTTTGCATCCAGTTCTCCTTCCGCAAGGGCAAGGTTGGGTTGGACATAGTCTTGGAACTCGATAATCTGAAGCTCAATTCCTTCTTGGGCTAAAAGCGGTTTAACCACTTCCAGAATCCCCGCATGCGGTGTCGGTGAGGCTCCTACCTTCAATACCTTAGCCGCAGCGGAAAACAGGGACGAAAGACCCAACAGCCCGACCAATAAAACTAGAGATAACACCAATAACCATCTTTTCTTCATCTTTTTCCCTCCATTCTTTTCCTCTTTTTCTTTTCGTTTATCCCACCGAGCGGGTTTTTTCCGTTCCGTTCGGTGTAAATCCGCCGATGACTATTCCTGAGCGCCGCCCATAACCCTGTACGCTCAGTTCAAACCGGCTAACGGCGGTTCAAGCGGGCGGCCAACCAACTGCCGAAGGATTGGAGCCCTTGGACAATGGCGACCAGGATCACCACCGTAAGGAACATGATATCCCCCCGGAAACGTTGGTAGCCGTAGCGGATTGATAAATCCCCCAGTCCGCCGCCGCCGATGGCGCCGGCCATCGCCGAGTAACCAATCAGACTAACCGCTACCATGGTTAAACCTAAAATCAGACCCGGCACAGCCTCCGGAATCATTACTTTCGTAATGATCTGGATGGTCGTGGCGCCCATCGCTTGGGCCGCCTCAATTACTCCCCGGTCAATTTCGAGGAGCGCCGACTCGACGACCCGGGCGACAAACGGAATCGCACTGACGGTCAAGGGGACGATCGCCCCGGTCGTTCCGATGGAGGTCCCCACCACCAAACGGGTGAAAGGAATGATCGCCACCAAAAGAATGATAAACGGCAGGGAGCGCCCGATATTGATGACGGTTGATAATAGTTTATGGATCAGGGGCGCCGGTTTAATATGACGCGGTTCAGTGATCACTAAAATAATGCCCAAGGGGATCCCGAAGAAGGCAGATAAGACCAGGGAGAACCCAACCATATATAAGGTTTCTCCTAAAGCTTTAAGCAGTAGGTTCCACACCATTCAACACCTCCAGCTTTAACCCCAAGTCCTCAAGATACTGCATGGCCGCTTCGATTTTTGGGCCTTCTCCCATCAAATCGATGATCAGTGAACCAAATGGGATATTTTTAATATAATCCAGGTTGGCATAGATAATATTGACATCAACTTGGAATTTCCGGATCAATGAGGAGATGACCGGTTCGCCGGCGACTTCGCCGATAAAGGAGATCCGGACAGTTTTCCCGGGCCAATTCTTATCCAACTTTAAAGCCCGCTCTTTGATCTCCGCCGGCACCTCCGTCGGTAATACACTCTTCATAAAACGGCGGGCGGTCGGGGTCCGGGGGCGGGCAAAAAGTTCGACGACCGGCCCCTGTTCGACAATCCGTCCGTCTTCGATGACCGCAACTGTATCACAGATATCCTTAATCACATTCATCTGGTGGGTAATCAGGACGATTGTAAGGTTAAACCGTTGATTGACATCTTGCAGCAGCCCCAAGATCGACTTTGTGGTCTCCGGATCAAGGGCCGAAGTGGCCTCATCGCAAAGGAGAACCTCCGGATTGTTCGCCAGGGCCCGGGCAATCCCCACGCGTTGTTTTTGTCCCCCGCTTAGTTCCGCCGGATAAGCGGAGATTTTATCGGAAAGCCCAACCAGCTCGATTAAGGAAAGGACCCGCTCTTTGATCTCGGAACGTTTAACTCCGGCAATTTCCAGGGGGAAAGCAATATTACCATAGACGGTGCGGGAAGAAAGGAGATTAAAGTGTTGGAAGATCATTCCGATTTTTCTTCTGGTCTCCCGCAACTCTTTCCCCTTTAATTTCGTGATCTCCTGTCCGGCAATGGTAATCGTTCCAGCCTGCGGAACCTCCAGTTTATTCATACACCGGATCAAAGTACTCTTCCCGGCGCCGCTTAACCCGATAATCCCAAAAATTTCGCCTTTGTTAATCTTCAAACTTACATTATCGAGGGCCACAACCCGTTTCTCGCCCCGGCCATAGATTTTTGTCACATTCGCTAGTTCAATCATCACTTGTGGCATTTTTGCCCACCTCTCCGCAGACCAATCTGGATGACTCAACTTGAAAAACAGCGGAGCCTCCAGGTGCCTTCGTACTAAAGTGACGGCTGCTGATTTTTAGAAAACACAAACGAAATTGAGTTGAAGTTATTGTACCTGATCGGTCCTTACGCTGTCAACTACTGCCTTTTTAAATATAGAAATTCCTTTCATCTTTATACAACCGTTTTCTGTCCGGTCTTTTTTATGAAATCCCGCCCGGCCATTGAATGTTTATTAAAACTATGGTAAGTTTGTAGAAAAGACTTTTCCCCAGGCCTATTTATATATTTGGAAGAAGGGATTATTACTTGAGAACGCATATCATTACCGACAGCGCCTGCGACCTCCCGGCCCAAATCATCGCCGATTATCAGATTGAGGTCTTTCCGTTTACGATTCTCCTGAACAACCAGGAATATTTGGACGGCGTAACAATCACAACCGAACAGCTTTATCAGTTCATGCGTGCGGGCCATAGTCCGAAAACTTCACAGGTGAATCCGCAATTGATGCGCGACTCTTTCCTGCAGCACGCGGCAAAAGGGGAATCATGCATCTATATCGCCTTCTCCGCCGCCCTCTCCGGCACCTACCAGACCAGTCTCCTTGTTGCGCGGGAGGTTAAAGCCTTATATCCCGATTTTGACATTGAGATTATCGATAGTAAAGGGGGCTCCTTAGCGACCGGCTTAGTAGTATACCAGGCTGCCCGTATGGCCAAGAACGGGGTCGCCAAAGCGGAAATCGTCCGTTTTATTAAAAACCAGTCCCCCCATATAGAGCATATTTTTACGGTTGACAATTTAGAATCGTTATACCGGGGCGGCCGGCTAAGCCGTTCCGGTGCGATAATCGGCAATATTCTCAATATTAAACCGGTGTTACATGTGGTCGACGGCAGTATTCAACTTCTCGAGAAAGTGCGCGGGAAAAAAAAGGCGATCGAAAAAATCGTCGAAGTTATGGAGGAGAAATGTTTGAAGGTCAAAGACCAGATTATTGGGATCGCCCACGCCGATGATTTGGAAAACGCGCTGAATTTAAAGGCGATCATCCAAGAAAGACTTGGTTTTAACCGGTTTATGGTTAATCTCATCGGCAGTGTCCTCGGCGCCCATATTGGCATTGGGGGCGTCGGCCTTTTTTTCCCTAACCAGATTTTTTACACCCCGGAACCGTAAAAACAGGCCTGTCCCCAACGGTAAGACAAACGAAGGCTACCTTGGACGCAAGGTAGCCTTTTCTGCTTCCCGGCAAGCGCTCTTCAATTAAACTTTTGTGATGATCCTAAATCAGGCAAAAGTGCGAATCCCCTTCTATTCAATTACTACACTTGTTTCATCTTTCAGGTATTTACGCATGATCTGGATGAGTTTCTCCGCATACCGCGGATCCCCCGCATAACCGCTTCTTTGCATCTCCCGGACATACAATTCCGGATCATAGGCCTTTTGCAAAGCCGCCTTATAACGTGGACTTTCTGTGATTAACCGTGCATAATCCTCGAATGATTCCTCGTAATTATTGTAGGCCCTGAACTTCTGAAGCTTTTTTACCGCCCGCCCGTTGATATACTCCAGATCATAAGCCAGCACGCTTCCCGCCGGACCTTCTCCTTTAATGTTAAAGAGATTAAAGGATTGACGCCCGGTTGTCACATCGGTAACCGGGTTCCGCAACCAACCGGTCTCCAGGGCAGCTTGGGCTAGGATCGCCTTCCAAGGCAAGCCGTAGAGTTCATTAATCAGCAAGGCGGAAGGTTTAAAAGTTTGAATAAATCTTTCCGGAGTCAAAGTTTGTTCCTCCCGTACCGTAATTTTGGGTTTTCTCCCTCGATTCCTGACGATAAAATAAGTGTTTTTTTTACTATGGCTTGTTAACTACATTATATGACCGGTAAGCGCATAAAGCTAAAGTTAAAAAGTCTATCTTTACGGGCTTTTTTCCCGGTTTTCAGGAAGCATTGGCCGCGGTTGCCTTGGCCGAAAGGGGGTACTAGAAATTGGTGCTTCCTAGCTGCAAAAAAAGCGTTTTTTTCTAAAGGAAGACTGTCCTTTTGGTATAATAATTAATTATCATCAAAAGCCACCGCAGAACAAAACTGGCAGGGGAGGTCTAAAATGAGAAAAATTATTGCCTGCTTGTCACTGCTCTTCTTTTTATCCTTTGTTGGTTATAAAGTAATCGAACGCATCAACTTGCAAAACCAGAAACAACCAACACAAGCCCGTTACCAAGCAACCACCGTTGTGAAAGTTTGGCCGACGCGCGCCCAATTATTGCGTGAGACCATAAAAACGGTCGGGGAAATTGCCACGGTCGAGGAGGCCCTGGTTCAACCCCGGGTCAATGGCCAATTACTCCGCATCCTGGTAAAAGAAGGGGATCAAGTTGAAGCCGGCCAACTTTTGGCGGAGATTGACGACCGTTCCCTTCAAGTACAAATCCTTCAGTCGAAGCATAACTTAGCCATTCTCACCGCCAATCTTAACCAGGCCCTCCTGCGACTCGAGCAGGCTGCAGCAGAAAAAGAGCGGTACAGCGAACTCTTAAAACACCGGTATATCTCACAACGGGAGTTTGAACAGAGCGAAAGCGCTTACTTCTCTGCCTACACCAACTGGCAAGTCTTGACCGAACAGCTCGCTACTGCCCAGGCCAACCATGAACTGCTTGAGCTGCAGTTGGCCCAGACGAAAATACATAGCCCTCTCTCCGGCGTAATCCTGAAACAACACGTTGTTGCCGGAACGAATGTTACCTCGGGTACCACACTCTTTACCATTGCGCCTTTGAACCGGGTTAAATTGAAGTTTCATTTGGACCAGAAAGAAGCAACGAAAGTCAAGCGAGGAACAGCCATCGAATTTATGACGGATGCCCTGCCCGGTCAACGCTTTACCGGGCAGATCGAAGACTCATCACCGGTTTATGACCCGACCACGCGTACACTCGGTTTCACCGTGATTTTACCCAATGAGCCCATCAAACTGGAACCAGGAATGTTTGGAACGGTGGAGATTATCCTCCAGAGCAACCACCAGGCGATTGCCGTTCCCCAGGAGGCTTTGGTGACCCTGCAAGGTCAAAACGGCGTTTTTGTTGTTGATGCCACTCAGACCGCCCGCTTTAAGCCGGTGGAAACAGGAATCATCATCGATCATTTGGTCGAAATCACTTCCGGGTTAAAAGAAGGGGAAGCGGTGGTGATCATTGGTCAAGCCCGCCTCCGCGATCAACAAAAAGTTGAAGTCCTGGTGGATGAGGAAACCCCGGTTGAATTCCAACCGAAAAATACCTCCGCCGGCAGGGAGGGACGCCAATGAACCTTACGTCGCTCTGTATTCGCCGCCCGGTAACCACGACCATGATCTTCCTGATCCTGGTCTTACTCGGTCTCTTTAATAGTGCGCAAATGCCAATCGATCTGTACCCGGATATAGCTTCCCCCGCGGTCAATATCAGCACCACCTACTCCGGGGCCGGTCCCGAAGAAGTGGAACAATTGGTCACCATCCCGATCGAACAAGCGGTTGCCACCGTTAACCGCGTAACTGCGGTGTCTTCTTCATCCCAGGAAGGCCGGTCGTGGGTGACGGTCTACTTTAATTGGGGGGTTAACCTTGAGCAAAGCATCGATGAGATCCGGACCAACCTGGACCGGATCGTCAGGCGCCTCCCGGATCAAGCCGGAACCCCGACAATTAATCGTTTTGATCCCTCTGCCGCCCCCATTATGACCATTGGCCTCTCCGGGCAAATGGATGAGTCTTTCCTCCGCAGTATTGCTGAGAATGAGATCAGCCCGGAGTTACAAAAGATTGACGGCCTGGCCAATGTCGAAGTCCGGGGCGGCCGTAACCGCCGCATCACCATCGCCCTGAAACGGGAACGGCTGGCCGCTTTCGGGCTCACTATCAGTCAAGTCGCTTCCGCGATCCGTAACGAGAATATTATCCTGCCCGCCGGCAGTCTGGAGACAGAAACCAGTGAAATATTATTACGGACCACCGGTAAGTTGGAAAGCGTCGCCGAGCTCAAAGAGATCATCGTCGCCTACCGGAACGGTATCCCCCTCTACCTGCGTGACTTGGGGACAGTGGAAGAAACGTTAACGGGGGTGGAAACACTGGTCCGGATCGACCAACAACCCGGCATCGTGTTGTCCCTCCAAAAACAGTCGGGCGCCAATACAGTCGCGGTTGCGAATGAAGTGTATGCCATTCTTTCCACCCTCCAAAACAAATATCCGGAACTGAACCTCCGGGTCTTAAATGATACTTCGACTTTTATCCGTGAGTCGGTCAGTGGCGTGGCCAATGCTGCGCTCTGGGGCGCCCTCCTCGCCGGGTTGGTACTGCTTTTTTTCTTACAAGACTGGCGTGCAACCTTAATCGCCGGAGTTGTCATGCCCGTTTCCATCCTCGCCACCTTGGTCATTACTTATTTCTTTAAAATGACTCTCAATACAATCTCGCTGGGGGGCTTGGCCCTCGGTGTCGGAATGTTGGTTGATAATACCGTCGTGGTAATCGATAATATCTCCCGCAAACTGGAGGATCCCGCCCTCACCCCCGCTGCGGCGGCTCTGGAAGGAACCAACGAAATGCGTTTGGCACTGCTGGCTTCGACGCTGACCACGGTCTGTGTCTTTTTTCCCGTTATTTATCTCTCCGGGCGCACCGGGATCGTCTTTAAAGAACTGGCCTACATGGTGATCTTCTCGCTCCTCTGCTCCTTTGTGGTGGCTGTTACCCTGGTCCCCATGTTAAGCGCCAAGTATTTAAAACAAAAAAACCGGCACCGGCCGGAAGAAGGTAAGGAGAGTTATTTATCAGCCCTGCAAAAACGGTGGGAGCATTCCTACCGTAACCTCCTCGCCTGGTGTCTTGCACATAAAACACTGGTCGTTCTGGGCTGTCTTTTCCTTTTTGCCATCACTTTGCTGATTTGGCCGCTAATCGGAACTGAATTAGTCCCGGCCACCGACGAAGGGATAATTTCAATCTATTGTACGCTTCCACCCGGCACAAAACTGGCCGAAACAGACCTCCAAGCCCAAAAGTTTGAAGCGCTGATCGCCCAAATTCCGGAAGTGGAAAATATAGAGGTTTCGGTCACCAACACGCGGGCCAACTTTACGTTACGGCTTCACCCCCGCTCGAAACGGCAACGTTCAACCAATGAGGTGCTCGAAGAGCTTCAGAAGAAATTGGTACTGCCCTACGCGGGGGCAAGCTTACGGATTAATGCCCGCAATTCTATGCGGATGCTCTACAGTTCTTCCGATTCCGCGATCGTCATCGATCTGCGCGGTTACAACCAGGAACTGGGCCGGCAAACGGCCGAGATCATTGTCTCCCGTTTGAGCGCGCTGCCGGGGATCTCCAATGTCGCGATCTCCCGGGATGCGGAAGAACCGGAGTTCAGGGTTGCGATCAATCGCCAACGCGCCGCCGATTTAGGGGTATCGACCGCCCGGATCGCGGAGACGATTCAGTCTGCTTTCGTCGGGGTAACGGCAACGACGATCCGGAGAAACGGCGAGGAACTACCTGTCCACCTTAGTTTACAGGATGCCGATAAAGCTTCAATCCAAGATGTCGGCCGGCTGCTCGTTCCGGGCCGGAATAACCAGCTCTTTCCTTTATCCAGTATGGTGGAGATCAAACTTAGCAACAGTCCGGTCTCGATCCAGCGTAAAGACCGGGAACGCAATATCGCGGTGACTGCCCGGTTAACAGAAGGGGCTGATCTGGCGGCCACGATCCGCCTCATCCAGGCAGAACTGAAAGATCTCCAGTTACCGCCGGGCTTTAACCTCTATTACGGCGGAGATTTTGAAGAACAACAACGCAGTTTCTCCGAGTTAAGATTGGCCTTAATTATGGCTGTTCTTTTGGTCTATATGGTGATGGCTTCCCAATTCGAGTCCCTGTTGGACCCGTTCCTGATTATGTTCTCCCTCCCGTTTACCCTCGGAGGTGTGCTGCTCATGCTCTTACTGACCAACACCTTAATTAACACCCAAGTCTATATCGGCCTCATCATCTTAGCCGGGATTGCCGTCAACAACGGCATTGTCCTGATCAGTTATTTCCGTTTATTATTAAGCCGCGGCCTGCCTTTACACGAGGCGGTTCTCTCGGGCTCCGCCGCCCGCCTGCGTCCGGTATTAATGACCAGCATCACCACGATCTTCGGTTTAACCCCACTTGCCTTGGGAATTGGTACCGGGTCGGAATTACAAGCACCAATGGCCCGGGCGGTTATTGGCGGTCTCAGTTTTTCGATGCTCCTCACCCTCGTCTTAATTCCGGTCCTCTTTACCGCTGTTACGGAGCGGGTAAACAAAGCCCGGTCACATCACCGGCTAGCCCGCCCTGCGGCTAACGGGCTAGCAGCCTTCATCCTCCTGTTCGGCCTGGTACTGGGTTGCACCCGTCCGGCCTGGGCCGGAACAGGAACGGCCAACCTCACTTTGGGGGAAAGTATCAAACTGGCTCTCGCCCAGAGTGAAGACGGCCAAATCATTCTTTACCAGCGGGAGCGGGCAGCCAGCAGCTTACGGGAAGCAGGTGGCGACAAAGCCCTCCAAGCCTACTCTGACTTCAAGGCCGGAACCGGCCCGACACCGCTTTCGGTTGGACTCAATTTGGAAAAGAGTCTCCCCTTGACCAATCTGTGGGGTGTAACCTCATATACCGAAACAATTACCTTACAAAATCACCAGTTGACCCTTTTCTCCCTCGAACTCCAGGAAGAGCAGCTCATTTCCCGGATCATCTCTGCTTACCAGCAGGTCCTCCTCACCGGCCGCCGCCGGGAGTTGGCCAAGCAGAACCTCCAGCAGGTTCAGGCTTTTTCTGAAGAAGTCAAGCTCAAGTCCGAATTGGGTTTAACAAATATCGTCGAAGAAACTAGAGCCCAGGCGCAACTGGCTGCCGCGGAGAGCGGGTTGGTCCGGGCGGAGCAACAATACCAGTTGGCTGTCTTTAATTTAAAGCGGCTCTTAAATCTTGATCCCCAGGATGAACCAGCCTTAGCCCCATTACCAGCTGTAAACTATACCGGGGATCTGGAAACTTTAATCCAAATTGCCGCCGCCCGGCGGTCTGATCTCAAACAGGCAAAAATCAGGATCAACCAGGCGGAAACCTTGCTCGCTCTGGCTAAACTCGCAAACAACCTGGGAATCGGCTTAAATTGGAACTTCACCGCCCCTAATCTCTCGGCCGACCTTAGCCTTTCCAACCAAACCCAAGGCCGTACGACCGGCGAATGGGGCGTGGCTGCTAAAACCGGACTGGTGATTAACACCCCCGGCTTTAAAACTGACGGCCAAAGCAAACTGGAGTTAGTCCTCCGCTGGAACTGGTTGGATGGCAACCGCCGACAGGAACGGATCGTACAAGCAGAATTAGTACGGGAGCAACAGGAAGCTGAATTACGAAAACTGGAGAAGACCATTGAATATGAGGTTACCGAAGCCTATTACCGCTTCCTTGACCAGCAGAACAATATCACAACCAGTGAATTGCAACTCATCTATAACCGGACCAATTGGGAAGCCCTCCTGGCGAAATACCGGCTCGGACTGGCTTCGATTAAAGAGGTGCTCGATGCCCAGCTACTCCTTGCCCAGGCGGAAACAAACTTTGAACAGAGTAAAGCCGATCTGTTCCTGGCCTATATCGATCTGCTCAAGGTCACCGGCCAGCTGCGGGAGGCCCCTTTCCATTAAAGGCAAAAAAAATAAAGCCCAACCCTTTGGTCAATAAGGGGTTGGGCTTTTCTGTCTTTAACTCTCCTTTCTAAAGATGATATTTCTCCCCTCTTAAAATCTTAAACCCCCGGTATATCTGTTCAACCAGGATCAACCGGAACAACTGGTGGGGGAAGGTCAGGGTGGAGAAGGAGACCACCTCATGCACCTGGGCGAGAACCTCCGGGGCCAAGCCGGAAGGACCACCAATAATCAGCAGCACTTCTTTTCCTTCCCGTTCCCTTTCCCCTAACCAATGGGCCAACTCTTCCGAGGTGAGCATCTTGCCCCCCGGATCAAAAGCAAGTTGATAAGCGTTCTTCTTCATAGCCGCGCAGATTTTCTTTCCTTCCGCGGTTTTCGCTTCGTCCGGATCTTTTCCCAAGGGCGAGTCTGGAATTTCGACTATTTTTAATTTAACATAGGGGGTCAAGCGTTTCTGGTACTCGGCAACCCCTTTCCGCAGGTAATCCTCCTTGAGTTTCCCGACCGCCAGGATTGTTAGATGAAGCATCTTTCCTCACTTCCCTTGCAGAATAACACTGAACCCTCAATCAAGCTATCCAGAAAAGTCTTCTCTTTTTGCAAATTATTCGTGTTCAAAATTTCCTCATAAAACCGGACAGAATGGTGTTCTCCGGTGACTTGAATTTCTTGGCAAAGTATTCTTAGCGAAGCGGAGATTGAAAGCCGGTCGAGCGACACGGAAGTCGCGAGCCGCTTTTGGTTCAGGAGGAACCATAAAGCGGTTGCCCGCTTTCAATCGGAGCTGAGTTTTAGAATACACCAAGAAATCCACCGGAACATGGAAACACCATTCTGTCCGGGTGAAAATTGTAAGGCGTTCGTAAAAAAAGCCCACAACCGTGGGCTTTTTTTACCGGATCGGTCCGGCGATAACCTCTACTTTATACTTCCGGTTGTTCCGGATAATCTCCATCGTTACTTTATCGCCGACTTTGAGGTCCAAACCGACAAAGTTGGCCCCTTTCGTAATCTCTTGACCGTTGATGGAAACCACCACATCGCCCGCTTTAATCCCGGCCTTCGCCGCCGGGCCGGAAGCGACCTGGGTGATGAGAAAGCCTTGCTCAACAGGGAGTTTAATCCGGAAGCGTTGTTCGATCAGGCTCTTATTACTGGCATCGAACGGTAAATAGGTGATGCCAATCGCACCGGGACGCCGCAGTTCACCTTTGATGATCAGTTCGGCGATCTCCCGCGCTTTATCGATCGGAATCGCAAAGCCGATTCCTTGTGCTTCTTCAATAATCGCCGTATTGATCCCGATCACCTTTCCTTCACTATCCAACAAGGGTCCGCCTGAGTTGCCGGGGTTAATGGACGCATCGGTCTGGATCAGATCGCGCAACGAAGTATCCTGTCCGGAAGCAATATTCCTCCCCAATGCACTAATAACCCCGACGGTCACGGTGTTGTTCAAGCTTTCGCCAATCGGGTTCCCAATCGCAATCGCCATTTGTCCAACCTTCAGGCCGGCAGAGCGCCCAAACTGGGCGACCGGAAACCCTTTCCCTTCAATCTTCAAAACGGCCAAATCATTATCGGGATCCCCGCCGATCAGTTTTGCCGCTACTTTACGGCCATCGTTTAAGACAACTAAAATCTCTTCCGCTTCAGCGATCACATGGTAATTGGTGAGGATGTGACCATCCTCACGGAAAATCACACCCGAACCGAGCCCCTGTACCGGCTGGTAACCAACCAAACCGAAGAAGAAATCTTTCACCTCGACCATACTGGTGGTCGTAATCATCACCACACTCGGTCCGACCTTCTCCACGACCTGGACCGTCGCGCGCTCATATTCCGTTAGCAGTCCCGGAGACTGGGTGGTAGATGGTGTTTTTTCCTCTTGTACTACCGGCGGAACGACCAAGGCCTGGCCCAACCCGGTATATTTGACGGCAAGCAACATAAGGAAAGCGCCCATAAAGGCCGCCACCAACAATAGCGTAAATAGCCCGATCCGGGAAGAAGATCGTTCAAATCTGATCGTGCTCACCTCCCGCCAGCCAATTTTTCTCCCGCTCTATTTTCTATTAATATGATCTGACCGCTTGGAAACCATTCTTGCAAAAGCGAAAGAAGGCCGATCTTCCGGTCGGCCGGCAATTGCTCAAGAATACTCAAGATCAGGAACGCCTTCTCCTTCGCTTGACGTTGCCGGGATAAAGCCAGCCGGAAAGCAAGCACAACCAGTCCGGCGGTTCCTGGTTCCAACTGGTGGGACGGCGCTTCTCCGCCGGCGCCGCTCACGATAAACCCTAACTGATCCCCTTCAAGATGGGGGGTGAGGAACCGGTACTGCCCGGCGGTCAAAACCCCCAGCATATTACTGGCGTCCTGATATAAAACCGCCAGCGGGTCATCCCCCCAGGTGTTGGGCTCTTCAACAGCCGTCGCCAATTCAACCTCAAGCGTTTTCCGTTTTTGATCCAAATAGGCGAGGGCTGCTTCCGGCTGCTCCTGCCCAAGCCCGGTCAGCAGGGCAGTCAACTCGGTATCCACGATCCGTTTTTTCTGTTTGAGTTCCCGGAGGGCTTTCACTTTTGTTTTGACCGACTCCAACTCTTCACGGCCCGCCAAATTAAAAAGCTGCTCCAATTGTTGCCGGAGATGCTCCTCCCTTTTTTTGGCCATTGCCAAGCGCTCAAGGGTCTGTTCATCCCCTTTGGACCGGGGAGTGGGACGTTCCAGTTTTGACAGATCTTGATAATACTGTTCCAGTTGTGCTTTTTCCGCCAAATAATCCTCCGGACGTTTCCCTTTCAGCAAAACCCGGAGTTCCTCCCGGATCAGCGCCAAGTCCTGCAGCAACTTCTCGATCCTTTGTTTCCGTTCTTCAATCAACTCTTTCTGCCGTAACCGCGAAAACAGCCCCATACTTTCGAGACGGCTTAACTCTACTTCTTCCTTTTGCAGATAGGTCATCCGCTGTTCTTTGATCTTTAAGAGCTTCAGCACCCGTTCTTCGACCTCGGGTGTATAAAGACTCCGGTCAAAAGCAGCGATTTTTTCCCTTAACCGTTGCGCTTCCCGCTCAATTATCTTCCGCGCTTCCTGTTTCTCCCGGACCTGCTCTTCATAAAAGCTCCGTTCCAAAGACGCCGCTGTATACTCCTGTGCCAATTCCTCCAGCAGATCACCTTGCCCGCTGGAGAGGAACTTTTCATACGCGGCATACTGTTCTTCCTCCTGCACCAACTCGTTGCTCTCCTTTTGCAGATCCGTGATTCGCTGCTGCAGGCGGTCGATCTTTTCGATCTCAAGTTTGATCTGGCTGGAATTGGTCGTGGAGAACGCCGGCGGAACAATCCGTTGACAAGCACCGGTGCTGATCAGTTGTTGGACATGTTCGCGCACCAGGGGCGCGTGTTGATTCAGCAGCAATTGATCGGGCTCAAACAGGGAGATCACTTCAAAATCCAACGGGTTTAATGTTCCGACCTCACGGTAGAGTAAGTCCATTAACGCGGTGGCGGGGAGGGAAAGCAGGCGCCGCGCTTGACACTGAAAAATCTCCAGGGACTCATCGTTAAAATTCCGGCCGATCAGATATTCACCGTCTTCCGTTTCGATGACCAAGGAAGCGCTATACTCTCCCCCTTTTACCCGGGAGATATACCGCTCACAACGCGCCCGGCGGTGCGGCGGAAAACCGAATAAGACGGCCATGATCACTTCGCATAACACTTGCTGCTCTTCTGCGTTGCGCGCGGTAAAGGTCACCACAGGTTTTCCCCCGTCATATTCGCGGTCAACCAGTTCACCAAATCGTTTAACCATCAGTTTTTTGATCTGCAAATAACCTCACCCGTTCCGGAAATGCTCCTATACAGTATAGAAGGGGATTTCCCTTACTCGCTACTTTCCCCCTCGTCCTCGTCGGCTCTACCGACCACCCGGGCTAAAGCGACAACCCGGTCATTTTCATCTAAACGCATTATCCTGACCCCTTGTGTATCCCGGCCGAGCGACGGGATGTCGCTAACCGTCACCCGGATAATCAACCCGCTGGCATTAATCAGCATTAATTCATATTCCGGATAGACGCCTCTCCCGCCAATGATCTCGCCGGTTTTTGCTGTTTTCTTCAGGGTTTTTATCCCAATTCCGCCCCGGGACTGGAGGCGGTATTGGGTAAACGGCGTTCTCTTTCCGTAACCGTTTTCGGTAATGACCAATAATTCCGCGTCATCCTTCACGACATCCATCCCGACAACCAAGTCTTGATCGCGTAAGGTAATTCCCTTTACGCCCCGGGCGGTCCGCCCCATCGGTCTAATCTCCTCTTCCTTGCACCGGAGCGCCTGACCGTTTTTGGTGATAAAGACGATCTCCCGGTCACCGTCGGTGAGACGGACATCAATTAACTCGTCGCCTGGATCAAGGGTGATCCCGATCAACCCGGTGCGGCGGTTGTTTCTGAATTGCGATAAATCGGTCTTCTTCACAACACCCCGCCGGGTACACATGAGCAAGTATTGATCTTCACTAAATTCTTTGACCGGGATGAAGGCGTTAATCCGTTCGCCGGGGGCCAACTGAATCAGATTAATCAATGCCACTCCGCGGGCCTGCCGGGAAGCCTCCGGAATATCAAAGCCACGGAGTTGATAGACACGCCCCTGGTTGGAGAAGAACAAGACATAGTCATGGGTCGACGTGACAAATAAATGTTCGACAAAGTCTTCTTCCGATTTGGTACTGATCCCGGCAATTCCCCGGCCGCCCCGCCGTTGGCTCTTATAGGTGTTGATGGGGAGGCGTTTGATATAACCGCTATGGGTAATCGTGACGACAATATCCTCATCGGCAATCAGATCTTCCACTGAGATCTCCTCTTCGTCATGGACAATCTCAGTACGGCGCGGGTCAGCATATTTTTCTTTAATCACCAGCAGTTCGTCTTTGACCACCGCCATAATTTTGGCCGGATCAGCCAGTAACTCCCGGTAGTAAGCGATCGTCTTTGTCAGCTGAGCATACTCTTCCTCCAGTTTTTCCCGCTGCAGACCGGTCAGGCTCTGGAGGCGCATATCCAAAATCGCCTGGGCTTGACGTTCGGAGAGGCCGAACTTCTGCATTAACCCTTCCCGGGCACTCTCCACCGTCCGCGACGACCGGATGAGCTTAATGACGGCGTCGATATGGTCAAGCGCGATCCTTAAGCCTTCAATAATATGCGCCCGTTCTTCCGCTTTCCCGAGATCAAATTTTGTCCGCCGGGTAATAATCTCGCGTTGGTGATCCAGATAATGCTGGAGAAGATCCTTCAAGCCCAAAACCTGCGGTTCATTATCCACCAGCACCAGCATGATCACGCCAAAAGTATCCTGGAGTTGTGTATGTTTGAAGAGTTGATTCAGGATGATATGGGGGTTGGCATCCCGCTTCAGTTCAATAACGATCCGCATCCCGGAACGGTCCGATTCATCGCGCAGGTCGGTAATTCCCTCGATCTCCTTGTTCCTTACTAACTCTGCGATCTTCTCAATTAATTTAGCCTTGTTGACCAGATAAGGAATTTCCGTCACAATAATCTGGCTTTTTCCGTTGTTCAGGGTTTCAATTTTTGTTCTAGCCCGGACTTTGATTCTTCCCCGACCGGTCAGATAGGCCTCGCGGATCCCGTCCCGTCCCAGAATAATTCCCCCGGTCGGAAAGTCGGGTCCTTTCACGTATTTGAACAAAGCTTCCGGCTGCGTATCCGGGTGATCGATCAAATAAACCGCCCCGTCAATTACTTCCCCTAGATTATGCGGGGGGATATTCGTCGCCATTCCGACCGCAATCCCGGAGGAGCCATTCACCAGCAAGTTGGGGAAACGCGAAGGTAAAACAACCGGTTCTTCCAAACTACCGTCAAAATTCGGCGTAAAATCGACCGTATTTTTCTCGATATCAGCCAGCAACTCCATCGCCAGCTTGGAGAGGCGAACTTCGGTATACCGCATCGCCGCCGGCGGATCGCCGTCCACCGAACCAAAGTTACCATGGCCGTCAATTAAAGGATTCCGGTAGGAAAAATCCTGCGCCATCCGGACGGCCGAATCATAGATCGCCGCATCACCGTGGGGATGATATCTTCCCATCACATCTCCCACAATGCGCGCGGATTTTTTATAAGGTTTATCCGGGGTTGTCCCGGATTCATACATTCCGTATAATATCCGCCGGTGGACCGGTTTGAGCCCGTCCCGGACATCCGGGAGTGCCCGCCCGACGATCACACTCATCGCATAGCTAAGATAAGACCGTTTCATCTCTTGTTCGAGATCGACCGGGATAATTTTTCCTTCAAAGATTTCTGCCAAACTTCTCCCTCCATCGGATGCAGTTCTTCCCGTTCTGATCCGTTAATTAAATATCCAGGTTCTTTACCTCGCGGGCATGGACTTGGATAAAATTCCGCCGCGGTTCCACTTGGTCCCCCATCAAAGTGGAGAAGACTTCATCGGCGGCAATCGCATCTTCCATGGTCACCCGGAGAATGGTTCGCGTCTCCGGATTCATTGTCGTATCAGCCAACTGTTCGGCATTCATCTCGCCCAGTCCTTTATAGCGTTGGACGACAACCCCCTGGCGACCATGCTTCTGATAGAACTCTTCCAACTCCTGTTCCGAGTAACAATATTGCTGTATTTTCCCTTTCTTTGCCAAGAACAACGGCGGCATGCCGATATAAATATGTCCGTTTTCGATTAACGGCGTCATAAAACGGTAAAAGAAGGTTAAGAGCAGCGTTCGAATATGGGCCCCGTCAACATCGGCATCCGTCATACTGATAATTTTATGGTAACGGAGTTTTGAGAGATCAAAATCCTCGCCGATTCCCGCCCCCAGGGCCGTCACCACCGCTTTAATCTCCTCGTTGGCAAGAATTTTATCCAGCCGTGCTTTCTCGACGTTCAAAATTTTACCCCGTAACGGCAAGACTGCTTGGAACCGGCGATCGCGGGCTTGTTTCGCCGAACCACCGGCCGAATCACCCTCCACGATGTACAACTCGGTCAACTCCGGTTCACGGAAGGTACAATCGGCCAATTTACCAGGGAGCGAAGAGATCTCCAGAGCGTTCTTTCTCCGGGTTAATTCCCGTGCTTTCCGGGCGGCCTCCCGCGCACGGCTGGCCAGGATACATTTGTCGATTATACGCCGGGCAACGACCGGATTCTCCTCTAAAAACTCGGAGAGTCCCTCGTAAACGACCGACTCGACAATACCCTTCATCTCACTATTCCCCAGTTTCATCTTCGTTTGCCCTTCATACTGGGGATAACGCAACTTGACACTCAAAACGGCAGTTAAACCTTCCCGCACATCTTCACCGGAAAGGTTACTCTCGCTATCCTTCAGCAGATTGTTTTTCCGGGCATAATCATTGAATGACCGGGTTAATGCCGAACGGAAACCGGAAAGGTGGGTCCCGCCCTCTTTGGTGTTAATGTTGTTCGCAAAAGTATATACATTTTCCATATAACCGTCATTGTACTGAATCGCGACCTCAACATCGTTTTCATCGACCACTTGGTGGATGTAAATTACCTCATTGAAGAGCGGCGTTTTCGTTTTATTCAAATGTTCAACAAAGGATTTAATCCCGCCCTCATAGTGAAAAGTCGATTTTTTCCCGATCCGCTCATCTTCCAGCTCGATTTTTATCCCGCGGTTGAGGAAGGCCAGTTCCCGCAGACGGAAGCTTAAGGTCTCTAAACTGAACTCACAGTCTTCAAAGATTTCCGGATCCGGATGGAATGTGATCTTCGTTCCGGTGTGGTCCGCCTCACCGATTACTTTAACTTCGTTTTGCGGAACCCCCCGGACATACCGTTGAAAATAGGTTTTTTGGTCACGGTAAACCTCCACCTCCAACCAGGAAGAAAGGGCATTGACAACCGAAACCCCAACCCCATGGAGTCCGCCGGAGACCCGGTAATGATCGCCGCCAAATTTCCCCCCGGCGTGCAGTTTCGTCATGACCACCTGTAAAGCCGAGACCTTCTCTTTCGGGTGGATATCAACCGGAATCCCGGTCCCGTTATCCTCGACGGTTACCGCCCCGTCCTTCCTGATCGTAACCTTGATCCAATCGCAGAACCCGGCCAAGGCCTCATCTATACTATTATCCACCACTTCATAGACCAAGTGGTGAAGTCCTCGTGTACAGGTACTCCCAATATACATACTGGGACGTCTGCGAACGGCCTCTAGTCCTTCGAGTACTTGGATTTGTTCCGCATTATAACTTGTATGTTTCTGCTTATCGTTGTTCGACAAAAAGAACACCTCCCAATGGATCCTATGCCAAACTATATAATACTTTGGCTGCCCCTTGCTTCAGCCTTTTATTGAGCGTCAGGGATGAGATCGGCGAAAGAATAATTAGATGATCAGTAATGATCGCTGATTTTGGCTCTCCATCGGAAACGTGCAGTACTTTTTTCTCCTTGAAACTGCGTGCGATCCATTCCTCTTCCAGGGAGATTTTTTCGAGATTGATCACAGCAATAATCTCCTCAAGGCTGATCACCGCTGTCCCGCCAAGATGCAAAAACATGGACACCCTCCTTTATCGGATCTTCTCCTCCTCCATCTCATTTTTCATCATCTGGTGCCGGTGATAGAAGCGGAGAAAAACAGTTCGCAGTTCCGGATCGGAAATTTGTTCCACCTCTTGGGCGAACGCCGGTGGAAGAGGGGACGCAGATAGTAGTCCTTTACTATTTTTCCCTGTTTTACTGGAATCATGAACCAGAGACAACGCACCAACTGTTACTCTGAGATCATGGATCAACTTTCTCCCTAAATATCTTTGGTACTTCTTGATAATCTCTTTTTTAAAAAAAGTTAAATTATAGGCTAATGTGGGATCCGGAGTTTTGATCCATAAAATTCCGTTGCTGACCCGCACTGCTTCGGTTTTGGTTACCAACTGCTCGCCGATCACCTTTGGCCAATAATATAAAGCCAATCCTGATTTAACCTGGTTATTCTGCATCCAGGAGGAGAGCATCCCCTGGACAACCTCTGCTAAGGCGCTCACGTTGTTAATCATAAATCACTCCATTCTCAACCCGGAATGATTTAAGCTCCGCCCCGAAATTTAAGAAGTCGCGCTCTTCCGCCGTACTGATGATCGTCTGTGTCCCCTCGGTTAAAACCCGCAATAGTTCCTTTTTCCGGTCATCATCAAATTCGGAAAAGACATCATCCAAAAGCAAGAGGGGAGGAACTCCGTGCGTCTTCTTGATCAGATCCACCATCGCTAGTTTCATCGCTAAGGCGGCGGTTCTTTGCTGCCCTTGCGAACCATAGACGCGCATCTCCCATTCCCGGTTCAACAGCAAGATCAGATCATCACGATGCGGCCCTACCAAAGAATAACCCCGGAGAATCTCTTCATTTTTCCGGCGTTCAAGTACTGTCCTTAACTTGTCTTGAACGGTACTTACTGGTAAAGACGGCACCCGCTCGCCGGCCAGTTTATAGTTAATAGACAAACTTTCCTGCTCTTGACTCATCAACTGATGATAACGGTTAACCCACGGACTGATATCCTCGATCGCTTTTAAGCGGAGATAGATGACCTGACTTCCTTCCGCAATCATTTGTTCGGTCCAGATCTCCAACTCCCGGAAGTCGCGGAACCCTTCGCGAAACTTTTTTAACAACGAATTCCTCTGGAATAAGGCCCGGTAAAATTGGTGGTAATGCTGCCGGTATTCCGGATATACCTGGGCCAGATAAAGATCTAAGTATTCACGGCGTTTCTCTGGACCGTCTTTAATAAGCTGGAGATCATCCGGGGTAAAAATTACGGTCCGTACCCGCCCGAACAGACTACGCTTACTTTTATATTCTACACCATTGATCTTCACCAGGATCCGGTTCAGATCCGTTCCAACTTCAAGAGTTAGAGATTCTTCATCATCCAGAAATTCTCCTTTTAGATAAAAACCATTTTCTTCATGTCGCGGTAATTCCTCATCCCGTTTCGTCCGGAAGGAACAACCAAGGGTTAGGAAAGAAACCGCTTCCAGGAAATTGGTTTTCCCCTGGCCGTTCTTCCCGTACAAAACATTAATTCTCGGCGATAAAACTACTTCCGCCGAGTGATAGTTCCGGAAATTTCGAAGCTTGAACTTCTCAAGATACAATTTCTTCTTCCCTACTTACAACCATAAATTCTTCCCCGTCAGGCATGACGACGCGGTCGCCGGCTGTTAACTGATGGCCGCGCCGCTTTTCAATCTCACCGTTAACTTTAATCATCCCGCTTTGAATAAGGTTTTTCGCTTCCCCGCCGGTCATCACCAGACCCGCAAACTTAAGAAACTGTTCAAGACGGATTGTCCTTCCCCTAATCGTAACTTCCTTCATTCCGCCCACCTTAAATCTTTATGTACTTTATCTGTAAAACAGCTTGCCGCCGTTGGAACACTTTTTTAATAATTAAGACGGAGTGGCATAATCACATAAGTATAGTCTTCGCTTCCCTCAACTTTCAAAACCGAAGCTTTCATCCCTTTCGAAAGGTTAAAAATAACTTGCCGGTCCGGTTCAATCACTTTCAAAAAATCCATTAAATAAAAGACGTTAAACCCAATCTCGAAAGACTCATCCTGATATGAGCAGTTTAAATCTTCGGAAAACTGCCCCAAATCCGGCGACATCGCATATATATTAAGACAGTCCGGGGACAAACTGAGTTTAACCGCACTGTCCACCAGTGAGCTTCTGGTTAAAGCCGTCAAGATCGAGGTCCGGTCGCACTGGATTTGGCCGTCAAATTCAACCGGGATCACCTGTTCATACCGGGGGAACTGCGCATTAATCAGCCGTGTGTAAAAGACCACCCCGCGACTGGTGGCATATAATTGCCGGTTGAGCAGCAAAAAATGAATCTCGTCCTCCTGGTCATCGCCAAAGATGGCAGCCATTTCTTTGAGTGATTTCACCGGGACAAGGAACTCCTCTTCAAACTCTCCCATGACCGGCAGATCTTTAATCACCAAACGGTTAATATCCGTGGCAACTAGGCGGAGTTTCCCTTCTTTAAGCTCCCACAGTACACTTGAGAGAAAAGGACGTGAATCGTTGGGCGCCGTCGCATAAATACTCTGTTTAACTGCTGTACTGAAAGCAGCCGCCGGTAAAGTGAAAAGGGTGTGCTCAGAAACCTTCGTCTTATCCTCGCGGACAAGGCGGATCGTCCGAATTCCTTCCGGCAAAACCGGGTATTCTTCCGCGGGAAAAGTATTAAGCTCGAATTTGGTCTGGGCGGTGTTAATTTTGAAGGTATTGTTATCCTGGTCCAGCCCCATTTCGATGCGGCCGGCGGGTAGGTGCCGGATGATATCATACAAGGTCCGGCCGGCAACAACAACCCGTCCGGGGGTAATGATTGTAACTTCCGGAACCTGAACTTCGATTCCAATCTCCAAATCGCTGCCCAAACAGAAAAGCTGATCGTTTCTGGTTTCCAACAATAAACCGTTAAGAATCGGCATCGTTGTTTTGGTTGGAATCACTCTGACGGCAAGTTGTAATGAACGGAGTAATTCTTCTTGAGAACAAAGGAGTTTCATTCTGTAACCTCCTTAAAAAGTTTTTCTTAAAACAAAAACAATCAACAGTTATTAGTTCTATTAAAAAGTTAACATTAATATCTAAAAAAAGCAGTAGTAATAGGGGACGACAAACTGTGGATATATTACTTTCTCCAAGCTAGAACAGTCAATTTTTTAAAGAAAAGATTGTGGAAAAAAAGAGGGTTTTCGACAAAATAAACTTATACACAACAGATTAAATTAATGTGGATTATTAAACCACAGCATACAAACAAATTATCCCCAAGTTGGTCCGTAAAGATGTTGATAAAAAAGAACGGGATGAAGGCTTACTGTTTGATTTGTTGGGTGAGTTCTTTGATCGCTTGGTTTGTTTGGAAATCTTTCGTCATTGCTTCTTTGATCCGGTCGCAGGCGTGAATAACCGTACTGTGATCGCGTCCGCCAAACTCCTCTCCTATTTTGGGAAGAGAAGCATCAGTCAATTCCCGGCAAAGATACATGGCGATTTGGCGGGGAAATGCGATGTTTTGGGTCCGTCTTTTTGACTTTAAATCATCAACCGATAATTGGAAATAATCGGCAACTAATTCCTGAATTAATTGAATGGTCACTTTCCTCGTTTGCTGGGTGGGGATGATATCTTTAAGCACCTCGTCAGCCAAAGCGATCGAAATTTCTTGGTTGGTCAACGAAGCGTAAGCGATCACCCGGATGAGCGCGCCTTCCAACTCCCGGATATTCGAATTGATTAAATCGGCAATATAAACTATTACATCATTGGGAAGATTCCAACCTTCGGCGGTTGCCTTTTTTCTTAAAATTGCAATTCTGGTCTCCAGATCCGGTGCTTGGATATCAGTAATTAATCCCCATTCAAACCTGGAACGTAGCCGTTCTTCGAGGGTTGGGATCTCTTTTGGCGGGCGATCACTCGAAATGACAATCTGTTTATTGGCTTCATGAAGTGCATTAAAAGTATGGAAAAATTCTTCTTGGGTACTTTCTTTCCCGGCAAGAAACTGAATATCATCAATTAATAAGAGATCGACCGTCCGGTATTTCGCCCGAAAACTTGATGTCTTATTTTTCTGGATCGCATTAATCAATTCATTGGTGAATTTCTCAGAGGAGACATAAACCACTTTCAACCCGGGACAATTTTGGATAACATAGTGACCGATCGCTTGCATTAAGTGGGTTTTTCCCAGACCGACGCCGCCGTATATAAATAAAGGATTATACGCCTTGGCCGGAGATTCAGCAACTGCTAAGGAAGCGGCATGGGCAAAACGGTTGCTGTCACCTACAACGAAGGATTCAAAAGTATACTTTGGATTAAGGTTTAAACTGTTTTCTTCCTGGTTGGCTCCTGTCTCCTGCGAGCCGAACGAAAGATGATTGAGGGAAGCATTATTCTTTTGGATGACAAATTTAAGGCTGATTTCTTCCGGGATGTAATTACTTAGCGTGGAAAGGATCAGTGAAGCGTATCTACTCTCTAACAGATCGCGGGCAAATTCGTTGGGGACTTCAATGAATAGTATGTTATCTTCAAAGTTCAGGGGCCGGGTTGGTTTAAGCCAAGTTTCAAAACTTGGTTTCGTCATATGGGGTTCGACATCAGTCTGCACTTGCTTCCAAATTACATCCAGTTCTTCAATGGTCATCAACGATCCACCTTTCCGACAACGGCCTTTTTTGTTATTCACCTATAAAAAGATAAGCGACAAGCTTTAATCTTATCTGGCCGAGGGTTAACGACAAAGCAGGAACTAATGATTAAAAATAATCCACAACCTGTGTATAAATTGTTGATTATTTGAGGATAAGAAAGGAAAAAATAGAGGATAGTAAGCGAGCCTACCCATTAACATAAAAAGGAAATATTTATAAAAAGCGCTGAACACGAAGAAATTTTGTGTAAAGTTATCAACATTATCCACAGATTTTAAGGCCAAATTGTGGATAAATAACGCCGGAATCTATAATAACAGATTTTTCATGCTTTGACAAATTTGTATTTCAGCCGTAAATAAAGGAAAAAGGGGAAAATCTCCAAAACTTAACCCCAAAAACCCCTTCAAGGAAAGAATTGTGGATAACTTATTGGCGGAATTATTGACAATGCTTATTCTCCTCTTTATAATAAATTAGAATCATCGTGGCTGAAGCGAGGTGAAAAAGCGTGAAAAGGACTTACCAACCGAATAAACTGAAGAGAAAAAGAAAGATTGGTTTTTTAGTCAGAATGTCCACTCCCAACGGCCGTCTCGTGATTAAACGGCGCCGGGCTAAAGGGAGAAAGGTTTTATCTGCCTAAAATGAAGAGGTACAAAAGTTTAAAAAAGGATAAGGACTTTCAGGAAACTTTTAATCAAGGAGCTTCTTATCTTAATCAACACTTTGTTCTTTATGTTCGGCCTTCTGATGAAAAAGGGCAGCTGAAAATCGCATTCTGTGTTGGAAAAAAACTAGGGTATGCTGTTCAACGGAACCGGATTAAGAGACGGATGAGACACGCTTTTCAATCTTTCATGCGGCAAGTGGCCAAGGATCACCAAATTATTGTGATTGCCCGTCAAAAAGTGAACGAGATTGACTTTTCCCAATTGTGCGCTTCTTTAAAGAGCCTTTTCTTGAAAGCAAACTTAATCGATGAAAAAGATAATCGTTAAGTTGATTCGTTTTTATCAATCTTACCTTTCGCCGCTTAAACCACCGTTTTATAAATGCCGGTATTATCCTAGTTGTTCCCAATATATGATATTAGCGATTGAACGCTTTGGTCTTAAAGGCATCTTCCTGGGTTGCCGCCGAATAATGTCTTGTCATCCGTGGAGTCCGGGAGGGTATGCGCCTGTACCGGTGCAGTGGCCGGGTTGGAAAAGAATCTTTTGTCAACGAAGGGGCTAAGCCCCTTTTTTCCTTGACATAAATATTTTAAATAAGTTGTGAAAAGATACGGAAGAGGAATTTTATCATAAAAAGAGAATAGATTCTTTGGTACGCTTGGGCGGGAATTGCCTGATTATAGTTTTGCGGAAATAATCTTTACTTTTAAAGCTAGAGAAAGGTGTGGAGTATAAGCTTATGATTTCCTCGATAATGGCTAATATTTTAACCTTCTTCCACGAAACCCTCGGTGTCGGATGGGGTATGGCGATTATCTTCCTGACTATACTAGTAAAGGTGGTTTTGTTCCCTCTATCCCTTAGTCAGATTCGCTCCTTGGAAGGAATGAAAAAGATCCAGCCGGAGATTAAAAAGATCCAAGAGAAATACAAGAATAATCCAGAAGAACAACAACGCAAGTTAATGGAGCTTTATCAGAAAAACAAAGTCAATCCGCTTGGCGGATGCTTGCCTCTAATTTTACAGTTGTTGATTCTTCTGCCATTAATTAGAGTTTTAAGCTCTCCGGAGAATTTTAATCTTGACTTTACCAATGCTTATTTTCTGACGATGAACCTCACCCAGAAAAATAGTTATTGGTTATTGGCTGTGATCTCCGGTGCCACCTCATACATACAACAAAAAATGACGATGGTCGGGACTGACTCTTCCCAAACAGCCGTTATGAACTACATTATGCCAGTCTTTATGGGATGGATCACATACACGCTAACTGCCGGGGTTGGTATTTACTGGGTGGCCAGTACAGTGCTTGGCATAATCCAACAATGGGTGATCACGAAGTTTTTTATACAAAAGCAAAGCGACACGGTAGTGGAGAGTGAAAACTAAAAATCTTCGCTTATTGAAGTTTAGATTGTTGATCGTTAAACTTTGGTGCTCCTAAAGGGAGGTTAGATTAATGAAATCCGTCGAGATTGTCGCGAAAAGCAAAGAGGAAGCAGTGGAGCTGGCCCTGAAAGAACTCCAAGTTGATGAGAACAATGTAAAAGTTGAGGTCTTGGAAGAAACCTCGAAAAAAGGGTTACTCGGTTTTTTAAATGTGAACAAGGTGAAAGTACGGGTTACCGTTAAAGAAGATATTGCCCAACAAGCCGGACGTTTATTACGAGAAATCCTCGTGAATATGGGTGTTTTAGCCCAGGTTGAAATCTTTAAACGACCGGGTGAAGTGATTCTTAATGTAAACGGCGAAAACCTCGGCAAGCTTATCGGGCGGCACGGGCAGACCCTAAATGCTTTACAGTATTTAGTTAATTTAGCGATCCGCCGGGTGAATGAAGAACCGGGAAGGGTCATTATTGATGTAGCCGGTTATCGGAAACGACGGGAGGAAAACCTAAAAAGACTCGCACTGTCGGCGGCCGAGCGGGTTAAAAAAAGAGGAAGAAAAGAGATTTTAAACCCCATGTCGCCGACCGAACGCCGGATCATTCACTTGACGCTCCAGAATAATAAAGAAGTAATGACCTACAGCGAAGGAGAAGACCCCTACCGGCGGGTGATCATCTCGCCGAAAAACTAGCAACTCCAAACAACGTGCCAACCGGCACGTTTCTTTTCCTAAAGGTAAGAAAAAGTAAAAAGGGCGCTTTAATGTGAAGGAAATGAGCGAATTAGACACCATTGCTGCCATTTCAACTCCTCCCGGGGAAGGCGGGATCGGAATCATTAGGATCAGCGGAGCAGAGGCCGCCCGGATCGGTGCGCAAATTTTACGGCATCCTTCCGGAAAAAGGATTACTTCTTGGCCGGAACGTCAGGTCCGCTTGGGGTTGGTCCTTAGTCCCGAAGGAACAGTCATCGACGAAGTAATCTATTTTTTGTTTAAAAAAGGCCGCAGTTACACCGGGGAGGAACTCCTCGAGATCCAAGGGCACGGGGGATACCAGAATTTAAAAAAAATATTAAACGCCGCAATCAAAGCCGGTGCCCGACTGGCGGAGCCCGGTGAATTCACAAAGAGAGCCTTTCTCAATGGACGGCTGGATCTGGTACAGGCAGAGGCTGTGATCGATCTGATTCGCGCCAAAACCGACCTGGCGCATCAGGTTGCCTTAACCCAACTCAGAGGGGAATTATCAGCGGTGGTCCAGGAGTTGGAAGATCAATTGTTCGAGATCTTGGTGCCAATTGAAGCCGCCCTGGATTATCCGGAAGACGACATTCCCCCGCTTGTCCGGGAACAAACGGCAAACAAGATTACGGTCATCTGTCGCCGCCTTGAAGAATTACTGGCCAACGCTGACCAGGGGATTATTTTGCGGGAGGCGGCAACCGTGGTTCTGGCCGGCCGTCCTAATGTCGGCAAATCCAGCCTGCTGAACCGTCTCTTGGGCGAAGAGCGGGTCATTGTGACACCGATTCCCGGAACGACGAGGGATTTTGTTGCCGAGACCATTGACTTGGACGGGGTCCCTGCCCGCTTGATCGATACCGCGGGTTTACGCGAAAGCGATGATCTGGTTGAAAAAGCCGGGGTCGAGCGGACCAAAGAGATTATGAAAGAGGCGAATTTAATCCTGGTTGTCCTTGATGCCGGCGAGGAATTAACGCCGGCCGAGGAAGAGATGGTCATTAATTCAAAACATAAACCGCTCATTGTCTTGAATAAAACGGATCTGCCGGCTGTCTTGACGGAGGAAGAATTAAAAGGCAAATTCCCTGCTGCCCAAGTTCTCTCCGTTTCAGCGAAGACCGGTGCCGGTCTTACCGCGCTGAAAGCGGCGATCCGGGAAGTGTTAATCGGCCGGCGGGACTTTGAGGAGCATCCGGTTTTGGTCACGCGGCTCAGGCACAAAGAAGCTTTAGAAGAGGCTTTGGCGTATCTTCGGTCGGTGGTGCAGGGGCTTTCCCGGCAACAGAGTGAAGATTTATTGGCTATTGATTTAAGGGCCGCCTTAGAGGCTTTGGGACGGATTACCGGACGCGCGGTATCCGAGGAGATTATTGATCGGATTTTTGCCCAGTTTTGTCTTGGGAAATAGAGTGAGGTTCGATCTATGCAAAAGTATTTTGATGTCGCTGTGATTGGCGCCGGCCATGCCGGATGTGAAGCCGCGAATGCCGTCGCCAAAATGGGATTCAAGACTTTATTGTTGACTTTAAATTATAATAATATTGCCTTTATGCCATGTAACCCCTCGATTGGAGGCCCCGGCAAAGGCCATTTGATCAGAGAGATTGATGCCTTGGGGGGGATCATTGGCCGCATTACCGATCAAGCCCACATTCAAATGCGTGCTTTGAACACTAAAAAAGGACCGGCGGTTCGTGCTTTACGGGCGCAAACCGATAAACATCTGTACCAGGAAACAATGCGGAAGCACCTGGAAAAACAACCCTTAATTATAATGCGGCAAGGCGAAGTTACCGCACTGGAACGGACGAAGGATCTTTGGCGTCTCATCCTCGATACGGGTGTTAGTTATGAAGCGGCGGCGGTCATTATTGCAACCGGTACTTTTTTACGGGGGAGGGTGCATATCGGATCGCTCTCTTATTCATCCGGGCCGCAAGGGCAACACCCGTCGATCGCCTTAGCCGAAAATTTAGAAGCGCAGGGGATCAAATTTAAACGGTTTAAAACCGGGACTCCGGCCCGGGTACGTAAACGTTCCATCGATTTTAGCAAGATGATCGAACAGCCGGGTGATTGGTTAGAGCACGGTTTTTCGTACTGGCTTCCCTGGCAACCCCGGACGCCGGTCTCCTGCTGGCTGACATATACGAATGAAAGAACACACCAGATTATTCGCGACAATTTACATCTTGCCGCTTTGTATAGTGGGGCAATTACAGGGATCGGTACACGTTACTGTCCTTCGATTGAGGGGAAAGTGGTTAATTTTCCGGACAAAGAACGCCATCAGGTCTTCATTGAACCGGAAGGATTGAACACCGATGAGATGTATGTCGCCGGGCTTTCTACGAGTTTGCCCGAAGCGGTCCAGGACGAGTTTTTACGTACAGTTCCAGGTTTGGAGCAGGTAGAGATTGTTCGTCCGGGCTATGCCATTGAATATGATGTGGTTGCCCCGGAACAACTGTCGACCTCGCTTCAACTTCGGAGCTGTCCAGGGCTTTTTACTGCCGGACAGATCAACGGGACCTCCGGTTATGAAGAAGCGGCCGCGCAGGGTTTAATCGCCGGGATCAATGCCGGACGTTATCTTTCCGGAGAAGATCCTTTCGTTTTAGGGCGAAACGAAGCTTACATCGGAGTGCTGGTTGACGATCTAATCACAAAAGAAAACAATGAACCTTACCGGGTAATGACTTCAAGAGCCGAATACCGTCTGTCTTTACGGCAGGAAAATGCCGATCTACGCTTAACGGAATATGGTTACAAACTCAAATTAATTACCGACCAGGAGTATGAGGCCTTTCTCCAGAAGAAAGCCAGGATCCAAGAGAAACTCCGTTTTTTGGAAGAAAACTATTTATCCCCCAACTCGCCGGAAGCTATTCGGCTCCAGGAAGAAACCGGAGTGGCCCTGCAACAGAAGACAAGTTTACAACAGATTTTAAAAATGCCGGAAATTAAGCTGTCATTATTATGGAAAATCCTTGATCAAGAACGGAGTCCCGGCGAAGAAGATGATGTTTTGGAAAATATGGTTAAATACCAGGGCTACTTAGAAAGAGAAGAAAAAATGGCGGAAAGGTTGCTTAAAACCGAAGCCAAGAAAATCCCTCCGGATTTTGATTATGATGCGGTCCCCAATTTGTCGATGGAAGCCCGCGAGAAACTGGTCAAATTCCGCCCGGAAACCATCGGCCAGGCCAGCCGGATTAGTGGCGTTAGTCCTGCCGATTTAACGACCCTTTTAATCTGGATGACAAGGAACAATCAACCATGAACGATCATCTTCAAACACTTGAACTGCATTTAAAAGACTTTGCTTGTTTAGATCCCGACAAAATCAAATCAAACTACCATTATCTGGAACTCCTCCTCCAAGCCAACCAAAGATCCAATTTAACTTCCATTACCGGTTGGGAAGAGGCTGTCATCAAGCATCTTTACGACTCATTAATGCTTACTGAGTTTGCGGATCTATCGAAAACGGAGCTGATCTTAGATCTGGGTTCCGGGGCTGGACTTCCAGGGATCCCCTTAGCCCTGGCTTACCCGGAACAGAAGGTTTATTTACTGGAAGCCAGCAAAAAGAAGGCGGAATTCCTCGAATTCGCAATCAATAAGTTAAACCTAGCTAACACGCTGGTGCTAAACGAGCGGGCCGAAAACCTTGCTCATCACGCCGGGCATCGCGGGATGTACGATTTGGTCGTTGCCCGTGCTGTTGCTGAACTGGCCGTCCTCTTGGAATTGGCGGCTCCCTTCTGCCGGAAGGACGGGATCTTCATCGCCTATAAAGGTCCACACTTTTCTTCGGAACTGAACGAGGCCGAGCGCGCCCTCCATTTGCTCGGGATGGAGATCGATCACATTACCCACTACGATTTACCCCTTATGATGGGGGCGCGGACCTTGTTGATTTTTCGAAAAACCACCGAGACACCACCACAATACCCCCGTCGCCCAGGAATCCCGGAAAAACGACCGCTTCGCTAATTGTTTCACGTGAAACATCATCGCACCGGAAACAAACAAGAAAACAGCGTGCAATGGGATTTCTCTTCCGCGCAAACCACAATCCCATGGCGGCTGTTTCTTTGTTCAGGAGATTTTTGAACCAGGATAAATGCATTTGGCAAGCAGAGTATGTTTATAGAAAAACAGCCTTTTTGACACGTATTTTAAGTCTTTTTAGCGCTTCGTACTTCTAATTAAAAAAATTGGCAGGAGGTTTGCTCTTTGGTCACGAATTTGTTTGTGATGTTTTAGTTGGAAGGTCGATGATGAGGAGGGGGAAAGATGAGTAAGGTTTTTGCGGTTGCCAACCAAAAAGGAGGAGTTGGCAAAACTACCACGGTGGTGAACTTAAGCGCTTACCTCGCTGTTTTAGGAAAAAAGGTGTTGGTGTTGGATAATGATCCGCAAGGAAATGCCACCAGTGGCCTGGGGATCGAAAAAAGAAACATCAAAAAGTGTATTTATGATGTTTTAATTAGTGAAGTGCCAATCGAGGAAGTGATCTTGCCGACACAAGTCTCTGATTTGTATACCGTGCCGGCAACACTCCGCTTGGCCGGCGCTGAAACGGAACTTGTCGGAATGATGGCGCGGGATCAACGCTTACGACGTTCAATCGAACCAATTCGTCACCAGTATGATTATATTCTAATTGATTGCCCGCCATCACTCGGTAACCTGACCATTAATGCCCTGGCGGCCGCCGATGCCGTGATAATTCCCATCCAGTGCGAATACTATGCCTTGGAGGGGCTTTCGCAATTGATGCATACCCTGCAAATGGTGCAGAAGTTTTATAATTCAGCTTTGGAGATTGAAGGGGTCGTCCTAACCATGTACGACCAAAGGACAAACCTTTCGCAACAAGTAGCGGAAGAGGTGCGGAATTATTTCAAAGAGAAAGTCTACCAATCGATTATTCCTCGAAATATTCGCCTTAGTGAGGCCCCCAGTCATGGGGTTCCCATTAATTTATATGATGACAGATCAAAAGGCGCTGAAGCCTATCTGGCTCTAGCGAAGGAAGTGGTTGCCCATGAGTAAACCTCGTGCTTTAGGTAAGGGACTGGGAGCGTTAATTCCCCAGCTGGAGGAAGAAGATCTACAGAATACAATGGAAATCCCGATTGATGAGATCGAACTTAATCCCTTTCAACCCCGGCGCACCTTCGATCAAGAGAGTCTTAATGAGTTGGCCGGGTCGATCAAGATCCATGGAATCCTCCAACCATTGGTCGTTCGAAAAAAAGATCACCGGTATCAGTTGATTGCCGGTGAGCGCCGTTTGCGTGCCGCAAAACTGGCGGGCTTGGAAACGGTGCCGGTGATCATTAAAGAGCTCGATGACAGGGCGGTCATGGAGATTGCACTGGTCGAGAATTTGCAGAGAGAAGACTTAAATCCAATTGAAGAAGCCGAAGCCTATCAAAAGTTGATTGAAGAATTCTCGTTGACGCAAGAAGAGGTGGCGAAGGCGGTTGGAAAGAGCAGAACGGCGATTACGAACACATTACGCCTCCTCAACCTTCCGTCGGAGATCCAACAAATGGTTTTAGAGAACAAACTCACGATGGGCCACGCCCGCGCCCTCTTAGGGTTGGAGTCGGTTGACCAACAGCTTTATCTCAGTAAAAAAGTGATCGATGAGCAGTTATCGGTACGCAATACAGAAGAGTTGGTTCGTCTAATGAACGCCTCCCCGGAGGTTCCACGTGAAACGTCAGCAGAAACAAAGAAAGAACTTTCTACCCGGGAAGATCAGCTTGATCCCAATCTTCAAGCGATTGTCGATGATATGACCAGGTTGTTTGGGACCAAAGTCCGGATTAAAACCAGTGGTAACCGGGGTAGAATTGAAATCGAGTATTATTCCCAAGAGGAACTGGAAAGAATTACCGAGATTCTCCTCAGTTTATAGCAAAAACATAAGATGTTTTTAAAGAACGGAGCGCCCAAAACCCCCAGATTAAACAGGAAAAGAAAGCGGGCGAACAAATGTTCGTAATGGCAGTTACCCAGGGAAGTTGAGTCTGATAACGACAGAGGACGATGAGACACGAGGAGCCTTCCCTTCCGAAAAGAGAATGACGGCTATTGCGGGATTGGACGAGAGGTTCGTAAGCCGGCTAAAAATTTTTGGAAAAAGATGAGCCGGGTTGAAAGGATGTAGGAATCCTGTCCAGAATAATAATTATTAATGAACGGTTATGAAGAAGGAGCGTTTCGTGGTGAATGTAACATCATCTCTCAGCAGTTTATCTTTCCAGGAAAAGCTGGTCCTTTATGTCTTTCTCTTCCAAGTGTTGTGTCTGCTTCTTTTGGCAATCAACGGAACCGTGCTTAAAAAACTCCTCAACCGTTACCGGCATCTTTTGTCCGGTGATCGTCCGCAGAATCTTGAAGAGTTATTGCTAACTTTAGGGGAGAGAATAAATAAGATCGAGACCGAGCTGAAAGCGGTTGAAGAGCGGGTCGCGAAAATGGAAGAGGAGTCGATCAATTACATACAACGCTGGGCGCTCCACCGTTATCAGGCGTTTGCAAATACCGGCGGGGACCAAAGTTTTTCCTTTGTTTTATTGGATAAAAAAGGCGATGGCGTGCTAGTTAGTAGTATTTTTGGACGGGAAGAATCGCGGACCTACGCGAAATCAATTCAGGGAGGAAAAGCGAATTACCCGTTATCCGATGAGGAACATGAGGTTTTAGTAAAAGCGATCCAGAAAAAATGAAATAATATAAAATAGCTAAAGGATTTTTTAGAAAAAGGAAGAATAAATGAAGGATTTTTCCGGCAGAGGGAGAATAATAATTTTACCATTTTGCGTTAAATCTGTATAAATAAGAACTAAACATTAAAAGATCATGAAAGAGAATCGCAATTTTCGGCGGAGAACAAACTGCGTTAGCGGTGATTTGATGGACAAGCGGCCCGTAAAGAGGGAGTGCTGGTTAAAGCGCTTTATTCGAAAGAAAAATGGAACCGGTTATACTATGATGCTTGTCCCCCATTGTTCGGGGATGGCACGTAGTATACATATTCCTTTTTTTGTCGCAGTCATTTTCGTTTTCTTATTCATTGCCAATGTTTATTTCCTTGTCCGTTACCCCTTACGCCTTACAGAGATCAATGAACTTGATCGTACGATTTACCAATTAAATGATGTGATCGCGCGGAATGATAATGATATCAGATTAATTGAGCCTTCAATCAAGAAGACCGAGGAATATACAGCCACTGTCGAGACACACAGCAAGCTGATTGCCGAACTTGAGGCCTTACTGAAGTCGATTAATGATAAAAAAGCAGGTAAACTATGAACAGAGTTTAAGAGGGGCGGCTTAGCCAAGGATAAAGTTGGGATTAGGAGTCAGGGATGATTACGAAGATGAATAAAGGGATAAGAAAAATCTTTTGTTGCCTCAAAAAGACACAGCGGCATGGATATACCTTTATGGTTTTTCCCAATAAAACCGGGTGTATTAGGTGTATCTATATTCCTTTTGTGATTTTTGTTGCCTTTTGGTGTTTGATGGGCGTTAATCTTTACTACTTATGCCGTTACCCATTACGGATTGCAGACATCATAAACCGTGAACAGGTTATTTATCTTGCAAAGCAGGAGATTGGGGAGCAGGAAAAGAAGCTGCGCCGGATTGACCCGGCCATTCAGACCACTCATCAGTTGGAAGCAACGATTAACCAGCATAACCGGATGATCCTGGACTATAGTGCCAAGTACGAGCAGGTGAAGAATAACCTTTCTGCCCAGAAAGCCCTAAGCCGGGTCGGGAGTTTCCGTCCATTCCAGTTACCTACCTATACACTGACCAGTGCCGACTCGGAATTGGTTAAACTAAGTGTGCTCAACCGGAATCTTGAGTCTTTAGAAGAAGAACTGCAGATTTCCGAGAAGAAACTGAAAGAACTCCATGCCAAATATACCGCATATAATGTCGAACTGGACTATACACCTACGATTTATCCGTTGGTCGTGAAAGGGTATATCACTTCTTATTATGGTTACCGGCGCGATCCAATCACCGGCCGCCAAGATACCTTCCATGACGGGATCGATATTGCCGTCCGCGCCGGTACTCCCGTCCGGGCGACCGCGTCAGGAACGGTTACAATCGCCCGTAATGTTGGTACATATGGATTGCTGGTTGAGATTAAACATGGTAATTATGGTTATTCGACACGTTATGCACATAATAGCAAAATACTCGTTAAGCCCGGACAAACCGTAAAAAAAGGCGACCTGATTGCTTATGTCGGCAGTACCGGTAAAAGTACCGGGCCTCATCTTCATTATGAAGTCCGGTATAAGAATAAGACGGTTAATCCTAGAAACTATCTACCGTAATTAGAGGAGGACAACAATGGGAAAAGCAGCAATGGAAGTCGGCAACAAAAAGATTGATACCCTCATTGGTAAAGACTCAAATTTAGTGGGGACGATCGAATCAACGGGGACGATCCGGGTCGACGGGAAATTTGAAGGGGAAATTACCACCAAGGGTGATTTGGTTATTGGTGAAAGTGGACAAGTCCAGGGGAAGATTAAAGCACAGAATATTGTGATTGCCGGTCAGGTCCGCGGCGAGGTTGAAGCTGGCGGTAAATTGGAACTGGTTCCGACCGGAAATCTCCAAGGCGAGGCCAAAATGACCCTGCTTATTATCGAAGAAGGCGCTGTTTTCCAAGGAAACTGTCAACAATTATCCAAGGATCAAAAAGAGAAAGGGCGTTTCTTACAGATCGACACGCCGAAAGAGCAACCTCCAGTAAAGTAAAGTATGCCAAAGAAAAATTAGCCCGGTCTTTTACGGGCTAGTTTTGTTCTGGGGTCCGGTGAGAAGATCGTCTCAGTTAAAGGAAGGTCTACGCTCTTTCTTTATTATGACAGGATCAGTTAAGCGAGTGAAGTATTATCTCCTAAGAGAAGATCGATTTGATGGTGGATTCGATGAGAGAAGCCATAACCGGCAACTTATTGACGAAAACCAAGAAAGTTTTCGCCAAAACAGTAAAGAGAGGATATGCGTTGATGGTGATCCCCAATTCGCAGGGCACCATCAGGTGTTTCAGTATACCATACTTGGTTTTCCTCTCAGTCTTTGTTTTGTTTGGAATTAACACCTATTTCTTGTGCCGTTACCCCTTCCGGATCACCGAAATTATGAAGTTGGAATCCGAAATTAACAGTTTGCAGAGTATCATCTCCAAGCAGGATAAAGAATTACGGAGGCTTGATCCATACCTCCGCGCCACACAAGAAATTGAGAGCGATTTGAACAAAGCCAACAAGTTTCTG
Source organism: Bacillota bacterium (assembly GCA_029782135.1). Taxonomy (GTDB): domain Bacteria; phylum Bacillota; class UBA4882; order UBA10575; family UBA10575; genus JAAYGU01. The sequence continues at coordinate 36,139 of JAKOVI010000027.1, forward strand.
GTTAAGATGGAAAAACAGTATCTGGAGGTCCGTAACCGGAAAAGTACGGAAGAGTTAAGTGTACGATTGGTGAACCTTCCCCAGTATAAATTGTCGAGTACGGACCGCGAATATTCCAAATTAGCCGTCCTCAATGATAATCTGGAGTATTTGGCGGAGGAAATCTCCTATACAACATCTTCTTTACAGGATCTCTTGACGAGATATAAAGATTACGATCGCCAATTGGATTTCACCCCGACGATCTGGCCGTTAGCGCGTGAGCGTAGTATATCTTCGGGTTTTGGCTACCGTAGACACCCGATTTATAAACGGTTGATTAAGCACCAAGGAGTTGACATTCCTTGCCGGCAAGGGACCCCGGTGCGTGCCACTGCGGAAGGGAAGGTTACGATTGCCGGCGTGCGCGGAGGATATGGCCTATTAGTTGAGATTGATCATGGATACGGTTACCGTACCCGTTACGGTCATAACAGCCGGGTGGCCGTCCGGGTGGGCCAGTGGGTGAAAAAGGGGCAAACAGTTGCCTATGCCGGTAATACGGGAACAAGTACCGGAGTCCATGTTCATTATGAAGTGCGGGTCAATGGTGTTCCCGTCAACCCAGTTCCCTATATGAAATAATGAGGAGAGTTGTGGTGCCGAAGATGAGTCAGAACCAAAGAGCCGAAACGATCATTGGCGATGCGACCAGTTTTAAAGGGACAATCATTTCGAAAGAGAATATCCGGATTGATGGTAAACACGAAGGCGAGCTTACGACCCAACGGGATCTGGTAATCTCGGAAAGCGGTCAAGTCAAAGGGATTGTACAAGCGGATAATATCCTGCTCGGCGGCTCGCTGGAAGGGGAGTTAAAGAGCACGCACAAATTAATGCTCCTGCCCAGTGCAAGTTTTCAAGGAAAAGCGGAAATGGTTACTCTAATCATCGAAGAAGGAGCCCGTTTCCAGGGCGAATGCCAGCAGAAAGAGAAAGAAAAGAGGAAATGAAAGAAATACGCTTCTGAGATCCCGGTGGCAAGGCCGGAGAAAACAGGGAGAATTGGTATCGACCTCAAAACAGGAACGCCCCATCAACGGGGCGTTTTTTTTACACTGTCTTCCCGATCAGGAACTCTTTGGGAAGAGATGCGTTTTCTTTAGGAGAGGTCGATCCGATTATTCCTCTATTTTTCCTTAATTAGCCAGTTGTAATTTCTGTTGTTAAAGGGTCATAGGTTTTGAACTATTATTGAAGGGAAAAACATGGCGGAAAACCATATGATAATTAGGTGAGTTTTATGTGGTATGAACCAGCCAAAACCAGTGCCCAAAAAATCTTGGCTGCGAAATTGCAGGCGGAGAAGATCGTCTTTTACGAAAACCAGCAACTTGAAGGATGGGAAGTCGATATTTACATTCCCGACTACTATTTGGTTGTGGAAGTGGACGGTTTTTATCATTTATCCACTAAGCAGCAGGCCAAAGATTTAGAGAAAGATTCCCAATTGCGGGCGGCCGGATATCATGTTTTGCGTTTTACGAATGCCCAAATCTATCAGGATGGTTCAAGATGTGTCCAAGAGATCAAAGAGCTGATTGCGGGGCATGGTCAAAGGATAAAGGAAGCGGAAAGGGTCGAAGCGCCAAAGCAGCTTTGGCAGGATCGTCTGGCCGAGTTAAAGGAACAAATGCAAAACAAAGAAAAAAAAGACCCCGGTGGAGACCGGGGTCAATAAAGAAATTACCATTTTAAGACTGGTTGACGTGCAGCCTGGGCCTCATTTAACCGGCGGACGGGAGTTGTCCGTGGGGCGCTTTTCAGGGCCTCGGGTTCCTCTTTTGCCAGGCGGGCCAGTTCTTTCATAATCGCAACGAAGGAATTAAGCAGTTCAAGAGTGACGGCTTCGGTTGGTTCGATCATCATCGCTTCTGGAACAATTAAGGGGAAATAGATGGTCGGGGGATGAACCCCGTAATCGATCAGCCCTTTGGCCAGATCAAGGGTGTTGACGGCGGGTTGCTTATCCCGTAAACCACTTAAGACGAACTCATGCATACATGGAGTGTCGTAAGGGAGGTGATAAACCTCCTTTAATAATGTTTGGAGATAATTGGCAGCTAGGACCGCATCGGAAGACACTTGTTTTAGCCCCTCATATCCCAGTTGGTAGATATAAGCAAGGGCCTTAATAATTACCCCAAAATGACCCCAATAACCCTTGACCTTCCCGATTGAGTGCGGGAGATCGTAATTCCAACGCCAACCTTCAGGGGTGGCGACGATGCGGGGGACAGGCAGGTACTTGGCCAGGTGTTTTTTGACACCGACCGGCCCGGCACCGGGGCCGCCACCACCATGGGGTGTCGCAAAAGTTTTATGCAAATTTAAGTGAATGAGATCAAAACCCATATCGCCGGGGCGTGCCCAACCAAGGATGGCGTTCATATTGGCACCGTCGCAGTAAACTAACCCTCCGGCTTCATGAATCATTTTGGTGATGGAAAGGATCTTCTCTTCAAACAGCCCCAAAGTATTAGGGTTGGTTAACATCAAGCCGGCGACATTGGGACCGAGATAGGGTTTGAGGGTCTCCGGTTCAATAACCCCGGCGGAGGAGGTGGGGACGGTTTGCACTTTAAACCCAACCAAGGCTGCACTAGCCGGGTTCGTGCCATGGGCGGAATCCGGGATGAGAATGGTATCCCGCCCGCTCTCCCCTTGTTCGGTTAATGCCGCTTTTATGATCAACAGACCAGTCAGTTCACCGTGCGCACCGGCGGCGGGTTGGAGCGTAAACGCATCCATTCCGGTAATTGCGGAAAAAACTTCTTCCGCATGGTGCAAGAGCGCCAAGGCTCCCTGGACCGTTGCTTCATCTTGTAAGGGATGTAAACCTTGGAATCCGGGTAATTGGGGCAGGTCTTCAAGGAGTTTCGGATTATACTTCATCGTGCAGGAACCAAGAGGGTAAAAACCCTGGTCCACACCGAAGCTCCGTTGGGCGAGGGCGTTAAAATGCCGGGTAACCTCCATCTCACTTAATTCGGGCAAAGTAAGGGCAGTCTGCCGGATGAACGGCTGCGGGATCAGGTCTCCGGTGGGAACAGTCGGTACGTCGGAAACCGGTGGCAGGTAACCCCGGCGGCCGGGCGTCGAAGTTTCTTTCAGAAAAGCCGGTCGTTCTTTTTTTACCATGCTAAACAGCCCTCCAATTCCGTACAGAAGTTATCCATCTCCTCTTTGCTCCGTAATTCGGAGGTATAGAGGAGCAAACCGCTTGCAAAATCAGGGGAATAGCGGCGGAGATCATAGCCAGGGAAAAACCCGCGGTCCTTCATTTTCGTAAAGAAGTCCGGGGGTAAAGAACCGGGATCCACCGCAAACTCATGGAAAAACGGAGTGTTAAAGTAAGCTTTAACAGATGGAATCCTGGTGAGTTGGGAAAACAAATAATGACTGTTGCGGACGGAAGACCTAGCTACCTCTTGCAGCCCGGCCGGTCCCAACAAAGATAGATAAATGGTTGCGATCAGCGCGCAGAGCGCTTGGTTGGAACAGATATTGGAGGTTGCTTTTTCCCGGCGGATATGTTGTTCTCTGGTTTGCAGGGTGAGGACAAAGCCTTCCCTCCCCTCGAGATCGGTGGTTTTTCCGACCAAACGCCCAGGCAAGCTGCGCAAAAAGGTTTGCTTGGCAGCTAAAAAACCCAAGTATGGTCCGCCGAAGGAAAGCGGTAACCCAAAGGCCTGTGCTTCACCGACGACCAGGTCAGCGCCTAAGCTCCCTGGCGGTTCTAGAATTGCCAAGCTGGTCGGATCATTAATGTAAACGATGGAAAGGGCGCCACATTCTTTAATGGTGGAAAGGAGTTCTTTTGTTAGAACAAGCCGGCCGAAAAAATCAGGGTTCTGGATTACAACGGCCGCCGTTTGCTCCGTCAAAAAGGAGAGCGGAGAACCGCCCGGCTCATCGGCCGGGGATAAAAACCTTATTTTCAGTCCGCTATGCCTGGTGTAGGTCTGTACTACCTGCCTGGCTTCGGGATTTAGGCCGGGAAAGACGACGATCTCATTTTTCCGGGTGAAATTGCCGGCCAACAAAACCGCTTCCGCGAGGGCGGTCGGACCATCGTACATCGAGGCGTTCGCTACATCCATTCCGGTTAAATCGGCGATCAGTGACTGGTATTCAAAAAAGGCTTGCAAAAGCCCCTGGTTCATTTCTGGTTGGTAAGGAGTATAGGCGGTTAAAAATTCGGCCTGCCCGGCGAGGTATTTAACAGCGGCGGGGATGGCATGCTCATAGGCGCCCGCGCCCAGAAAAGAGACCATTTTGGTGGCGGGTGTATTCATTTCAGCCCAACGGTTGAAGATTTTCGCCGTCTCTACTTCATTATGGGCGGGAAGGTCGAAGACAGCAGATGTTTGGATCGAAGAAGGAATAACCTTAAAGAGTTCTTCGATCCGTTCGGTCCCGATCGTTTTCAACATCTGAGCGCGCTCTTCAGCAGTGAGAGGAAGATAAGGATGGCCCATGCTAATCACCTCTTTCGTTTATAAAAAGGAAGGGCAACCACTTCGGCCGGTTGGAACTTCCCTCTGATTTCCAGCTGGACAATTGTGCCGGCCGGCGGGATTGGATTCACCAGCGCCATGCCGATTGCTTTTTGCAGGGTAGGAGAATAAGTACCGGAGGTTATCTTACCAATTAGACGTTCATCCCAGTAAACGTTAAAACCGGGACGGGGGATGGCCGCCCGGGCAGAGACTAAACCAATCCGTTTGGGAGTCAGTGGATCCTGGCGTTCGTTCCGGAGAGCCTGTTCCCCGGAAAACCCGGTCTTTTCCCAAGCGATGAAGGATTCCAAGCCGGCTTGGACCGGTGAGATCCGGGAAGAAAGCTCCTGTCCATAAAGGGGCAAACCGGCTTCCTGGCGAAGGACATCCCGGGCCCCGAGTCCGGCCGGGAGCAGCCCTTCTTCTTTTCCGGCCTCCATCAATGTTCGCCAGAATGCTTCGGCGTGGGCGGGTGGAATGTAAATTTCAAAGCCATCTTCCCCTGTATAACCGGTTCTGGAAATAAGCAGCGGCTGTTCTTGCCAGAAAAAAGTCTGAAAACGGAAGGGTTTTAAAGCGGGGACCGCCGGGGAAAGAATTTTCCCGATAAGCGGGGCGGCGGCCGGACCTTGCAGCGCCAGCAAGGCGAAGGCGGTTGAGCGGTCCGTAACTTCTACCTGAAAAGCGCCCGCTTGTGCCTTAAGAAACTGGAAAACCGCTGTGGTATTCACCGCGTTGACCACCAACATAAAATGCTCGGGACTAAATTTATAAACCAGGAGATCGTCGAGGGTTCCCCCGTCAGGAAAACATAAAAGCGTATAAAGGATTCGATGCTCGCCGATCTTTTCCACATCATTGGTGAACATTTTATTCAGAAAAAGGGTAGCTTCGCGGCCGGTTACTTCGAGCTCTCCCATATGCGAGACATCAAAGAGTCCGGCCTTTTCCCGGACAGCTTCAACTTCCTGCAGAATTCCGGAGAACTGTAAAGGTAAGCCCCAACCGGCAAAGGGGGCGAACCGGGCGCCGGCTTCGCGACAGATATTATATAAAGGGGTCTTTTGTAATTGCTGGTTTTCCACTCCGATCCTCCTCTTTTCTTTGGCTATTTATCAATTAGAAGTATTTCCGTCTAAAATTTGATGACCCCGCGATCCCCGATGATCTCGATCGCCGTTCCAAAAGGCGCCGAGAGCGCTTGCAGTTCGGTAAGGACCCGTTGGGCCTGGTCGCCGGTCCAGATTCGCGGCCGGAAGTTGACCTGGAAATTATTGATGTTCAGCGGGTAAAAGGTGGCGGCTTGCAGTGCGGAAGGGGTCAATTGCACCTGGAGGAGCAAGCCGTCTTGGACATTATTGTTACGCGAGGCAAAAACAAAGTTACCTAAACTATAGACGATTAAACCATGTTTATAAACTTCAACCCCCTGAATAACATGGGGGTGGTGACCGATGACGAGATTGGCGCCGGCGTCGATCGCGAGTTTGGCCAGCGTGGACTGGTAAGGTTTCCGTTCCTTGAGAAGCTCGGCACTCCAGTGAAAAGAGACCACTACGAAGTCGGCGACGGCGCGGGCTTTTTTTACATCTTGCCGGATATAGCTTTCGTATCCGGGAGCGGTGCCGGGCTGCTCATTGGTCGCATTAAATTCCAGCGGAAAGGTGTTGTTATATGCTAAAAAGGCAATCTTGACGCCTTTCTTTTCAATTAAGACAGGCTGCCGTGCTTCTTTCAAGCTTAAACCGGCTCCGGTATAATAAATACCATTTTCTTGAAGAGTCTGGATGGTATCGATTAGCGCTTCCGGACCGTAGTCCATAATGTGATTGTTCGCCAACGAGAGAACATTCACTCCGCCGGCGGTCAAGCAGTGGACAACCTGAGGATGCATACGAAAGGTAAAGGTTTTTTCGATATAAATCTCCCCGCGGGTCGAAAGCGGTCCTTCTAAATTGGCAAAGAAGAGATCATTTGCCCGGCAGAGATCGGCAATATGTAAAAAGGGATACGCCGGGTTCTTTAAAACGAGCGCCTCAAGAGCTCCCCCCAGGTAGATGTCGCCGGCAAAGGCGATGGTTAACAGGTCATCCGTCGCCAGCCCGGGAAAGGAAAGACTGATGATTGCCAGGGCGAGAGAGCTCAGTAAAAGAAAACGAAAGAAAAGGGGTAAGCGTGAACGCATTATTTTACCTCCGTTTTCAGGCCGAGTGTTTTAATATTATACTTTCTTCATTATTATAACAAGACTGTTGGTGAAAATGAAGTAAAACCGGATTTGGGATCGAATCACCATTCCTTGGCTCCCCGGATTTTTTGCTTTCAAGGCAGGAGTAGATAAGAAAGAAGGGAAATATTTATTAAACCAAGAAAGGGATGGGGGTGAAACAGGTGAAAAAGATCCCCAATCAGGAATTACCGCTCACGCCGGAGCAAGGCGAAGTTTTGAATCTAATCCTTTCCTGGATGACTCAGCATAATTTTTCCGAGGCGGACCGGGGCCAAGCGGAACAGATCTGGCTGGCTTATATCAAAAAGACCGGCCTTCCGAAGATAAACGAAGTTAATAGACGTATTTGGGCCGCAACAGTCATCTATTTACTGAGTCGGCAACGGGGTTATTCGTGGATCAACCAAAATCAATTAGCAAAGACTTTCGGGGTTTCGTCCGGCAGCATCAGTAAACGGTGGCAAGAGATGAACCAAGTACTGGAGATGGAGAAGAATAATCCTTATCAGAATTATTTGAGCACAACCGACTATTTTCTGAATGCACAAACGATGGAGGTTTTTCGCCGGTTATTGGTTTTTACCCGAACCTCCAACCGTTGGAAAAATTACGTGGAAGAAACCTTTTATCAGTTTATGGGGGCAGATATTCCCTCGATTCCGGCCGGTTTGATCTTAGAACTTTATATCTATATTACCTGTGACCGGGAAGTGGGAGAGGGAAAACGGATTGTTGATTATTTTACGGAGAGCTGTCCCAATTTAAGCCAGGAAGAGTTAACCTTTTTGCAGCGGATCAAAGCCAGCCGGTTTGGTCTGTTTGAAGTACAAGCAGTCCTTTCCGACCAGGTTTTAATGTTCCTCGACCTATTTCGGAATCAGAAGGTTAAAGTCGAATATAACGGCCCGGAGCTTAAAAAAGGCGATTTTACCATGGGCAGAATTATTCCGCGCCAAGAAGATGATAAAGCCCTGTGGAGTCCGGGTATTTATTTAATGAAGATTGACCGTTCCGAACTTCAAGAGTTGGAACCGGTAGCGAGAAAGTGGTTTTGGGATTACAGCGTCAGGCATAAAGGGTGGGCTACCAATGAAGAATTTATTCAGGAAAACAGTTTTCTCTTTTGGCGGTGGTTTTTCACCCGCCGGGCTGGTTAAGCTGAAGAGGAGAATCCCGCCAAGGGTGATGATTCATAAAACAAACCGGTTTTGTTGAGATTCAGAGAGATCATAACCTAAAAGGAAATATTTGAAAGAAATAAAGGGGATGTTGAAGAATTGAGTTACTTAGACCGCATCAATGCTTACCAGGAAGAGATGCTCGCGACTCTGCAGGAACTGATTGCGATTCCCAGCGTGGAAACTGAGCCGGGGCACGCCGGGGAACCCTTCGGTCCCGACCTGGCCCGGGCTTTAGAATATGTTTTAGCCTGGGGAGAAAAGAACGGCTTCGCCGCCAAAAACCACGCCGGGTATGCCGGTCACCTCGAGTACGGGACCGGAGAAGAAACGGTGGGGGTCCTGGTCCACTTGGATGTCGTCCCGGCGGGTGAGGGCTGGAAGTATCCTCCGTTTTCCGGCCAGCGGGCCGAAGAGCGGATCTATGGACGCGGGGCGATTGATGATAAAGGGCCGGCCGTTGCGGCCATGTATGCCTTAAAAGCATTAAAAGAGGAAGGTATCAAACTGGGCAAGAAAATCCGGCTCATCTTTGGCTGTGATGAAGAAAGCGGCTGGCAATGCATGGATTATTATTTCAAACACGAGCCTAAGCCGGAGTATGGGTTTACTCCTGATGCGGTTTTTCCCCTGATTAACTGCGAAAAAGGGCAATTGGGCCTGGTGATTGAAGGGGAGTGGCAAGAACTGCAAAGCGGTTGCCGGATTGAGTCCTTGTCCGGGGGAACCCGGCGAAATGTGGTCCCGGAGTGGGCGGAGGCCGTGCTGACCTTCCCGGACCAACAAAGTCTCCAGGCTTTTAAAGCCTCCATCCCGGAAACTAAGGTGAACGAAGTTCAGCTTAGCACGGGGCAAGCGGAGCACCAACTCAGGATCAGGGTGAAAGGGGTATCGGCCCATGCCAGCTTACCGCAGGATGGCGATAATGCCATCACCAAACTGGTTGAAATCATCTCCGGGATCAAGGGGACAGGCGGGTTCTGGCCGGCGGTCCGGTTTATCCAAGAGTGCTTTGGCCGCGAAACCGATGGCCGTGGCTTGGAGATTAACTGCCATGATCAGATATCCGGGGACTTAACAATCAACCTGGGTGTGCTAAAGACGGAGCAGCGAAAAGTGATGATGGAAGTTGATATCCGTTACCCGCTCTGTACGAGCGGAGAGGAGCTTGAAGAGAAGATCGAGGCGAAGCTGGCGGCGTATCATTTAAAGATTAACGCATGCAGTGCACTGCCCCCGCATTATCTTGACGCGAACAACTGGCTGATAAGGACTTTGCTCCGTGTTTATCAGGAAGAGACCGGGGAACAAGCAACACCCCTGGCGATTGGGGGGCGCACCTATGCAGTGACCCTGGGGAATGCGGTCGCGTTTGGTCCGGTTTTTCCGGGACGGCCGGAGCTTGCACACCAAAAAGACGAGTATATTTCGGTCCAAGATTTAATGGCGTGTACCCGGATTTTCGCGAGGGCACTTTATGAACTGGCAAAAGCCGGAGCTGAACGAGGTTAAGGGAAGGAGAAGCTAATGGTTAAACGCGGGGTAATATTCATCCTCATCGTTCTGCTTGGGTTTGGGCTCTGTCTTCCCTTACCGGCCGTAGAGGGAAGCCCGGCGATCCCGCTAATGATTACGGAACGGGCCGGGCTGGACTGGAAGAGCACCCCGATCACTGTCGGCGTGCCGGTTCCCGCCCAGGCGGAATGGGTTACTGTCCCTCCCCGGGTGATTGACCAATGGGGCAGGGAAGTTCCCAGCCAGGCGGTGCTGCTCGGTAACGACGCCGCGGTAACTAATCCGCGGTGGTGGCGGATTACTTTCTTAGGGTCGATCAATAAAAATGATCTCCTTAATTACCGGGTGGTTCCCGGACGCGAGCAGCGGGTAAAGCCCGGTTCGCCAGTGACCGTCCATCCCTTGGCCAACGGTTATTTGATCGAAAACGGTTGGATAAGAATAGAATTGAAAGCGGATGAACCCCTCCTTTCCAGAGTATGGTTTGACCCCAACGGACGGGGGGCTTTTTCCGAACAAATACCGGTGATCGCCTCACCGGTGCAGTTAGGGGTAAAAACAGAACAGGGAATCTATGAAACGAGTGCGGCCTCCCCTGCGCTGCTGAAGATCACCGAAGCAGGACCGGTACGGGTAGTTGTCCGGCTTTACGGGGAGTTGGTCCAGGCGCAACAAACGGAGCGGATCAATTATGATTGCCGGCTTTTGGTTTATGCGGAATCACCGTATCTACGGATGGAAATTACCTTTGCCAATCAGACCAGCAGCGCTTACCTTGAAGAGGCCTGGTTGAAGTTTAAGAGTCTACCCGGCGAGGAAAACTACCAGCTTACACTCGGCGCTGGTGTGAAAACTCCTTTGTCCGCCACGCTCAAAGCGGCGGAGAGCGCGCAATTACTGGTGGACCAAACAGGCCGGGTCCAGTTGGGGGGGATCCTGGCGGCCCATCAGGTGCGGCCGGAAGATAACCCGGCTACCTTGGGCTGGGCTGACTTAACCGGTAAGCGGTGGGGGTTGAGTGTCGGCATCAAGGCCTTTCGCCAACAGTTTCCCAAGGGGATTAAAGTCAACGGGGATGGCGAATTCATCATCCAGCTTGCCCCGCCTTCCTCCCGGCTCCCCTGGGTGGCGGGGATGAGTAAGACCCACCAGTTAACCTTTTATTTTCATGGGGTCCGGGACCGGAACTGGGGCGATTATGTGGTGGCGCTCACGAATGCTCCGCCGGTTGCGGCCGCTTCGGCAGCCTGGTTTAACCAAACCGGCGTGCTTTCCCAACCACTCCTCACTACTGAGCTTCTTTCCAGCTTGCCATCGGCTCTCAGGCCCCTCGGGGAACTGCTTAAAGAGAAAAACTGGTCTGACCTGTTGAATTTATACGGACCACCACACTATGGGGTGGCTATTAATCCTCAGCATTGGGGGTTCTTTAACTACGGCGATTTACAACTTGCTTTCGCAGCACCGTGGGCGCAACCCGGTGTATACTGGAATAATAATGCCTACGACTTGCCTCACCAGTTGCTCGTCGCCTACCTGCAAACCGGCGACCATACCTTCCTTGAGCTTGCCGGGGCGGCGCTCACCCATTATCAAGATGTTGATCTGGTTAGCCCTTCGGCGAACACCCGGCCTTTTCCGGGTCTAAACCATGTTCAGGCCGCACGGACCGGAAAACCGGCGGAAGCCGAGGATTTCCGTTATCTGGCCAACCGTGGGCTGCTTTTAGGATACTATCTTCTCGATGATGACCGGGGCGGAGAATTAGCGCTCAGGATTGCCGAACGTGTCTGTCTGCAGGACGGGATCAATCTGGACGAACCGCGTACTTTAGGTTTGGGTTTGCGGGCGGTCCTCACCGGCTACCAGGCGACGGGAAGCGTTGTTTATCTTGAACGGGCCGGGGAGATCGCAAGCACGATCTTAAACTGGCAGCAGCAAAAGGGCGGAGGGATTCCCAGCGATTTTATCTATAAATCCGGACTGGTGGTCGATGCTTTGGTTGAATACTACCGGTTACGAAAAGATCCCGAGGTGCTGGCGGGAATTAAACGCGCGGTGGATTATGCGATCTACCATTTTTGGGACGAAGAGACGGGTTTCATCCAGAACCCCGGCGGGCTTCTCTTCTCCAGCGCCCTCCAGTTATTATCGGCCGAAACCGGAGAGGAGAAGTATTTACAGATTGGTCTGGCGCAACTTAAATCATTTTTAGCCGGCGAGGCGCCCAGCGAACCGCAAGCGGTTGCGCTGTACTACCGTACACTTCCCTGGCTGTTGCAGACGGTCCACTAACAGCAGGGGACTAGTTAATTTAAAATGATAACCAAAATGGGAAAAAATTTTACAGGGTACCTTTGAGAAGATTGTTATAAACACCAACAAATAGATTATTAAAATTTTGTTAAACGCCTTTCCGTTGCTGATAAAATAGAGTATTCTTGATAAGTGACAAGTAGATTCCACAGAAGGAACCTAACTTGGGACCGGAGTTTTTCTGGTCTTCTTTCACGTTATAGATATTGCAGCAAACGTTATGCTCCAAAACGTAATCTTCTAATTTGTAAGGAGGTTTAACAGTGGGAAAAAAAGTTACAATTGATGGAAACACGGCGGCAGCGCATGTTGCCTATGCGTTTAGTGATGTCGCCGCGATCTTCCCCATCACTCCTTCCTCGCCCATGGCGGAACAGGTTGATGAATGGAGTGCGCATGGACGGAAGAATCTGTTTGGGCAGACGGTTCGGGTCGTGGAAATGCAGTCCGAAGCAGGCGCTGCGGGGGCAGTGCACGGGTCTCTGGCAGCCGGTGCTTTTACCAGCACTTTTACTGCTTCGCAAGGTTTGCTCCTGATGATTCCTAATATGTACAAGATTGCGGGGGAACTGCTTCCGACAGTATTTCACGTGTCAGCACGGGCTTTAGCAGCACATGCCCTTTCGATCTTTGGCGATCATAGCGATATCAATGCAACACGGCAAACCGGCTTCGCGTTACTGGCTTCCAACTCCGTCCAAGAGGCCATGGATATGGCGCTGGTCGCGCACTTGGCGACTGTGGAATCCCGGGTTCCTTTCCTTCATTTCTTTGATGGGTTCCGGACCTCGCATGAGATCCAAAAGGTCGAAGAGATTAGCTATGAAGAGATGGCTTCCTTAGTCAACTGGGAGAAGGTTGAGGCTTTCCGGAAAAACGCCCTCAATCCGGAGCATCCGGTGCAAAGAGGGACAGCCCAAAACCCGGATATTTACTTCCAGAACCGGGAGGCTGCCAACCCGTACTATTTGGCCACCCCGGGTATTGTGGCGGCGGTTATGGAGAAAGTCGGTAAATTAACCGGCCGTTACTACAAACTCTTTGATTATGTCGGTGCTCCGGATGCTGAACGGGTAATTATCTGTATGGGGTCCGGCGCCGAGACGGTGGAAGAAACAGTTAACTATTTGCTGAAAAGAGGAGAAAAGGTCGGTTTAATTAAAGTCCGTCTCTATCGTCCCTTCTCTGCCGAGCATTTCTTCGCCGTGCTTCCGAAGACCGTGAAACGGATTGCGGTCCTCGACCGGACGAAAGAACCCGGTTCGAAGGGAGAGCCGTTATACCAGGACATCTGCACCGCTTTCATGGAAAAACAAGAGACCCCGTTGATTGTCGGCGGGCGCTATGGTTTAGGCTCGAAAGAGTTTACCCCCTCAATGGTGAAGGCGATCTTCGATAACCTCCAGGCGAAGGAGCCGAAGAACCATTTTACCGTGGGGATTACCGATGATGTGACCAATACTTCCTTGCCGGTGACCGAGTATATTGATGCGGCGCCGGAAGGATTGCACCGTTGTAAATTCTTTGGGCTTGGTTCGGACGGGACGGTTGGCGCCAATAAGAACTCGATTAAAATTATTGGCGACAATACCGATCTGTATGCGCAGGGATATTTTGTCTATGACTCCAAGAAATCCGGTGGGATCACCATTTCGCACCTGCGCTTTGGCAAATCGCCGATCCAATCCCAGTATCTGATCGATCAGGCTGATTTTATTGCCTGCCATAACCCCTCTTATGTCACAAGGTACGACTTACTGGACGGCATTAAAGAGGGCGGCAGCTTCCTGTTGAACTCGCCGTGGACAGCGGAAGAAATGAACGAAAAACTCCCGGCGGCCATGAAGCAGACGATCGCCAAGAAAAAGCTGAAATTCTATAACATCGACGCCGTTAAGATCGCCAGGGAAGTCGGGCTTGGCGGGCGGATTAATATGATCATGCAGGTGGCCTTCTTTAAGATTGCCCGGGTTATCCCCTTTGAGGATGCCGTTGGGTATATCAAGGAAGCGATTAAAAAGACCTACGGCCGCAAAGGTGATAAGATCGTCAATATGAATATTCAGGCGGTTGACCGGGCGATCGAGGCCTTGGAAGAAATTAACTACCCGGCTTCCTGGGCGACCGATACCACCGGTGCGGAGATTGTGGAGGCGGAGGTTCCGGAGTATGTCAAGAATGTGATTAAACCGATTTTACGGCTCGAAGGAGACAAACTGCCGGTCAGCGCCTTTGCTCCCGATGGCAGTGTGCCGGTGGGGACGACCAAGTATGAGAAACGGGGCATTGCCGTTACCATTCCGCAGTGGAATCCGGAAGATTGCATCCAGTGTAACCAGTGTGCTTTCGTTTGCCCGCATGCGGCAATCCGTCCTTATCTGGCGAAAGAAGAAGACTTGGCTGGGGCGCCGGCGACCTTTAAGACGAAAGCGGCGATCGGGAAAGAATTGGCCGGGTATCAATACCGGATGCAGGTTTCACCTCTGGATTGCACCGGGTGCGGTAACTGCGTGGATATTTGCCCGTCGAAGAAGCAACCGTTAACGATGGTCCTGCTGGAAGAGTGTGTTGACGAGGAAGTCGCCAATTATAATTTTGCCGAGTCCTTGCCCAAACCGGAGGTTGAGATCAATCCGGAAACAGTTAAGGGCAGCCAGTTCCGTAAGCCTTTATTCGAGTTCTCCGGGGCGTGCGCCGGTTGCGGCGAGACACCGTATGTCAAACTGATTACTCAGCTTTTTGGCGACCGGATGTTGATTGCCAATGCGACCGGGTGCTCCTCCATTTACGGTGGCAGCGCGCCGACCTGTCCGTACACTGTTAACGAGAATGGTCATGGTCCGGCCTGGGCGAACTCGCTCTTTGAGGATAACGCGGAATTTGGTTTTGGCATGAACCTGGCGGTTGAACAACGCCGGAAGAAACTGGCCGATCTGATCAACCAGGCCTTGGCGCTTGGGGTAGATGGCGAGTTAAAGAATGCCTTCACCGCGTGGTTGGCCGGGAAAGACCAAGCCGAGGCTTCCCGTAAGGCCGGCGATCAGATTAAAGCACTGATTGACGGGGCTGCCGCTCAGGCAGAGGGCGAATTAAAAGAACTCTTGACCGCGATTGCCGGGCTGAAAGATCTTTACACGAAAAAGTCGATCTGGATCATCGGCGGCGACGGTTGGGCCTATGATATTGGTTACGGCGGGCTTGATCATGTCCTCGCTTCCGGCGAAGATGTCAATGTCTTAGTCCTTGATACGGAAGTCTATTCCAATACGGGCGGCCAATCCTCCAAATCGACGCCGACCGGGGCAGTTGCCAAGTTTGCCGCCGCCGGGAAAAATGTGCGGAAGAAAGATTTGGGGCTCATGGCCATGTCCTATGGTTACGTCTATGTCGCGTCGATTGCGATGGGCGCGGACAAAAACCAGACATTAAAGGCATTGTTGGAGGCCGAAAGGTATCAAGGGCCATCCCTGGTGATTGCTTACTCACCCTGTATCAACCATGGAATCAACATGAGCAAGAGTCAGCGCGAGGCCGAGCTGGCCGTGAAAGCCGGTTACTGGACACTCTACCGGTATAATCCGGAATTGGCGCTGGAAGGGAAGAACCCCTTCATCCTTGACAGCAAAGAGCCAAGCGCCAGCTATCAAGATTTCCTCAAGGGCGAAGTGCGTTATGCCTCCTTGGCGAAGCTCTTCCCCGAACGGGCGGAAGCGCTCTTTGAACAAGCAGAGAAAGAGGCGCGGGCGCGTTACGAGATGTACAAACGCCTGGCGCAACAGTAAAACGGAAAAAGAAAAAGAGAAACTCACCTTCACGGGTGAGTTTCTTTTTTACGCCAAAATTATGAAAAGGTTATTGTTTGCCGGGCAAAAAAAGGATATTATATTAAATAACTGATAGAATTTGACCATAATCTTTATGGTGGAGTGGGCAGAAGGGAGAAAGGTCTCATGCTTGACATTAAACTTGTCCGCACGAATCCGGAGTATGTCCGGGCCGGCCTTGCGAAACGGGGCATGGATACGCTGGTCGATGATCTGCTTCAATTGGATCAAGACCGCCGGGAGCGGTTAACGACAGTCGAGAATTTAAAGAATAAACGAAATATCGTTTCGAAAGAAATCGGGCGGCTGAAAGCAGGTAAAATCGATGCTTCCAATCTCATCGAAGAGATGAAAACCGTGAACGATGAGATCAAACGGCTGGATGGCGAGATCAGGGAGCTTGAAGAGAAACTCAACAACCTGTTATTATCAATCCCGAATCTACCCCAGGATGATGTCCCGGTTGGCCGGGATGAACAGGCGAATGTGGAGATTCGCCGGTGGGGAACTCCTCCGGAATTTTCATTTACCCCGCAACCCCACTGGGAGATTGGTGAAAAGCTTGATATCCTCGATTTTGAACGCGGAGCAAGGTTAAGCGGAGCCCGGTTTACGGTTTTAAAAGGGTTAGGAGCCAGGCTGGAAAGGGCTTTAATCAATTTTATGCTTGATCTTCATATTAACCAGCATGGCTATACAGAAATCCTCCCGCCGTATATGGTGAACCGGGATTGTATGGTGGGGACCGGCCAGTTGCCAAAGTTCGAGGAAGACATGTATAAAGTAGCTCCCGGTGACTACTTTCTGATTCCGACGGCGGAAGTTCCGGTCACTAACCTTCACCGGGAGGAAATCCTAGATGTTGAGCACTTACCGATAAAATATGTCTCCTATACGGCCTGTTTCCGGGCAGAAGCCGGGGCGGCCGGGCGCGATACCCGGGGCTTAATCCGGCAACACCAGTTTAACAAGGTTGAGCTTGTCAAGCTAACAACGCCGGAAACCTCGGCGCAAGAGCATGAAACCTTGGTTCAGGATGCCGAAAAGGTTTTACAGTTACTAAACCTTCCCTACCGCGTTGTTCTGCTGTCCAGTGGTGATATGGGCTTCGCGGCCAGTAAATGTTATGACCTGGAAGTCTGGTTGCCCGGCTTTAATACCTACCGGGAAATCTCTTCGTGTTCCAATTTTGGCGACTTCCAAGCCCGGCGGGCAAATCTCCGTTTCCGGCGGGAGCCGGAAGCGAAGCCGGAGTTTGTGCATACATTGAATGGTTCCGGGTTGGCGGTTGGCCGGACGGTGGCGGCGATTCTGGAAAATTACCAACAGGCGGACGGTTCGGTGGTTGTTCCGGAGATCTTGCGGCCGTATATGGGCGGCGTAGCGGTCATTAAATAGGGAGAAACAGAGATCTTGCATACCCCTGCAGGGATAAACCTCCCCAGCGGGGGTTTTGTTCTCTTCTGAATGTAAATTCGCTATTGCAATTTTAAAAAGGGTGTGTTAAAGTATAACCGTGAAAATAATTTACATCCCAGGGAAAGATTTCGAAATAAGGCAAATGGTTAATATAGAAAAAACTCCCGAAGCAGGAAGAAGGTTAAGCGGTTTGGCGGAAAATATTTTTTTGCAGGATCGGATAAACGTTTTTCTTAATCCTTAAAAGCAGGACTTACTTTTTTGAGCGTCCAGAAAAACGTTTTTTTTGGAGGGATAGGTTTGCAGAAAAGGCCGGCAACCCTTAAAGATATAGCTAAGTTAGCGCAAACTTCGGTGGCTACCGTTTCCTGGGTCTTGAACGGAGATTCGCGGAAATATGTCAGTGAACCGTTACGGGAACGGGTGTTGGCAGCCGCGAAAAAGCTCAACTACCAGCCAAACCGGTTGGCCCAGGGGCTCAAAGGGAAATCCCGCAAGTTGTTAGCAGTGGTGGTTCCCCAGTTTGAAAATATTTTTTTCAACCATATTGTAATTGGGGCGGAAAAGTACGCGAACAGTCAGGGATACCGTTTACTGATCTGCACAACCGATGATGATCCGCAGAAAGAGATAGAATTGGTTACACAGTTGATTGCCACCTGGGTGGATGGGATTTTGCTGGCGCCAACTTATGAAGGGAAAAAAGCGGTGGAGAAGATCATATCGGCCGGTCTTCCTTTGGTCCTCTTAGACCGGCGGATTGGTGAAAATATTGATTACGTCGGGATGGATAATTTCCAAATTGCCTATCACGGGGCCAAATACTTGCTAGCCAATAATCACCGGCGGATCGGTTACATCGGTTGGGATAGTCCCCTCCATACAATGCGCGACCGGAACAGAGGGTTTTTAAAAGCCATTGATGAATTCGGGGTTGGCCGGGATGAGATTAAAATCTGCAAAAGCCCGCGTGATCCGGAAAAAAGTTACCTGGTGACGAAAGAACTGCTGAGCGATTTTGCACCAACCGCTCTTTATATTGACCAAAACACCATTGCGGACGGGGTGGTACGCGCCCTGCGCGAGTTAAGGATCCGCATCCCCGAAGATGTCTCAATCATTATTCATGGGGAACCGGTCTGGGCGGTGATGAACATTCCGGAGTTTACCTGTATAAGATTGCCTGACTTTGAAATTGGGGCCAAAGGGGCGGAACTGCTCATTGCCAGACTTGAAGGGAAAGCACAGCACGCGCAGGCGATTTATCTCTTGGGCGCAATTATCGAACGGGCTTCGGTCCGCAAGCTCCTTTGAGCAGCGATCAGGGAGGTGAGAGTGGAAAAGGTCAGCAAGCATGATCTTAAATAGCCTGCCAAAATAAATATTTAAAGGAGGAAAACCAATGAAAAGAATGGCGAAAGTTTTGATGTCGTTGGTACTCATCGCGGTGATGGCCTTTGGGCCGGTAGTGAGTGCCGATACCTCTTTCCCGAAAAAATCGGTGGAGTTTATTGTGCCGTGGGCGGCCGGCGGCGGTGTTGATCTCTTAATGCGCGCCATTGCGGCAGTCTTTCCGAAGTATGCCAATGGCCAGCAACTGATTATCATAAACGTTCCGGGTGGCGGCGGCGCGATCGGCTTTAACGGGGTGGCCAAGGCGAGACCGGACGGGTATACCCTTACTTCCGGAACCACTCCTTTAATCACCAAGATCCATATGTCGGAAGTTCCCTTTAGTCTGGAGAGCTTTGAACCGGTGATGCTCTTTGCCGATATCCCCTGCTATATTATGGTTCCGGCCGACTCGCCCTATAAAGACCTCCGGGACTATGTGGAAGCCGCCAAAAAGAATCCCGGGAAGATCACGCTTGGCAACTCGGGTGCGGGTGGCGGCAACCACTTAGTGGCGCTGGCTTTTGAACGGTTTACCGGGATTCAACTGAACCACATTCCGTTTGACGGTGGCGGGAAATCGTTCACCGCTTTACTTGGTAAACATATCGATTCAGTAATTGGATCTTCTCCGGAGGGAATCCCGCAAGCCTTAGCCGGTGAATTGCGGATCCTGGGGATCTTTGGAGAAAAGCGGCTTGAAGAGTTCCCGCAGGTACTGACAGCCAAAGAGCAAGGATTTGATTTTACAGGAACCATGTGGCGGGGAATTGTCGCGCCGAAAGGAACGCCCAAAGAGATCATCAACCGGCTTGACCAAATCTTTAAGGCCTGTATGGATGATCCGGAATTTATCAAGAGCGCAAAAGAGATGACCGCACCCCTTCGATACATGGGGCCGAAAGAATTTGGCGAGTTTATGAAGGCCGAAGATCTGCGCTGGAAAGAGTTGATCATCGCCAATAAGCTTGGAGATCGCTATAAATAAAAAGATGAAGGAAGAGGCGGGAGCCGTTCGCGGCTCCCCCTTTCCAAAGGTGGTGCTCTGCATGAACAGATTGGAAGAAGTCTTGGTGAAAGAGAAACGAATCCACGAACTCCTGGAGGAGAAAGGGCTAAACGGGATTCTCCTGAAAAAGCAGGCGAACTTTTCCTGGCTGACGGCCGGAGGCTACAACATGGTTGGGATTGCCGCTGAACACGGCGTGACCACATTACTGGTCACTAAGACCGGCCGTTATGTGATTGCAAACAAGATTGAAGCCCGGCGGATGATGGATGAGGAGAACCTGGAAGCCTTAGGTTTTCAACTGTTGGAACACCCATGGGACGAGAACCCGGAAAAGGAATTGGTCCGGAAAATCTGTGGTGATCTTACGAAAGTCGGGGCTGACGGTAATTATGGCGAATACCCCGATTTAGAAGGGGAGATTAAAAAACTCCGTTATGCCTTGACGGAAAACGAGATCGAACGCTATCTTTTCTTAGGAAATAAGTTAGCAACCGCCGTCGAAAAAGTCCTTTTGGGAGTGAAGCCCGGGGATAAGGAATGCGAAATCGCCGGCCGGGTCGGCCCTGAACTCTGGAAAGACCGGATTGATCCCACCGCGTTGATGGTGGCGGCGGATGAACGGGCTTATTTATACCGGCACCCGATCCCCACGGAAAAAATGGTGAAAAGGTACGTCATGTTGTGTGTGAATGCCAGGTACAAAGGGTTGATTACAACCATCACCCGGATCCTGCACTTTGGGAAAGTCGATCCGAAACTCTACAAACAATATCGGGATAATGTCGAGATCGAATGCCGGATGATCGCCGCGACCAAACCCGGGGTGGCGTTGAATGTTCCTCTGCAAACCGCGATTAATGCCTACCGGCAGCTGGGGTATGGCGATGAATGGCAGTTCCACCACCAAGGTGGCCCCATGGGTTACCTGGCCCGGGAGATCAGGGTGACCAAGGCAAATCAGGAAAAGGTCCTTGAAAACCAGGCTTTTTGTTGGAATCCCTCCATTGCCGGAACGAAATCGGAGGATGGTTTTATTGCGACCAACCAAGGCCCGTTGATGATTTCCAAGCCGGTTGTCTTCCCAGTCATTCAGTGCGAGGTTGACGGGATTCATTTCCGGAGACCGGATCTTTTACAGATTGATTAGACCACCAGATTCCGATGAGGAGGTTATATTCATGAAGCAGATCGGCGTGGGGCTTGTCGGCTGTGGGATGATTGCCGGTGTGCACGTTACGGCTTTAAAAGAGATCCCGTCGGCAAAAATATGCGGGGTCTGGAACCGGACGCATGAAACGATGGTGGGCTTTGCCGAAAAATACGGGATTAATACTTATGAAAGTTACGAAAGAATGCTGTCGGATCCGGAAGTGAACACCGTGATTATCACTCTACCACCAGCTCTGCACAGCGAGTATGGGGTCCGGGCGGCCGCAGCCGGGAAGAACATCATTGTCGAAAAGCCCATTGATATTGATCCCGATCGAGCCGAGCGATTAATTCAAACCTGCCGGCAGCATAACGTGAAACTGGCAGTGATCTTCCAAAACCGCTACACACCGGCGGCGCAAAAGGTGAAAACCGCTCTGGAGCAAGGGGTGTTGGGAAGGATTATCCTCGCGGACGCCTATATCAAATGGTACCGTTCACCCGAGTATTACAAGAGCCGTCCCTGGCGGGGAACCTGGGAAATTGAAGGTGGCGGCGCCCTGCTCACGCAAGCGATCCACACGGTTGACCTGGTTCAGTGGTTTATGGGTGGTGCGCAAAGTGTTTACGGGCGAATTAAAACAGCCTTCCACCAAATCAAGACCGAAGATTTGGGGCTGGCGATTGTTGAATACAAAAATGGAGCGCTAGGCGTGATTGAAGGATCGACGGCGGTGGTTCCAGGCTTTAAAGAGCGGATCGAACTGCATGGGGAAAAAGGGACCATTGTGTTAGAAGGCGGAAACATCACAGGCTGGAAAGTGGAAGGGCAGTGTGAAAGTGACCACGTCACGGCGGAACGGATTTCATACGGGGAGACCAATTCCCCGGCGATCACCCATGTAAACCATAAAGCCCAATTGGAGGAGGTTCTTCATGCTTTTCTCCAGGATAAAGAGCCGCTGGTCAATGGGGAAGAAGGATTAAAATCCCTGCAGATTGTTAAAGGGATTTACCGGTCTTCGCAATCGGGGCAGAAAGTTCTTTTATAAGGAGGGAAAACAATGAAAAAGTGGGAACGGATCGCGGCGCTTGTCTTCTTTCTCATTGGACTTGGCGCTGCTTGGGAAGCGACCAATATTGGGTTTGGCAGTTTTCAGACACCAGGACCAGGTTTTTACCCCTTTTGGCTGGCGGTGATCTTGGCGGTTGTTTCCTTTATCTACTTTCTAAACAATTTAGGGAAAGATTCCAAGGTGGTCGCTCTCTGGGAGAAAAAGACCTGGGTGAGGCCGTTGCTTGCCATCATTCTGATGCTGGTTTACGGTTTACTCCTTGATCGCTTGGGTTTTCTTCTTGATACGTTTTTCCTCTTCTTGATCTGGCTAACCGTGATTGAGCGGGAAAAACCATTGACGGTTGCCTTGGTTTCGGTGCTTGGGACCGTTGTTGTTTATATTCTCTTTGTTCAGTTTTTACAGGTTCAATTACCGAAGGGACTACTCTTTTAAGGGGGGAAAGAAGTGGGCGCATTTGAAGGCTTAATGCACGGTTTTAGTTTAGCAATCACGCCAACCAATCTGTTATTTGCTTTTCTCGGTACCTTACTCGGGACAATGGTCGGTGTCCTCCCCGGTTTGGGACCGGCGGCAACAATCTCTCTCCTTTTACCCCTGACCTACGCGCTGGGGTCGCCGGTTACTTCCATTATTATGCTGGCCGGGATTTATTACGGCGGCATGTACGGGGGTTCAACCACCTCGATCTTACTGAACATTCCCGGGGAATCAGCTTCGGTGGTGACCTGTATTGACGGTTACCAAATGGCCAAAAAAGGACGGGCCGGGGCGGCGTTGGGAATTGCGGCGATCGGTTCGTTTGTCGCCGGAACGGTTGGGGTGATCGGTTTAACCTGTATGGCTCCCCCACTTTCCCGGTTTGCCTTGCGCTTCGGACCGCCGGAATATTTCTCGTTGACGATCTTAGGTTTAATGCTGGCTGCTTATTTGACAGGCAAATCGATCATCAAGGGTATTGTGATGGTCATCCTCGGCTTATTCCTGGCCACGATTGGTTTGGATCCAGTACGGGGGAACCTCCGTTACACCTTCGGGACGTTGATCCTCCAGGACGGATTGGACTTTTTAACCCTGGGGATGGGGATCTTTGGAATTGGTGAGATCCTGAGTAACCTTGAACAAAAAATGAAGGCGGAGCTGGTGACAACCAAGATCCGAAACCTCTGGCCGACGGTTAAGGATTTTGCGGCGGCAAAGTGGGCAATTGTGCGCGGTTCGTTGATCGGGTTTTTTGTTGGCCTGCTGCCGGGCGGCGGGGCGGTTATCGCGTCAATGCTCTCTTACGCGGTTGAGAAAAAATCGGCAAAACATCCAGAGGAGTTTGGGGAGGGGGCAATTCAAGGGGTTGCCGGTCCTGAGTCCGCCAATAATGCCGCGGCCAGTGCTTCGTTTATCCCAATGATGACCTTGGGTATTCCCGGTAACCCGGCGATTGCCATGATCTTTGCCGCTTTGCTGATACAAGGGGTGATCCCCGGTCCCTTACTGATTAAGGAACATCCCGATCTTTTCTGGGGTGTTGTTGCTTCGATGTATATCGGGAATGTTATGTTAATCATTCTCAACCTCCCCTTGGTCGGGTTATGGGTACAACTGCTGCGGATCCCGTACTCCATCCTGGCGCCGGTTATTGTTATGATCTGCTCGATCGGGGTTTACAGCATGAAGTACAACAGCGGCGATGTGGTTATGATGTTTATCTTCGGGATCGTCGGCTATCTCTTACGGAAGTTTGACTTCGATTTAGGCCCGTTGCTGTTGGCTTTTGTGCTTGGAAAATTGATGGAAAGCTCGTTGAGCCAATCGTTACTGATTTCCAAGGGCGATTTTTCGATTTTCTTTACCAGACCGATTTCGGCGACCATCCTTTCCTTTGCCGCGCTGATGATTCTTCTGCCGCTGATCAGCAAGATTGTGAAGGGATTGTGGAAAAAAGCACCGGGAGCGGCCGTTTGAGCATAAAAAGGCAGCCAAACTAGCATGGTACGGCTCAAATCGCGGATAACCTTTAATATAGACAGTTTCGAAATAAGTTCTTTCTCGGCCGGCTTTGGCCGTCGGAAAGAACTTATTTTTTGACAGAAGTTGTGAAGAGGATGACCGGATCTTTTTCCGTGATAATATTGACTAATCTTTGAACACATGCTAAAATAGTCTTTGCTATGGAGGAGTGTCCGAGTGGTTTAAGGAGGCGGTCTTGAAAACCG
>JAKOVI010000098.1 GCA_029782135.1 Bacillota bacterium
CGGTATACCGAGAAGTTAATCATCAGCTTTGCCGACATCTCTTGTTACCGGCGGGTAAAGCAGAATCTGAGCGCCGGCGGATTCGCCGGTTACCGGGAGTTCGACGTAGAAAGCATACATACGCTCGCCGCCGGCCTCCAGCATTTAAACCAGAGATGGCAGCTGAAGATCGCAACCTGCGGCGAAAGAATCGATCTCACGACATACGGCATTACGCCGAATAAATGTATCGATGATCATTTATTGGCCGAACTCTTCCCCGCAGACCGTGTTTTAATGGAGTTTCTGGGGTACCAGGCGCCTCCGGCGGCCTTGTTCCCCTCTGTCCGGGTAACAACCCGGCCGCGCCCCGGCAGCCTGAAGGACCGTGGACAGCGTGCTGCCTGCGGCTGTATTGTCAGTAAGGATATCGGCCAGTACAACACCTGTCCGCATCTCTGCAAATACTGCTATGCGAATCACTCGGAAGAACTGGTCCGCCAGAATTACCGCCGCCGGGATGTAGAAGCCGAAACCATGGTCAAATGATCCTAAACCTCTGCTTGCATTTGTTTTTTAAAGATGTATTGGGTCTTGCTTAACTCATAACCGGCCCGCTGGTAAAACTGGTGGGCCCCTTTCCGTACAATATTCGAACCCAAACACACCTGGGCACACCCTTGTGTCTTTGCCCATTCCTCTACCGCCGCCAGTAAACGGCGGCCGATGCCCATCCGCCGGCAACCTTCCTCCACCACCAGCCCGGCAATCTCCACCATCTTCTCCTTATGTAAAGGCTGGTACAGGAAGGCATGCACCCAGCCGGCTCCTTCGCCGGCAATTTCCGCAACATAAACAACATGATCCGCGCGCTTCATGAGATCCTCCAGGCGGGTTCTCACCCTGGCAGGTTCTTCTGCATACCCCAACTGCCCGGCTAATTTGGCAAGGAAGGCATCGTCTTCCGGCACCGCCGGTCTTACCGCAACTGTTCTTTCCATCAGTTCTCTTCCTCCATCCTGTTCGTAATCTGATCCTCGTCTCCTACCTTGTTCTCAATCTTATAATTCGTCACCAACTTCATTTTTACTTTTTTAAGGGAAAATCCTTTCGGACAGATAAAAGAAAAAACCTATATCTTGGTAGTTGGATACCAGATATAGGCTTAACTTCCCGTCGAAAAAAGGGCTCACGCTTAACGGCTGCGGTCGGCCATCCGGTTCTCGGGCGCCAGGCCGGCCACGGAAATCCCGCGCATTGCTTCGCCCAAACCGCGCGAGACTTCAGCCAGACGTTGGGCATCTTTAAAGTGGGCGACCGCTTCAACAATCGCCTTCGCCCGGGCGGCCGGGTTTGCCGATTTAAAGATCCCGGAACCGACAAAAACCCCGTCACAGCCAAGCTGCATCATCATTGCCGCATCAGCCGGGATCGCCACACCCCCGGCGGCAAAATTGACGACCGGTAGCCGTCCTAACTCTTTCGTTTTCTGCACCAGTTCGACCGGAACCCTCATCTCGAGGGCCAGACGCGTCAATTCTTCTTCCGATGCGTTCTTCAGGGCGGCAATCTCTTCCGCGATCGTCCGGACATGCTTCACCGCTTCAACAATGTCACCGGTTCCGGCTTCCCCCTTGGTCCTGATCATTGCCGCGCCCTCATTAATCCGGCGCAGGGCTTCGCCGAGATTCCGCGCGCCACAGACAAAGGGGACCTTAAACTTGGTCTTATCGATATGATAACGGTCGTCCGCCGGGGTCAGCACTTCGCTTTCGTCTATAAAGTCAATCCCAATAGCTTCGAGGATCTGCGCCTCGACGAAGTGGCCAATCCGGACCTTCGCCATCACCGGAATGTTCACTGCTTCTTTAATTTTGAGGATCATCTCCGGATCGGACATCCGCGCTACGCCGCCTTCCGCCCGGATATCGGCCGGCACCCGTTCCAAAGCCATCACCGCAACCGCCCCGGCCTCCTCGGCAATCTTCGCCTGTTCCGGAGTGGTCACATCCATGATCACGCCGTTAATAAAGGTCTCCGCCAGTCCCTTGTTTCCAGTATTCGTGCCCTTCATCGTCATCGGACCTCTCTCCCTTACAATCTAACATTGCCTTAATCATTATTCTTTCACTTCCGGCAGCGCCAAACGTACAACTTGAGTTTGTAAAGCGCCTGGTCCGGAAGGCCCGCCCGTTAACTCTCGCTGTTTAACAGGGATTTTCCTTGCGTTCTGTTCAAAATATTATACAGGAATAATTTCGGAAAAACAAGTCCTCCTCCGGGCACCCGACTTTAATAAGTTTTTAAATCTCTTCTTCACCCGTCAGCCGCGACAGGCTTCCGGCCTACCACTCCGGCGTAAACAACTCGACTTCCATCCCGACCAGGCTTTTAATTTTTCCGGCGATCGCCGTTTCGGCACTCTCGACATAGTTTAACAGTTCGGCGTGGGCCTGTTGCGCTTTGTCCAGTCTTAAATTCCCGGTCGCCCCGGTATGGGTTTTCTTGCGGATCACCTCATCAGGATCCATGGCCTTTAGTTTATCCAAGTTCAGGCCGATCTCCCGGTAGGCGTCCCGGAACGGCATCCCCTGGGCGACCAGTTCGAGAGCGGCATCGGTGGCGTAAATCTCCGGAATAAAGCCGGCGCGCAAATGCTCCTCATTCACCTTGACCTTCCGGATCGCCAAATCCATGATCTTCATACAGCCGAGACCGGTATTAACCCCCCGGATGAACGGCTCCTTTGTCTCCTGGAAATCCCGGTTATAACCGGCGGGCAAGGCTTTAATGATCCCTTTAATCTGCTGGTTACAGGCGGCAACCGTCGACGCTTTCGCGCGTAAAAGCTCAAGTGCGCAAGGGTTCTTCTTTTGCGGCATGATACTACTCCCCGAACAGAGGTTATCCGGCAGCGTGAAGTAGCGAAACTCCGGCATCGAGAAGAGGATCAGATCCTGGGCCATTTTACTGAGGGTCAGGATGACTTGTTCAACGGCGTCGAGGATGATCGACTCCATCTTCCCGCGGCTGTTATTGGCATATAAGACGTTATTCTGAACCTTGGTAAACCCCAGGAGCTCGGCCACCAATTCCCGGTCCAAAGGCAAGGGCACCCCGTAGCTGGCCGCCGAACCGAGCGGGCATTGATTGTTGATCTCGTAGGCCGTCCGGACCAACAACAGATCGTCGAGCAGCTGTTCGGCGTAAGCGCCCGCCCATAAACCGACCGAGGAGGGCATGGCGATCTGCATATGGGTGCGCCCGGGCATCGGTACCCATTGGTGTTCCTCCGCAAAAGCGAGCAGATTCTTCACCAAGGTCAGACCGTTTTTCATAAAATCAAGGAGAAAGCCGCGGGCATAGAGACGGGTGGCGACGATCACCTGATCGTTCCGGGACCGGCCGGTATGGATCTTTTTCCCGGCATCGCCGGTACAGGCCGTCAGGTAATTCTCAATCGCCGTGTGCCCGTCCTCGTCCGCCTGTCGGATCGGAAACGAACCGTTCTGGCCGGCCTGGATAATCTCAATTAACCCTTTTTTTAACGCCGCCAGTTCGTCGCCGGTCAGGATCCCGATCTTCTCCAGCATGGTCGCATGGGCCAGACTGGCCGCACAGTCGGCGGCCAGGAGATGCTGGTCCAACTGGTAATCGAGGCCGACGGTGAACTTCTCCACCTGCGCATCAAGGTCGTAGTTTTTCTGCCATAATTTACCCATCTTCTATTCGACTCCTAACTTTTGCTTCCGTTTGGCCAAAATCTCAAACGGCAAGCCCCGTACTTTCGCTGCATTCGCGCACCAGCGCTGGTCGAAACCGGAGGCTTTAATCGAACGGATCTCCGGTGAAAAGAGCGAGGTATCCGAACTTTCCCGTTCGGCAATGATCATATTCCCTTTATACAGTTTCACCTTGGTCGTCCCGTAAACCATCTTTTGACTCTGCGCAATGAACGCATCAAGATCCTCTTTGAGCGGATGGAACCATTCCCCATGGTAAACCATGTAAGCCCACTTGGCGTCGACGATCTTCTTGAACTGCCGTTCTTCCTTGGTCAGGCAGGCGCCTTCCAGATCTTGTTTCACTTTGAGGATAACATGGGCCGCCGGCGCTTCATAGATTTCCCGGCTCTTTAAGTCCATAATCCCGTCTTCAAAAATATCAATCAACCCGATCCCGTTGCGGCCGGCAATGACGTTCAAGGCCGGAATCAACTCGCCGAGTTTCATCCGCTGCCCGTTGAGGGCCACCGGCACCCCTTCCTCAAAGGTAAGCTCCACAAATTCCGCCTTGTCCGGGGCTTTTTCCGGCGGGGTCAGCCACATCCAAATGTCATCTGGGATTTGTTGGTTCAGATCAACCGCTCCCGAAGCGATCGAGCGGCACCACATTGTTTTGTCGTCCCCACCGACGATAAACTCCTCGACCGGTACCCCCCAATACTCACAGAGAGCCAATTCTTCCTGTCTGGTCAGGTCGAAATCACGCACCGGCGCCAGGATCTCCAAGTCCGGCGCAAACATTTTAAAGACGTTATGCATCCGGTACTGGTCGTTCCCCCGGCCGGTCGAACCTTCAAGGATACTGTCACAGCCCAATTCCAACGCTTTTTTGGCGACAAGCTTCCCGATCAACTGCCGGGTCATCGAAGTGGAGACCGGGTAGCCATTGTAATCGGAATTCGCCTGGATGGCTTTTTTCAACCAGACCTCGGTAAACTCTTCTTTCGCATCGATCAAAATCGGATCAATATTTAACTTCTTCGCCCTGCTGATACAGAGTTGCATCTCTTCTTCGCCCTGGCCGACATCGACATTGATCGCGATAATTTCTTCCGCTTTGTACACACGGCGGAGAAGCTCAATCCCTAAAGTACTATCCAAACCGCCTGAGTAGGCAATGGCACACTTTTTCACTTTCGGAACCGGTGTTGCTTCGATCTTCTGTAAGATTTCGTTAATTGTTTGGGCCATTTCTAACCACCTCCTGTAATATTATACATAATATACAGTAAAGCAAAATCATTGTCAAGCCTTGCTATAAAATAATTTTCGTTAAAAATGATTATATAAATATGCCACCTTCTTGTATAATTATTACTATCCGCTGTCCACTCAGGGCTTGCCTTCGCCGGTTTTTCACCGATCTTTGCATGGAGTTAACCTTCCCCTCCCCCCAACGGGCTCCTTTATATGGAATAAATAGTGTATAATATGGATCAACCATCGATTACCACCAGTATCAACTCAACATGGTAAAGGAAGAAGAGAATGAAGAGAAACAACTTTTATCAGGGTGTGCAAGCCGGACTGCCGGTTGCCTTTGGTTACCTTCCGATCGCCGTTGCCTTCGGGGTTTTTGCCAAAAATACCGGCTTATCAACGACGGCGGCTGTTTTGATGTCAGTCGCGGTCTTTGCGGGCGCCAGCCAGTTTGTCGCGCTCAGCCTCCTGGCAATCGGGAACGGACACTGGCAGATCATCATTACCACCTTCATCCTTAATTTAAGGCATTTTCTCATGTCCGCCGCGGTGGCACCGCGCCTAAAGCCGGGCAAAATGGCGCCCCTGGTTGCTTTCGGGATAACGGATGAAACCTTTTCTATCCTCTCCTTCCATCCGGCGGCGGAGAACAACCCGGCATTTGCCTTGGGAGTTAACACCATCGCCTATCTGGGCTGGGTAAGCGGGACCCTTGGCGGCGCCCTCATGGGCCAGGAACTGCCGGCATTGCTCCAAACCAGCATGGGCATTGCGCTTTATGCCATGTTCATCGGGCTGCTGGTTCCCAAACTGAAAACCTCCAAAACAGCCGTGTGCCTGACCATCCTCGCGATGGCGTTCAACGCTTTGTTCTCCTGGGGCCCGCCGCCCCTCTCCACCCTCGCGAAAGGGTGGAAGCTGATCATCACCACCATTCTTGTTTGCACCACCGGCACCCTATTCTTCCCGGAGGAGGTGGCAAAGGATGAATAAACAGGTTCTGCTGATGATCCTCGGCATGGCGCTGGGCACTTATCTTCCCCGCCTCCTGCCGCTGGTTTTCGGTCTAAGCAACGCTTTACCCTCCTGGTTGAGACGCTTTCTCTCCTTTGTCCCTTATGCGCTCCTCAGCGCTTTGATCTTTCCGGAGCTTTTATTCTCGACCGGCAGTGTAGCTTCGGCCGTCGCCGGGGGCTTGGTCGCCCTGGCCTTAGCTTTTTACAACGTTAACTTGTTTTTAGTGGTGATCGGGGCAATTGCGGGGGTGTTGTTCACGCAATTGCTTGGCGGGTGATCTCCGGCTCCCGCAGCGGTGACCGGGCTTCCCCCTGCCCCCCCGGTTCGCCGGGGCCTGAAAAGGAAAGCAAATCATAAAGATTAAGGCTGAAATAATGATCGAGATTTAAGGAGGTTAGTCCGCATGACGACAGGGCGTCAATACAGGAATCCAGTCCTCACCGGTTTCTTCCCCGATCCTTCGATCATCAGGGTCGGCGAGGATTATTACATGGCCAATTCGACGTTTGAGTATTTCCCGGGGGTTGTGATCTCGCACTCCCGGGACCTGGTGCACTGGGAGATCATCGGCCATGCCTTCACCAAGAATGAAGATTTGGATTTGACCGGGATCGAAGACTCCCATGGGCTCTGGGCGCCGGATATCTCCTATTACCAGGGAACTTACTATATCTTTGTCACCTTGCGGTTAAATGACATGTGCGGCCCGGACCGCCGGAAGATCGTCCACCGGCAGGTGATCGCCAAAGCCTCCCGCCCGGAAGGCCCTTACTCCAAACCGGCTTTTATTGACCACCGGGGAATCGATCCCTCGCATTTTGTCGACGACGACGGTACCCATTACATGCTGCTGAGCCCGGGCGCAACCCTTTTCAAATTGAATGCGGACTGTACGAAAATCGAAAGCGGGCCGGTTACGATCTGGCCGGGGACCGGCGAACGCTGCCCGGAAGGTCCTCATCTTTTCAAACATAACGGTTACTACTATGTTGTGCTGGCCGAAGGGGGAACCGGTTACGGCCACCGGATTACGGTCGCCCGTTCGCGGAATCTTTACGGGCCTTATGAGCCGAGCCCCTATAACCCGGTCATGCGGCAGACCGATCCGGCGGCGCCGATCCAGCGGACCGGCCATGGCAAACTGGTCCAGACCCAAAACGGCGACTGGTGGATCGTCTATTTATGCGGCCGGCCGAACGGCGGACCCTACACCACCTTAGGGCGGGAAACGGCGCTTGATCCCGTCCAATGGACCGGGGACGGCTGGTTCACGGTGAACTTCGGGAAGGGCCCGAGCCTGATCCAAACGGCGCCGGACCTGCCGGAAACACCTTACGAAGAGCAGTTCTTTGATGATTTTGACGGTGCGCAACTCGCCTTGCACTGGCAGTTCGTCCGCAACCCCGACCCGGAGGGGTGGTCCCTGACCGCCCGCCCCGGACACCTGCGGATCCTGACCGGGAACGGTTCCCTTGGTTCATTGGATGCCCGGAATATTATCGTGCGGCGCGAAAAACACTTCCAGTACAGCGCAACCACCAAGCTGGAGTTCTCCCCGGTTTGCCAGGGTGAAGAAGCCGGGCTCGTCTGCTACCACGGAAGGCACTGCTTCATCAAGCTCTTTCTGACTTATGATGACGGATTAAAGGTCAAAGTGGTCGAAAACCGCAACGACCAGTTCACCTGTCTTGGGGAACGGGAGGTCCCGGCCGGGCCGCTTTATTTGAAAGTGTCCGTCAACGGCCAGCAGCGGGATTTCTACTTTAGCCTGGACCGGGAAGTCTGGGAACACTTAGGCAGTGTGCCGGACGCCTCGTTCCTGAGTAACGAGGGGGTCAAGATCGGCAAACACCATACCGGAACGATGGTCGGGATTTATGCCGTCAATGGGGGATCGGGCGCCCGGATCCCGGCCGATTTTGACTGGTTTGATTATTCTTTTTAAGTCTGCAATCTCTTCCGATCAATCCGGCCCTTGGTTTTCTTCACCATTTCTGTTCATTTAAACTGTTTCAAAGAACTGCATCCTAAAGCGAAAATCCTGCTATGACCCAAACATAGCAGGATTTTTAATTCTTTATTGCCTCTACCCTTTTTGAACCGCCCGCCTTGGGAAAAAACGCCCGATGCTTTAATCCCCGCTGCGCACCTTCCGGCTGATCGGCACTTTCACCGCTTTGTTTCCCCCGTGGTCATGCCCGGTTTTTAACTGGATTTTTTGCGATTTAACCTCCCGCGGGGTCGGGCGCCCCTTTAACAAATCGGCCCGCACCCCGACCTCTTTACCGATTGCTTCCGGCGTATGTTGCTCGCCCATCGCGCCACCTCCCCTGGTATTTTACCCAGGGAGATGTTTCTTCAGACATTAAAGCGGAAATTAATAATATCGCCGTCTTGGACGACGTAATCCTTACCCTCCAAGCGGAAAAGCCCCTTCTCCCGCACTTTGGCCATATTCCCATGCGCAAGGAGGTCGGCGTAGGCTACCACCTCCGCCCGGATAAACCCGCGTTCAATATCGGAATGGATCTTGCCGGCCGCTTTTTTCGCCACCGTACCGGCCTCAATCGTCCAGGCTTTCACCTCATCCTCACCCACCGTAAAGAAGGAGATTAAGCCCAAATGCTGGTAGACCATCCGTGCAAGCCGGTCGATCCCCGGTTCCTTAATCCCCAGGTCATCCATGAACAACGCCCGGTCCTCCGGTGATAACTCCGCAATCTCCTGTTCAATCCGGGCCGAAACCTCCAAATATGGCAGGCCTTTCTCCTCAAGCTCCGCCAGGAACTCATCCTTCCCCGGGAAACCGGCTTTAAACCCTTCCTCGTCCAGATTGAGGACCACCAGTAAAGGCTTGAGGGTTAAAAACTGAAAGCCCCTTAAGATCTCTTCCTCGGCGGCCGTAAAGCTAAGGTTGGTCAAGCGGCCGTCATTTTCCAGTTCTGTCCGGCAGCGCAATAACAGTTCACGCTCTGCTTCGTTCTCTTTCTTCTTCTTCATCTCCAGCCGCTCCAGACGCTTCTCAATGATCTCCCAGTCGGAAAAGAGTAGTTCAGAGTGGATCATCTCCAAGTCGCGGCGGGGATTGATCTCCCCCAGAAGGTGGGGCGGGCCTTCCTGAAAGACCCGGACCACCGCCACCAGGGCATCAACATTCCGGACCGCTGTCAAGAACGGGTTTTTCCCTTTCTGCTGCTCTTCACTGACGTTCAACCCCGGCAGATCCGTCAGGTCAATCTGGGCATAGACCGTCTTTTTCGGCTGATATAACTGCGAAAGGTGGTCCACCCGCTTGTCCGGCACCCGTGCGATTCCCACCGTCCCTTCCAACCCGGAAGCACGCGCGCTCCCTTCGACCCCGGTCAGTAGTTGAAAGAGCGTGGTTTTCCCTGATCCGGGCAAGCCAACCAAACCGATCTTCATCTTGCATCATCCTTTGCTAAACCATATTTCTTCTAAAATGTGAAAGTCACCCGGCAGCTACCGCATTCGCTCCAGCTCCGGTCGCAAACATTGGGCTGATCTTGGCCTCAAACCGTTCCGGCCTGACTCCGGAAAAGCTCCCGGGATTTTTTAATCCAGAACAAAGCAATACAGCTCATGATGAAAACAACAGCCTCCGTCAGCCATACGCTGACGCCACCTTGGGTGAGGAGCACAGCCACACTGTTGGCCAGAGTGTGGAGGAGAATGGCGTAACCCAAATAACTCAATCTTTTGTTACGCACTCCGTAAAGGACGACCAGCGAGAGAGCAATCTGGATTCCAAGCGTAAAAAGCCTTTCCGCCCCGCCCAAAAGAAACATGGATGGCGCCGTATTAATCAGTTGCTCTTTGATCAGGGCAGCCGTCTCCGGAGCAAGTTGACTCCCAATCACCTTGTCATAAGTACCGTTGTTGATCATCAAACTGAATGCCAGATTATTGAGGTAAGCTGTCCCAACCAGACTAACCGCCTCAATCCCGCCATGACCGATCCCAAAGGCAACTCCATTTCCCCAGCTTAATTTATCTTTGAGGAAAAAGCGAAAACCCAAATAACGGCCGCACTCCTCAAAGATCCCGGCAGTCAAGCCGCCGATGAGCACCGCACTGAAAAACCGGTTGGACATTAAGCGTTGGAACCACGGCTGCGTACCAAGGACTGTGAGCAGCGGGATCCGGGTTAAAAGTTGAAAAACAATAAAGACCAAGGCGCCGACCAAAAGCGCTTTCGGCGCGTACCGTTCCTTCTTATACAGGTAAATCGCCAAACCAAGCGGGAGAAGAAAAATAACCAATATGGAAAAGAACATACAACCAATTGCTAAAGAACTGACCACTTTATTATACCTCCTTAATAAATATAAGGGGGAATAATCGATTCAACCGCCACCAGTCACCAACGGGCGGGCAGAAGCAGCCCAGCCCGTAGCCTCCTGCACTTTTCTGTCGAATTCTTCTCCCCGGCCTCTGGACTTTCCGGAAAAATCAGGCCCCTTCCGTCGAATCCATTAGTTGAACTCTGGTTTCAATTGTTAACATCCGTCCGGAAAGCTATTAGAAACCGTTCTTATAATAGTCTGATTATAGAGGATTATAGGAAAAGATTACGAACTATATTAAGTAAGTTTATTAGTTCATTAAGACAAGGAGGGTTAAGATGCCCCCTACCCTTTATGCTCCGGTCAAATTAGTCCTGAAAAAACAGCGCTCCGCGGTGTCAGCGGAGGAGATCCTGGCCACGACTGCCTCGTTATTAAACAGTTATTTTCAACCGTTTTTAGCCGCACAGTTTCGCGTCGAAGAATCCGAAATCAAAGGGATTTTAAATGTCCAAGAGGTTCCCCGGATTCTTCAGATCACCCAGTTGGTTACCCTGGAGATGGCTCCGGTCAAGTTCTATTATGCCCTGGCGGTCGGCGCCATCAACTCCCGGGAGGGAGAAGAGTATACCGAAAAAGGGCCGGCCTGGACAGGGGTTAACCGCGCCCTGAAAGAAGCAGTCACCCAACAGGATTCAGATATCATTCTCCGGTTGCCTTCTCCTTTTCTTACCAGAACCGTCAACACCCTGCTCGCCGTGGAAAGTGATCTCCGGAATAACTGGAGCACCGCCCACCATGAGGCAATCAAACTGGCCCGTCACGGGAGAACCCAGGTTGAAATCGCCGAAGTCCTCGGCGTTACCCAGGCGGCAATCAGTCAAAGGCTGAAACACGCCCGCTGGGAACGGTACCAGCAAATCTGTGCGACCATTAGCGAGTTACTGACCCAGGCCCGGTGGAAAATACTCCTCCCGTGGGATCTCAAGAAAAAAGCCTAAGGAGCTCTTTTTCATTAGTTCCAGGCCGGAGCCGGCCGGGAGCGGGCAGGTCTTTACGCTTCGTTCCGCCGCCGGACCTCCAGTTTTTGCAGGAGTTTCCGCGGTGCCTCCTCAATTACTCTGGTCAGTTCATCCCTGCTGAGGCCGGCCCCGAAGCCCACTTTCTCCAACAATTCCGGCGTATACAGGTCCCCAGGGGTATGGGCATCCGAATTAATCACCAGTTCGGCGCCGGTCTGCCGGGCGGTGTTGACCACGTGCCCGTTGGTTAAGGAATGCCCCCGGCGGACAGTGATCTCCAGAAAGACCCCGTTCTTTTTCGCCGCCGCCGCTTCTTCCGGCGTGATTAATCCGGGATGCGCCAGAATGTCCACCTCCGGGCAGTTGACGGCGGCACGGTTGGTTCCGGCTTCCACCGGTTCGACGATGGTTTCCCCGTGGACTACCACAATCTCCGCCCCGCAAGCCCGGGCCCGGCGGGCGAGCATTCCAATCGCGCTGGCAGGGACATGCGTAAGCTCTACGCCGGCCAGCACCTTAATTCCCCAGTATTCCTCAGCCAGGCGGCAATCTTCTTTCACCTCTTTAATCACCCGTTCCAGCGTGGAAGCTGAGGCATGGTCCGTCACCGCAATCAAATTGTACCCGTTAAGGTGGCCGGTCCGGATTAATTCAACCGGCGAGAGGATCCCGTCACTGAAGAAAGTATGCGTATGAAAATCGGCAATCGCTTTTCCCATGAAGACCACATTCCTTTCGTTGGAGAGGTGAAAATATGTAAAAGCACAAGGTTTTCGCCTTTTCAGCCTTCTTCCATCATTCTCTTTGCCCCTTACCCTAGTATAAAAGCAACTGCCCAATTAGACAAGGAAAAAAAAAGAAAACCCTTCCGGGCGGACCTCCCCCGGTACCAAGGTCTTTCCACAAAAAAACCCGGGCTTTCCCGGGCTTTCATCACATAATCAAGACGCTCACATTAAGACAGATCAATATACGCGCCTCTTTCTACCTTTTCCGGCAGATCAACCAGGATCACGTCAATCCCGATCTTTTTAATCTGCCGCCACGGAATGACGATCTCTTCGTTTTTCCCAAAGAGCCAGCGGAATTTCCCCGGCCCGGGCACTACGATCGCAATAATCTTCCCCGTCTCCGGATCGATCTCCAGATCTGTGGTAAAACCGAGTTTTTTCCCGTCAAGGATATTAACAACTTCTCTCTCCCGCAACTCAGATGTTTTTGCCAGCACGGACCGACCCTCCCATCATCTCATTATATGCGTCGCGCCGGGAGGTGTGTGCTGCCGCGCAAAGCTAACGGATGAACACGTAAAAGACCCGTTCATCGTCATGCCTAGCCGGCTGAAACGTAAGGGCTCCGAAGGACTCAACTGCGCTGAACCCTACTTTCCTCGCCAGTTCTTCAATCTCCTCCGGCCGGTATAACTGCTGCCAATGCACTTCCCGGAAATGCCGGAACAGCTCCCCCTGGTGCCTTTGGAAGAAATCAACCTCCATCCGGCACCGCCCGGAAGCTGGATCAAAGGAGTTAACCCAGATATAGGCGGAGTTTTCAAAGACGGCGGCATATGTATTGTTTCCGAGGATTTCCTGGAATTTATACGGCGAATTCAGGTCGGCAATGAAAACTCCGCCCGGCAGCAGGTGTGCGTAAACCCGGTCCAGCGCCTCCTGGAGCTGGGAGAGGGAGAGCAGATAGTTGAGGCTGTCACATAAACAGGTGACTAAAGGAAATTGTTCACCAACGTCAACCCGGCTGAGATCCTGTTCCAGCAGGCGGTAAGGGCCTTTGCCCGCCCGCAGTTTCTCATCGGCCAGCGCCAACATGGAAGGGGAGCGGTCGACACCCGTCACCCGCCACCCTTTTTCTTGCAGCAACGCTAAAAAGCTACCGGTGCCGCAGGCCAGATCCAGGATTGAACGGGGCGCGCAAGCGACCTGTTCCGGTGGTGCATACCGTTCGTACAATTTCAACACATACTCAGCCCAGACCGGATAATCGATCCCCTGCATCATCTCATCATAAACCAGGGCAAAATCATGGTACGCCTGCTGGGATTCATGTTCATCGAATAACGGCATCGTTCCGCTCCTCCCTGTTTAACCGGCTCCTTCCGCCAAGGTCCGCCAGAGGGTGAAAATCCCGATCCCGATAAAGAGAAAAGCAGCGCCCAAACGGAGATAAAATGGTGGTATGCATCTGGTAACCGTTTCACCAAACAACACACCAATCAAAGTTACCAAAGCCAATGCCAGAGACGCCCCGATAAAAACCTCCCAGGGCGCCTTCGACTGCGAAACAAGGGAAAAAACGGCTAATTGGGTCTTATCTCCCAATTCGGCGATAAACAGTGTGCAAAAGGCGAAAATAAGGATCTTCCAATTCAAAGTCTCACCCCGTTTGTAAATAATATTGCCCTTCCGAAGAATCCATACTTCATTTTTTCCAAAACGGGGTGTAAAGAAAAAAGGGCTTAAGCCCTTTCTTATTTTCATATTGGGGTGAACGAAGGGATTCGAACCCTCGACCTCCAGGGCCACAACCTGGCGCTCTAACCAGCTGAGCTACATCCACCATGTCGCAAATGTTATGATAACACAGTTCAACCGATTCGTCAATACTTTCTGGGCCCTCTTCTTCCCGCCGTCCCGGACCCCATTCTCTTTACGGCCCAGGCGGTCCCGAAAAACCTCCCCCGCGGAGAAATGGCAAACGGCAGCCGGCTTTTGTTTGTTAAGTTTTACAAAAAGATCAACGATCATAAGTGTTGTTCGCGGAGATAATTGTTATAATCAATTTATGAGCCATACCAAAGGAGGAGTGCTTTTTGCTTTCGTACGGAATTGTCCGCAAGGTTGACGAACTTGGACGGATTGTGATCCCGAAAGAGACGCGGGAACAATTGCAGATCGCAATTAAGGACCCTCTGGAAATTTTCACGGATAATAATACGATTATTTTGAAAAAGTACCAACCCGGCTGCCTGTTCTGCGGAAAAATCGAAGATCTGCACGAAATTAAAGGACGCTGGGTTTGCGGCAGTTGTATCCAGGAAATCCTGGCCGAAGCCGCCCAGCAAACTTCCTAAAAAAGAGCTCCATTCCAATGGACAAAAAAAGACCGGGTTTTCATGTTTCCCCGGTCTTTCTTCGTATACAGCTCATTTTACTTCGTTTAAAGATCGGTACATTACTGCCACTTTTGTTCCAAATCCTGTCGTCAACGTTAGATCATCGTGGATAACATTGCAATCTGGGTTGTGTAGATCATCATTAGTGCAAACAGTGCAAGAACAGTTGCTTCGATGGTTGCCTTGACGCTTATTAAGACCGAGCCGTATTACACACCTATTCTATCAGCCCTTTTGTTAATTGTAAATAAAAAGATTATCCCTGAAATAAAGTTTATTTCCGTTACGGAACATAACCAACTGGTGAAAACTCATCTTCCGTTCAGCGCTTCGAACCATTGAACCACCCGGTTGGTGGGGTTATCCCCCCAGAAGGCTTTGATCCGGTGGGGGGCCTCCCGTTCCAGGATCAAATAGAATTTATAAGTGAAAAAGATCTTGCTCCATCCGGTGACACCCATCGCATAAAAATAATGCCCTGCTTCATCCAAACTCCGGATCCGCGCCGGCAGGTTCTTCTTCGCCAACAGTTTTTGCAGTTCCCGGCCGCCAAGGGGCTTCATCTCCACCGCGATCAGCTGACCGTTGTTCATATTGATCACATTTCCCCGGAAGGTATTGCGCCCTTTGTTCTGCAAGGCCTGGACAAAAAAGCAGAAAGTCTCCAGATCGTATGCCTGTTCTTCCATGGCAATCTCTTTGGTATACAGAATTTCGCCGCCGGTTAATACCGAAAACTCCATGACCGCTTCGTCCGCCCGGTAGGTGGTCACCCGCTGGTCATAACCGAGTTTTTCAATATCGGCCGCTTTTTTGAACCGGAGATCGCTTTCCAGCAACCGGAAGCCCCGGTCTAGACGGCCGGTATAATCATAATCCCGGCCCGTATCATGGATGGTAATCTCCCCGCTCGCCGGGTCAACCGTGACCTTTTTTTCATAAGCATAGAGCCGGTGGTCATCCGGGTTGATAATTGAAACATTATAGCGCTGAACCAGCGGTAGCAGCCGGCTCAGATTCTGATCGGCAGCGGTCTCCTCCTGCGCGGGCGGTTGCGGAAGGCAGCCGGCGAACAAGAGAAGGAAACAAGCAGGCCAAAAGCGTAAAAAGCGTTTTCGCATCGGTTTCCACCTCACCAACGAGGAAAGAGGGTTCTTCCCCTCTTTGCTCTTCTTACTCTCCTGATTAAGCCAGCAGTTGCTTCAGATAACGTACTGACTGGCGAAAAGTTTCCGGCAGCGGGCGGCAATGCGTCTCCACGGTCAAGTATCCCCGGTATCCATCCGCCCGTAAGTCGGCCAGCTGCTGCCGGTAATCGATCGCGCCCGCGCCCAGCGGAAGATAGACCGTCTTGCCCCCCACCGTTGCGGCGTCTTTGAGATGGACATTGGCAATAAAGCGTTTCAGCCGCTCATACCCCGGCTTATAATCATGTTCACCCGTTTTATACAGGTTGCCCGGGTCCCAATTCAACCTGAAATTTCTCAAGTTGACGGCTTCGAGGAGCGCCAGGCAGTTTTCACTCCGATCCGCCCAAAAACCGGGCTCATTCTCCAGCATAACTGTAAACCCTCTTTGGCCGGCCTTGAATGCCAGCTCGCCCAAGGCCTCGACCACCTGCGCACGGTCCTCCTCCCGGTCGTCGGGCGCCCGCTTAATCCCAAAGACGATGAGCCTGCTGATCCCCAACTCCTCCGCCAGCGCCAGCGATTTCTCCAGCAACACCGTCCGGTGAAACGCAAACTCTGCACTCCGGAGCGGCACTTTGAAGATCCCGGGCGAGACCGCGGTGAAGGTCAGGCCAAACTGTACGCGCAAGTGCTTTAGCCTGGAGAGATCCTCCGCAGTAAGGAGCGGGAAGCGCCGGCCTTCGATACCCCTCAGCTCAAAATGGGTAACCCCTTCCTGGACAGCAAGGGCAATACTCTCTTCCAAACCGGCCTCCGTTACTTCATCGGTGACAGTCGTCAGAATCATCCTCTTCCTCCTTGCGTCGCCTCTTTCTAGTCGGCTTTCCCCTCCGGCAGCCAGCGCAACTGACTGGCCAGCAGTTTCCGGTTCTCCTCGTCGGCGTCGATCCTCCCCTTCACCAGCACGATCCGGTCATTGTCCGCTTCCGCATAGATCTTCTCGTACAAAGCGGGGAAGACCAAAACCTCGATCGTCGCCGACAAATCTTCCAAAGTAAAAGTCGCCATCATTTTGCCGGACTTGGTCGTCAGCCGCCGCCAGTCGTTCACCACCCCGCCGACCACCACTTCCCTGTCGGCGTTCCCTTCCTCCAGCACCTCCGCCAAAGGAGGAATCCGGTTTTTGGCAAATTTCTCCCGCCAGGGATCCAGCGGGTGGCTGGTTAAGTAAACCCCGAGGTATTCCTTCTCCATCTTCGCCAGGACCGACTTGGGAAACTCCTCGTGCCCGCCCCATTTCTCGACGGGTGCGGGGGCAAAGTCTTCCCCCAGATCGAAGAAGGAGAGTTGCTGTTTCTGCCTGGAACCGGCGTGATTGTGCGCCTCGGCGACGGCCTCCTCCAACACCTCCAGCATCTCCCGGCGGGTCCGCCCGGTTGACGCAAACGCCCCGGCTTTGATCAGGCTTTCCAACGCTCGTTTATTGACCACGCCCAGATCGACGCGGCGGCAGAAATCATATAATGATTTGAATTTCTCCTTCGCTCGTTCTTCCCGGATTGCCTGGATCGCCCCCAAGCCGAGGTTTTTCACGGCCAAAAGCCCGATCCGGATCCCTTCGCCTTCAACGGTAAACCGTTCTTCACTGAAGTTAACATCCGGCGGGTAGACCGGGATCCCGAGCCGCCGGCACTCTTCGATGTAAACCCGGACTTTATCACTGTTCCCGACCACACTGGTCAGTAAAGCCGCCATTAAAGCCTGGGGGTAATTTGCTTTGAAAAAGGCAGTCCAGTACGCGATCAAGGCATAGGCGGCGGAATGCGATTTGTTAAAGCCATAACCGGCAAAGAATTCCATCAGGTTAAAGATCGCCTCCGCCGTGGAACGGGGAATTCCCCGCGCGCCGGCACCGGTGACAAACTGCTCGCGCATTGCTTTCAAGACTTCGGGCTGTTTCTTGCCCATCGCCCTCCGGACCAGATCCGCTTCGCCCAAGGTAAAACCACCCAGGCGGTGGCAGATCTGCATCACCTGCTCCTGATAGAGAATAATCCCGTAAGTCGGTTTTAAAAACTCTTCCAAGGAGGGATGCAGGTAGGAAACAGCCTTTTCGCCGTGGCGGGCACGGATGAAATCCTCCACCATCCCGCTTCCCAACGGCCCGGGACGGTATAGCGCAACCAGCGAAGTAAGGTCTTCAAAGTTCTCCGGTGCCAGTTGGACCAATAGCCGGCGCATCCCGCTACTCTCCAGTTGGAAGATGCCGAGCGTCTGCCCGCTGCCCAGCAGTTGGTAGGTGGCCGGATCGTCCGGCGGTACGGTTTCAAGGGTATACTCCTTCCCGCTGTTTGCGCGCACCAGATCGAGGGTATCCCGGAGAACGGTCAAGGTCCGGAGCCCCAAAAAGTCCATCTTCAACAGGCCGATCTTTTCCAAATCTTCCATGGGGAATTGGGTGGTGGCTTCCCCCTCGCTCGCCCGGGCCAGGGGAAGATAATCGGTCAACGGCCGCGGCGTGATCACCACCCCGGCCGCATGGATCGAAGCATGACGCGGGAACCCTTCCACCGCCTTCGCAATCTCGATTAACCTCCGCACGCGGTCATCGGTTTCGATCACGGCGGCCAGTTCGGGGCTGCTGTTCACCGCCGCCTCCAAAGTCCCGGCGTCACTGGGGATTAATTTCGCGATCTTATCAACTTCCCCGTAAGACATGCCCAGCACCCGGCCCACATCACGGACCGCGCCCCGGGCGGCCATTGTCCCGAAGGTGATAATCTGGGCGACATGGTCGCGGCCGTATTTCTCTTTGACGTACTCGATCACCTCGCCGCGCCGTTCGAAACAGAAATCGATATCAAAATCGGGCATCGAGACCCGTTCGGGGTTTAAAAACCGTTCAAAGAGCAACTGGTGCTTGATCGGATCCAGTTCAGTGATGCCCAGTAAGTAACCGACCAGGCTGCCCGCCCCCGAGCCGCGCCCCGGCCCCACCGGGATACCCCGGTTCTTCGCATAACGGACAAAGTCCCATACGATCAAAAAGTAACCGGCAAATCCGGTCTTTTTGATCACGCTCAACTCGTAATTCAGCCGCTCCTCAAGCTCAGCCGTGATCTTCGGATAACGGCGGGGGAGATTTTGCCGGCATAAATACTCCAGGTAAGAATCCTTTGTAAACCCCTCCGGCACCTCGTAATCGGGCAATTGGTAGTTCCCCGGCGTTAAGGCAAAATTGCAACGTTCGGCAATTGCCACGGTATTCGCCAGCGCCTCCGGGATTTCGCCGAAGCTCCTTGCCATCTCCTCCCCGGTTTTAAAGTAGAACTCCGGGGTCGGGAACTTCAACCGGTTCGGATCATTAACCGTCTTTCCAGTCTGGATACAGAGCAAAACATCATGCACCATGGCATCATCTCTTCTGATGTAATGCAGGTCATTCGTTGCCACCAGACCAAGATCCAACTCCCGGGCGAGCGCGACCAAATCCCGGTTGACCTGTCTCTGCCCTTCCAATCCTTGATTTTGCAACTCAAGATAGAAATTGTCCGCCCCAAAGACCTCCCGGTACCAGCGGGCGGTTTCCGCCGCCTTCGCGTACTCCCCGGCCAGCAACGCGGAGGGGATCTCCCCGCTAAAACAGGCGGAGAGGGCAATCAAACCCTCGGCATGCTTTGCCAGCAGCTCCCGGTCGACGCGCGGCCGGTAGTAAAACCCCTCAAGGTGGCCCAAAGAGACCAGTTTCACCAGGTTCCGGTAACCGGTCTCATTCGCGGCCAATAAGACGAGGTGATACGAGTCCTCATCAAGCTTCGCTTCGCGGTCATACCGGCTCCTTTTGGCCACATAAACCTCGCAGCCCAGGATCGGTTTCACCCCGGCCTCTTTTGCCGCCTGGCAGAATTTAAAGGCGCCGTACATCACCCCGTGATCGGTGATCGCGACCGCCCGTTGGCCGGCCTCGGCCGCCGCTTGCACCAAACGTTCCAGGGAGGCGGCCCCATCCAGGAGCGAATACTGGGTATGGACATGTAAATGGACGAAATCGGTCATTACATTTCCTCCGTTTGTCATTACCCCTGTCACCCCTGCCCGGAAGCAACAGGCGCCGTATTCCTTGCCACTTGCCCGGAGAATTGTTCATCGCAAAGGACTTGCATTGATCTTTATTATATCATAACCAAGAAAGGGAGGAAATTAATGAAGCAGTCCGTTGCTTTCCTTAAACCGCACCGGTCTTCGCCATTGCGTACCGCTTGGCCGGCACGGACCGGTTGACAAACCGCCAGATCATGCATATAATTGTTTAAAATGGTTAAATTACCTCCAAAGCGATGAACAGGACTAGTATGTTTTCTTGAAGGTCAAGAGAGCCGGTGGCAGGTGCGAACCGGTCCGGCGGAAAACAGAATGGACCTGTGAGCCCGGGACCGAACAAAACAGGCTCCGTCAACTTTGTGCGATCAGCACCACGGCAACTGGTGGTGGATATCTCCGCGGACGGATGTCCCTGTGTCAGTAGGTTCCGGCGGCCTCCGCCGTTATCCGGAAACCGGTTGCTCATTGCCAAATGAGCGCCGGAGCAAGCGGACCTTCGGGTCAATTTGGGTGGCACCGCGATTAACCTCGTCCCAATCTCAGGGAGGAGGTTTTTCTTTTACCGTCATCTTACCTATTCCAAAACCGGGTATCCCGGTTTGCAAAGGGCAAAGGAGTGTTTGCGATGAAAAAACGAGTTTTTTCGGGGGTTCAACCCAGTGGCGCCCTCACGATCGGGAATTATTTTGGCGCAATCCGCAACTTCGCCAAACTCCAGCATGAAGCCGACTGCTTCTTTTGTGTAGTCGACCTCCACGCGCTCACCGTACCGCAAGATCCAGTCACTTTAAGGGAGAATATTAAAAATACCGCCCGCCTTTTTATCGCGGCCGGGATCGATCCCAAAGTCTCGACCGTCTTTGTCCAATCACATGTCTCCGCTCATTCCGAGCTCAGTTGGCTGCTGGAATGCCAGACCTATATCGGCGAGTTACGCCGGATGACCCAGTTTAAAGCGAAGGCCGGAAAACAAGATGTAGTCACCACCGGACTGCTTACCTATCCGGTCCTGATGGCTGCCGATATCCTGCTCTACAATACCGACCTGGTCCCGGTCGGGGAAGACCAGAAGCAACACCTGGAGATCACCAGGGATCTGGCGATCCGGATCAACAACCGT
This sequence comes from Bacillota bacterium, assembly GCA_029782135.1. Lineage (GTDB taxonomy): Bacteria > Bacillota > UBA4882 > UBA10575 > UBA10575 > JAAYGU01. The sequence goes on from JAKOVI010000098.1 coordinate 20,789, forward strand.
TTCCAGGAAGAGATCTTTAAAGTACCGGAACCTTACATCCCACCCCGGCAGAGCGGCGGCCGGATTATGAGCCTGACCGAACCGCGGGAAAAGATGTCCAAGTCGGCGGAGAACCCGAAAAGTTATATCGCCCTCCTGGATCCGCCCGAACTCATCAAAAAGAAGATCATGTCGGCGGTCACCGATTCCGAGGCCGCGATCCGCTATGATGAAGAGCAGAAACCGGCCGTCTCCAACTTAATGGTCATTTACTCTCTTTGTTCCGGGGAAAGCCTGGAGACGATCACCCAGAAATACGCGGGGTGCGGTTACGGGCAATTCAAAAAAGACCTCGCCGAACAACTGGTTGAAACCCTCCGTCCCATCCAGGACAGATTCCTCGAATTGTCTGCCCCCGGTGTCATCGAGGAGATCCTTGCCGCCGGGGCGGACAAAGCCCGCGCCGCCGCCGGGCCGAAGCTCCGCCTTTTCCGGGAGAAACTGGGCTTGTTACCGTTTGCTTAAACTGTTGCCGGTTGGATTTAGCTCCGGAAGTTTCTTTACCCTAATAGAATCCTCACCGGCGATCCACCTAAGTTAGACCACGAAAAAAGAGCCTTTCCGGCTCTTTTTTTATCGCTAAAAATCTAAGCAAACATGTACTCCGCGCTCCCGGCCAAGCCCTTCTCTCAAATCGCCGCATTCGGCTCTGCTTCCGCCGCGCTTCGCCCCTGCTTCGCATCGAAGGGCCGGCTGAGGAGCCGTTCGGCAAAAGCATACAGCCGTGCACGGTGGGGCAGATCCAGCTTCCTAAGCTGTTTTTTCGCCCGCCGGTGGTATTCGTCAATCAGGTTCCAAACAGCCTCTAGCACATGGTTTTCCACCAGTAACGTCTTTACGCGCTCCCGCATCCATGGTTCGACCTCCCCGGTGGTTTGCACTTGCCGCAGGATCTCTTGAAAAACCGGTTCGTCATAGAGCAAGAGGAGGGGTAAGGTCAAGATGCCGTTTTTTAAATCTTGAAAAAGCGGTTTCCCGGTGCGCTCTTCTTCGCCGGTCACATCGAGAAGGTCATCAAGTAATTGGAAGGCTATCCCGATCTCCCTCCCGTACTCCCCCAACTGCAGGGAGATCCCCCGCGGCAAGCCGGCCGCTTCGCCTCCCAATTCGCATACCACCTGGAAAAAACGGGCCGTCTTCTTCTCGATGCGCCGCAGATACTTTTCGACGGGGATCCGGTGGAACCGGTCTTCCTCCTCTTCCAACTCTGCTTCAACCATCTCCTGGAGCAAGCGGTTAACCCTTTTCATTCCCGCCGCCCCGCTGGCCTGACTGATCAGCCGGTAGGCTGCCGCAAACAGATAATCCCCGAGCAACACGGCTGTTTTATCTCCCCATTTCTTCCAGACCGCCGTCTTTCCCCGGCGCAATTCCCCCCGGTCGATCAGATCATCATGAATTAAGGTGGCTAAATGTAAAAGTTCGATCCCCAAAGCAAGCGACTTGATGGCGGGCGTCTCTTTCCCCTGTTGTTTCACGCCGGCCGCCAGCCGCAGCAAATCTCCGCGCAGCCCTTTCCCCGGGGCCGCCAACACTTCTGTTAAAAGTTCCTTGAAAGAAGGGGTAAAATCAAAATCCTGTTCTTGAAAGAACTTTTGAACCAAGCCCATTGGTAACCCTCCGCTTCTTTCCCGCTTTAACGCTCAAAATCCTACTAAACGCTTCTGAACCTTCTATCCAGCCGCGGTTTTACCGTTCCCCATTGCCGGCCGGCCATCTTTACCGGCGCCAACATGCCAAGACCAGGAGCAAACTATTGAGGAGATGAATAATCATCATCCCGGCACAGGCCGGCACGAACTTTTTTGCCTCCTCCAGATGGCGTTTCCCGAAGCGGTAAACCCAAACCGCCAGGGGCAAAGTAAAAACAAAAGAGAGTAAGTAACGGTAACTCCCCAACAGGAGGAGATTCACCGTCATCAAGAGATAAGCCGCCCCCAACAACAAGGCCAGCCCTCGGAAGCACCGCTCTTTTCCCAACCTGACCACGAGGGTATTTTTTCCGGTCGCCCGGTCCGCCTGGTAATCAGGGAATTCATTAATCAGGATTACCCCGGTAATCAATACCCCAACCGGCAAGGAAACGAGTAACGCCTCCGGCTTAAAAACTCCGGTTAAGCCCATCGTCGTGCCCAGAACCAACAGCGGTCCGAAAGCCAGCCCGACCAGCAGCTCACCGTAGGATGTTCCGGCCAGGCGGAAAGGGGGTGCCGAATAGAAATAGCCACACCCGAAACCGGCCAAGCCTAAGATGAGCACTCCCCAACCGCCCCCTGCTTGCGAAAGGAGCAACAGACAGAGAATGCCAACAGCATAGCAAAGCCGGATCGCCCGCATTAACACCGCTCTGGAGATTAACTCCTCCTGCAAAACCCGGCTTCCACCGTTGAACGGGGAATAATGCTCATTGATCCGGTCGGTTCCGTACAGATCATCATACAGATCATTCAAGAGGTTGGAAGCAGCGTGCGCCGTGAGCACTACCCCGAAAACCAACAGCCATCGCCAGCTCGATATTGCCCCCTCTTCTCTGGCGATCACCGCCCCTAAGAGGAGCGGGAGAAGTGAAGCCGTGAAAAAGCGGAGGCGGAAAGCTCTCGCCCAAACCGTCAGTTGCCTCATCCACCCAACCTCCTGATCGTCAGCCCCCAGTCCATCTTAACCTCAAGTTCAATCGGGAAGAAGGGGAATTCGGTATCCCAGTCCAGCTGTGCCCAGAATCTTGGATGGTGAGCCAGGAGATAACGGCCAATCCCTAAAACATCCACCCTTAATTCTTGCGCCTTCTTGATGGTCTGCTGAATTTCTTCACGAATCGCAGCGGACACCGCTCTTTCTAGGTCAGCCTCTTCATGTTTCTCCGGACCGTGCGGTTCGGTGAATTCCCGGGTTTCAAACCGGCCATGCACCATCACTTTGATCCGGGGCATCCCGCCCGCCTCTTCCAGACGGTAAGCGGAGTGCAATGCATTAACGCCGACTACAATCTGGTCCCCCGGATGGAGCGGGCACTCCACTTCATACTCGGATTCGACAAATTCATTATGCAAAATGTTCAAGCCACGGGTTTCATTATCGCTGAGCCAACCCTGGAAGTGCCCGTTTCTCAAGACTGCCGCGCCGCCGGTCAACTCCGTTTCTTTCCCTTTACTTAGGCGCGGGAGAACCGGAAAAATCCCCTCGTCGGACTGGAGGACCAGAAATTTACCCAGATCGGTGAGGTATGTAAAAATACTGCCGTTCTGCGGTGACAGCATATTAAGAATATATGTTGAGGGGGTTTGCCCCATCGGCGGCTGCAGTTCTAAAATCTCCCGTGCTTTCCCGTCCACCACGGCTAGGCGGGCCATGCGTTGGACACTGAAATCACGGAGGAAATAATCGATCACATGGTTAATCCCAAAGGTCTCCGCCACTTCCTTACTGATCAAAATCAAACGGGTATGGCCCAAAAAAAGCTTCCGGTCCAACTGCCGTTGCAGTTGGAGGATCCCGGAGGCGACCGTCTGTGCAGTACTTCCTAACACGACAAAGGGTTTACCCTCCCCGCCGCCTTGCCCTTCACCGCCTGCCATCCTTTCGGGGACAGGCAGTTGAATACTGATCAAATACTGCTCACTCTGCAGCTCTTCTTCTTTGGTCAGATCAAACGCGATCGCTGTCACAAAAGCCCGGGCGTTGAGCTCCCTCCCGCCCCAGCAGCCCGTTTGGGTAAAGAGGAGACTAAGGAGGAGGAAAAAAGTTGTTAAACGGTTTCTTCCTCCAGAAGACGCCATGCTACCTACCCCTTTCGCCCCGTTTTTTCAGCAGGGAAAGCAAGTAGAGAAACGGCGTAAAGATAAAACTCACCGCCAAGGTGAACAGGGAAATATAGAAACCCCACTCATTCCAGGTAAAATAGTTTTTAAGGAGTGTACTCAAATAATAGATGACCGGCGCCATTGCCCATACAACCAGCGCATGGTTTGGCAAATGAAAGATCTTGCTGAGGATCAAAGCCCCAAAGTAATAGGTGAGCAGACCGGTGGTATAGATCGCCGACAGCCAGGCAATCAGCAAAATCAGATCCAACCTTTCTAAAAAAATTGCCTCCAGGTTTACCGACTTGGCCAGTTCCAAACCGGACCAGGCAACGGCCATTGTTTCTTTATAACCAAAAACCCCAATCACCGTAATGGTGAAAAAAGTATAGACGACGACCACCGTTAAGAGCGCTTTTAGTGTAGCTTTCGTTGCTTCTCGTGGATTTTTGATATTAGGTAAGATTAGATTAATCACCTGGTAACCGGCATAGGCAAAAGCAGTACCGACCCCCACTTTGAAGTTTTCCAAGTGGAGCTGGTCTTTTGCCAAGAAAGGTAATAAATGCATCGGTTCAAAATGTTGCCAGGATAAGAGCGTGACAAAAACACCGGTCAACAGGGCAAGCTCGATCAAGAGTTCATTCACCTGGGCCAGCTGTCGGATGTCGCGGGAGGCCCCGTACGCCATCGCAAAGATGAAAGAACCGCTGACAAACCAGGTCGGCGCGATCGGTAACAGCGAGATATTAACCAGTTCCTGCAGCACCCTGGTCTCCACCGGCAGGAACGAAAAGAAATAAGCCGCCAACAAGAGACTATACAAGATCCCCAGCGGTTTCCCGAGCAGTTGTTGACTATATTCAACGAGCGTTTCCCCGGGCGACTCTAGCGCCAGTTTTACCGCCACCCAAGCCGCGCCCGTAAACAAGAGCCCGGTGACCAGCACCCACAACCATCCGGTGGCCCCCATCAGCTCCGCGGCGGCACTGGGTAGAGTGAGAACGCCAGCACCGATCGTAAAACCGATGATGATCAAAGCAACCTGCCGTGCCGATAGTGAACGCGCCGGCTGACTATTCATTATTTTTCCTCCCTTTCCCCGGACGTTGCGGAGCCTTTAACAACGCTTCCCACCAGGTTCGGGCTTTTGTCCCTCCCCGGTCGAGATCCAAAGGTTCATAAGCGAGGGGACGGTTGATCATCGCCCACCTGGGCGCGACAAACATAAAGTCTTTTAGATCCGAAAGGTTCAAAGGTACCACGGGGGAGAGATAGGGCACCCCAAACGAACGGATCCCTGCCATATGAATCAGCAAGATGATCGTTGCGATCGAAAGCCCGTACAATCCACTGATCTGGGCAACTAGCATGAGCGGAAAGCGTAACAGGCGCATCGTAATCGCCACGCCAAAACTGGGGGCGGCGAAGGAACTGATCGCCGTCAAAGCCACCACAATCGTCATGATTGGTGAGATCAGTCCGGCCCGGACCGCGGCATCCCCCAGGATAAACCCGCCGACAATCCCGATCGTCTGGCCGAACGGACCAGGCAAGCGCACCGAAGCTTCTCTGATGATCTCAATCGCCAGCTCCATAATCAGACCTTCCAAAAAGACCGGAAACGGAATTCCTTCCCTGGTCCCGGCGATCTTAATCGCCAGATTAAACGGGATTAACTCCGGATTATGGACGGCAAAGGCAATAAACAACCCGGGAAGGTATAAGGAGAAAAAGAAGGAGACAAACCTGACAAAACGGAGGAGGATCGCGAGCGGCCACCGGTGGTAGTAATCCTCCGCCGCATAATATAACTGCCAAAAAGTCACCGGCATCAATAAGGCAAAAGGGGTATTATCGGTCAGGACGGCAACCCTTCCCTCGAGCAAGCCGGCCACCACCCGGTCAACCCGCTCGGTAACCTGCAGCGTCGGGAAGATGCTTCCTGGACGGTCCTCAATATACTCTTGAATGTAGGCGCTCTCGATTAATCCATCGATTTTAATCGCTTTCAGGCGCTTCTCAACTTCGGCAACGATCTCCGGTTTGGCAATCGACGCTATATAAATGAGCGCCACATCAGTCTGCGAGCGTAATCCGATTTTCATCGTTTTAATCCGTAAATCGGGATCACGTATGGTACGGCGAATCTGGGCCGTATTTGACCGCAAAATCTCATTGAAACCGACGCGCGGTCCGCGGACCGACGCTTCGGTCATCGGTTCGTCGATTCCCCGGTGCTCCCATCCACGGGTATTACAGATCAAAGCCTGGTCGCTACCGTCAATCAGCAAGGCCGTCTCGCCGGAGAGGATCGCCGTGATCACTTGTTGGAGATCGGATTCGAGACTTACTTCGTTGATGTGTAAAATATGGTCCTTAACATTCTTCGCCAGCTCTTCCCGGTCCCGCGTCCACCGGTCTTCTTCGCCGGCGTTAAAGGTGGTCAAAGCCTGGAGAATATATTCATTGATTACTTCCTTGGCGACCAGGCCGTCGACAAAGATCAAGACTGCCCGGACCGGTTGGTCAAGTTTCAAATAGAACTCCCGGAAGATCACATCATTGCTATGGCCAATCGTTTCCCGGAGATAGTTAATGTTCTCTTCCAGTTCCGGCGTGAGAAACGGCCCTTCGCCCTGTTGTTCCTTTTTCTTCTGCTCTTTTTCCTTTTTTAGCTCAGACGGTAAGCGTGGTTGACGAAATCTCTTCTTCATCCTTCGCCTCTTCGTGCCGAAAATTCCATCTTATTTTAACCGGTCGCCGCCGTGTTTATCCTTTGCCACTTCCCACAGCGGTCTCCCCAGCCGGAGATTTTGGCGCCGGCCACCATCACCGTAATTACTTCACAGCGGTTCGCACAATCCGGGCACTCAAAGCTGCTTATTTTGATCTCCTCTTCACAGAACTGGAGCCCGCGGAAGCGCGATGTCTGGTAGTTCGCCCGCTCCTCGCGGGCAAGGAGGGCCGCTCCCCAGGCTCCCATCACATCATGATGTTCCGGAACAATGACGGGAAAACCGAGTTCTTCTTCAAACGCCTTTTTGATCCCGGCATTGGCCGCCACCCCACCCTGAAAAAGAACCGGCGGCTCAATCTCCTTCCCTTTGGCAACGTTATTTAGGTAGTTACGGACGAGGGCCGTACAGAGGCCGGCCACAATATCCTCCAGCGGATGGCCCATCTGTTGTTTATGGATCATATCCGATTCGGCAAAGACCGAACACCGTCCGGCGATCCGTACCGGGTGCCGGGCACGGAGCGCGAGGGCGCCAAATTCCGAAATTGGAAGGTTAAGCCGGTTGGCTTGTTGGTCAAGAAAGGAGCCGGTTCCAGCGGCGCAGACCGTATTCATCCCAAAGTCGACCGCCACACCGTCCCGGATAATGATGATCTTCGAATCCTGACCGCCGATCTCGACAACTGTCCGGACCTTTGGTTCCGCCTGCAAGGCCGCCACCCCGTGCGCCGTAATTTCATTCTTGATGACGTCGGCCCCTAAGATGGCGCCAATCAACTGCCGGCCCGAACCGGTCACCCCGACGCCCAGTACTTTCGTCTTGGCAACGTCCCCGCCGAGCTGAGTAAAGGCTTTTTGCACCGCCGCCACCGGATTGCCCTCCGTGCGGAGGTAAACTTTCTTGACCACCTCCCCGCCCGGCGTCATCACCACTAGATTGGTACTGACTGAACCGACATCGACACCGAAAAAAACACCGCTTCTCAAGTACTCACTTCCCTCATCAACGCTTTCTTCCGCCGCATCAGATCAACAAAGGCTTCAACCCGTGTCATCAGCCCTGCTTCCCCCGAGTGCTCGTCAATGACCAAAGTTAAAACCGGCGTCCCATAGACCTTGCTTACCTCCGGTGTTATACTATACGCCACGATCTCCGGCATACAGGTGAAGGGAAGAACCTGAATTACCCCGTCCAACTGGTTGACGCCCGCATCGACCAGTTCCGCGATGGTCTCCCTTCCATGTCCGCCGACAAACGAAGGGAGAAAAGGCTCTGACAGTAAAACGGTTCTTTGTTTATGACCCGGAAAGAAAACCCCTAGTAAATGCTCCTCAACCCATTGGGAGATTGATAAGGGACGGACAACCTCCACACCCATCTTGCCCAGGACCGTTTCGAGGTGAAAATTGACCCGTGGTTCCAATACCATGTAGATTTCACCGATGATCTTCACGCGCAGGATTGAATCAGCCTGCAGCGGCATCGTCAGGTCCTCCAATCTCCGGGTCAAATCCCGGTAGTGAACCGGGAGTTGGCTGCTCAATGTTTCCCTGCGGATCCGGGCTAAAAACTCCTCATAACAGCGGACCGCTTCTGCTTGGTCTTTGCTCCGGGGTAGATAATAACGGAAAAGCTGGTTCCCCCGGTCCAGCCAGCGCGCCTTCTTCCAGGCCAGGTTGACCAGGCGTACGACCTGATCGGGGCGGCGGTATTGGAAAAGAATTTTCAGGGCCCGGTAGAGTTCTTTTGTCCGGCCTTTCGGCGGATCAAGCAATAATAACTGGAATTTATAGCCGAGATCCTGCAGAATCTGCTGTTGGATCTGGGCATAATAACCAAACCGGCAGGGACCGGTCCCCCCGGCCGCTAGGATTCCCTCCGCGCCCAGCTCCAAGGCTTCAATAAAGTTTCCAAGATTAACTTTAAAGGGTAAACAGGCCCCTTCCGGGGAAAACTTCGCCCCCAGCTCAAAGGTGCGTTTATTGGTCGGCGGCGCGACCACGGCTTCATGCCCCAAACCGTTAATCAGGGTTTCCACCGGAATCGAGAGTAAACCCATATGGGGAAAAGTCAGACGCAACTGTATCCCCTCTTTCGCTTCAGAAGATCCAAAAACGCCTCCATTCTGGTGATAAACCCGGCTTCCCCGGAATGCTCATCCAGGTCCAGCTTTAAAAGTGGAAGTCCCTTCGCTTTACTTTCCCGCTTGACCATCTCGCTGATCAAGGCCTCCGGCCCGCAGGCAAAAGCACTCAAATAAACGACGCCGGCCACCCCTTTCTCCCACATGAGACGGAAAGTCCCTAAAATACGCTGTCCCAAAGTCCAAAACAATGGTTTGGATAAGTTCCTGAGTTCCATGGTGATCTGCCGGGCGGGAAACATCTCCGGAACCATGACCTTGAATCCTTGTCCTTGCAGCAATTGAACTGCTCCCAGGTTGATAAACGCATCGTACAGGCAATAGGGGTGGCCGATTAAGCCGATCAGCGGACCGCCCTCCGTACGCTCGGGGGTCCTCCCCTGCAGCAGCGCCGCCTCGGCCTCCGCCGGCAAGAGCCCGCCTTGCATCAACAACTGGTAAGCTTCCAGGGCTGCTTTTGCCTTTTTCAAGCTCTTCATCACCCTGTTCCGCGGGAAACCGGAGATGATCTCGGGCGGTAATGCCTTCAGGGAATCCCAGTGACAATGCTGGTCACTTTTCCAAATCAATTGGCGGCCGGAGCCGACCGCCTGCCTGGTCATCTCCGGCAGACCCATGAATTTGGGGCAAATAAACTCATCCTTATTGACACTGATATACCGGGGGGTAAGCAGGCGGTCGCATCTGGTTTGCATGGTTAGGCAATGGCCTAAAAAGACTTTGACCGGCAGACAGACCTCATCCACCGCTGTCTTGACCCCGGCGTCGAGGATCGCTTTGCCCGTCGGCCCCGAAACCAGCGGGGTCAGCCCCAACTCCTGAAAAAAAACCTGCCAAGCAGGACCATACCAATAATATAAAAGCGCGCGGGGGATTCCGATCTTAATCCGCCTCACCCCTTCCCCTTCGATTTTTGACCAAAAAATATAACTCGTTATCCGTTAACTGTCGCTGATCGCTCACTAATTGACTAGCCTTTGGTTCTCGCCGTTCGTCACTTGTTGCTCACGATAAAGTTAACCCTCATAAGCTTTACCCAACCGTAGCAGAATGGTGTTTTCCGTGACTTGAATTTCTTGACAAAGGATTCTTGGCGAAGCGGAGGTGGAAAGCGGGTCGAAGAACTAGCTTAAGGGTTCAGCCCATGGAATCTAAGGATCTCCCGGATCGCACGGGTGGTAACCTTTGCTCCCTGCTCTTCGTCGTCCGCGTGCGCCATCTTCCCGATATCGCCGATCCCGACGATTAACGGAACCGGCAACCGGTTGAGCACATCCACGGTATCCCCTTTTACCCTTAAGTGCCCCTCCGGTTCTGGCTTCCCTTCTTTATCGACCGGGCCATGGTGGATCTTCCCCTCTCTCGTCACGGAGAAAGCAACCGGTACCCCGGCCACCCCGTCCGTATTCGAGGCCACCGCCACCACTCCCAGAACGGAAAAGCGCTTGTCTTGACAGAGCGCCTCCAAGACCCTCTCCCCGGGGCCTTTCCCCCGGGCGCCGGCGTCATCCACCATCACCAGCAGGAGTTCCTCCCCGGCTTCGGCAATCTCTCTTTTCACTTCTTCCACCGGCAGGACCGTCGGGTTCCCTCCGGAAGCGGAAATCGTCCGCAAGTGTAGTTTGGCGCCCACTTTTTCGATCGTCTTCCGGGCGATCTGGTCACCATCAGTAATGATAATCAACTGTTTCTTCCGCACCGGGCTCCTCCCTTTGCAACTGGCTTTTAACTGCGGTGACCAGCCGTCTTAACTTAGGCAAGGAATGGACAATTCCCTGGGCTGCTAAAGGCTTACCCAACCGCTTCCACCGGATCTGTTTGGACAGGAATCCTCCGATTCTGGTCAACAAACCGATCGCCGTCAAGGTATTAACCAGGAGAATTTGGTCCGCCATCCTTAACTGCCCAGCCAAGCTATAGATTAATCGAGAACAAATTTGGGTCTGGCTGTTCAGACCCAAAATAAAGACCTCATTGGCGTCCGGATCCCTGCCCATAAAATAGGGTCGTCCCCAATCCGAGGCCTCCGCTAAATCAAATTCGGGAACAGCCATAATTTGTTCTTTCGTCACCGGCCCTTGCATCGGCAGCTTGCCGAGGTGTAAGTAAGCGGCGATCACCGAGGAATGCGCCCGGCCATAGCAATGGTAGATTACTATCACTCTGTTAACCCCTTTTGGACGGCAGTTACGATTGAGCCAATGATGTTGTAGATTTCACAGCTAAGACGGGACGCCAAAAAACTGTTGTTCGTTCTTTTCTTGAAGATGGTTTCGCAATTGATCAAGCGGTAGTTTGATGGATCACCGCCCAGCAGAGTAAGGGCTTCGGTGAAAGTTCTCAGCACCAGGTCCGGTTTTTTTCCGACCGGCATGATATAGACCTCCGCCTGGGGATGGTGACCGATGAAAATTAACGAGCCGTATTCCCGCTTTGTGCACCCCTGACCCCAGGGGATACTGGCTGCGGTGTTCAGCACTTGCGCCAATTCGGCTTTGGTCTTGACCCGGGAGGGGAGAAAACCGAGATGGATGGCAGCCATCAGCGGCGCCAGTGCGTTATTCCCCGCCCAATAGTAGATGACCTTAAAACTTCATCCCTCCCCGGGCGGCTCTGGCGGTGATTCCCCGTCGCCCGCCTCCGGAGTAACCTCCCCCGTCACGCGCCCGGACTCGCTTCCGAATTTCCCCCAACCCCTGTTCAGCAGGAGATATAGGATCAACCCGGCACCCGCCAGACCGATAATCCAAACCGCGGCGCGGGAAGCGCCACTCCCGACCGCTCTTTGGCTGGCTCCCGCCACCGTTAACACCTCATGGGCCGCGGCGGCAAAGATGGCGGCGCCGCGTTCCGCCTCTTCCCGGCTGTTGGTATGGCTGCCCATCTCGACCAGGAGCAAACGGGGCGCAATATCCTGGTTATATTTTCCTTTTCCGTAAAAGATCCCTTTAATAAACCCCGGATACTGCCGGTCAACAACCGCTTTGACCTGATAAGCAAAGGCTTCGTTTGCTTTCCGGTTCGGATTTTGCCGGCCGACCACCAGTTGGGCTTTGGTGACCGAAGTATTGTTTACTTTATCCGCATACTCATCCGGGGGAACCGCATCGCGGTGCAGATCAATCAGGGCAATGGGGTTTTTCTTGAGCAATTCAACCGCGGTCCGCCGGGAACGGTCGTAAGCCATCGCATCATGTGGTTCATGCGAAGTTTTGCTATGAATAACATTGATTCCCTTTTCGCGCAAAGATTGGGCTAAAGCGTCACCGACCTGCAGGATCCCGCCATTCCCGGGTTTGCTTTCAGTCCCGTCGGTCGGAACGTAAGATTCATCGGAATGCGTATGATAGATCGCAATCGGCCGGTTCTTCCCCTGCACAAAAACCTTTCCCTGGAAAATTCCGGTCAGTGCCGTTTTCACCTGGTCAAACAAGGAGGGTTTCAGCATTGCCTCCAGGTCCACCCGCTTGACAAACCGCACATGAGCGGTATCATCTTTGACCTCTTCCACTTCATACAGGACATTATCGGCCGCTAGATACTGATCTCCCTCATGGATCTGATGGGCGGTCCGGCAAATGATCCGCCCTTCCCGGTCGACCAGGGTAAAAAAGCCATCAGTCCTTTCCACTTCAGCACTGGCCGGAAAGGCCTGACCAAGAAGCAGCAATGTCAGCAAACAGAAAACGACACACCGGGAACTAACCATGCGTTTCTCCTCCTTCCCGCTCATCCGGTTCTTTTAATTGTTCCGGCCGTTCCTCCGAACGCACCGGCCCGCCTTGCAGACGTTCCCGGGATTCGCCAATCACTTCAGCCAAAAGCACCCCAATCAACCCGGCCAGGACAATGGTATCCAGGGCACCCGCCCCGCCAATGCTCGTTGGGGATGACAGTCCGGAGAGCGCCGCCTCTACCGCATGAGCCAGATCGGCCAGGATAATGCCGAACGTCGCCCCGATAAAGGCCAACCGCCGCGAACGTCCGATCAAATAAGCGATGACGCCGGCAATGATCCCCCATAAATATTGTGGCTCAAGCCAACCGCGGTCGATGTCAAAAGTATAGAGTTTGGAGCCGCCATAGATCACCGCAGCGATCACCAAGGACCCAATTAATCCCCTGGTGGTCTCTTTCCGCGTCCCCGCCCTGCTCAAAACATAGATACTCAGGGCCAGTGGGATAATGGCGCCGCCAACATTAATGCTCAGCGCCGGGGTGCCACGGTATAACGGGATATTTAGAAAACTGCCGACTACCATCGCAGCCAGGATCAGCAAGGCTTGTTTATCATTAAGGTAGAGCCGGTCCAAGACCTGTTGCGCCAGCCCTAAAAGGATTAAGATCCCCGTCCCGATCAGCAATATGACTCCGAGGTTCATTCCTCTCCCTCCTTTTACCGTTTAATCCAACCGTGCCCGTTAAAACTCTTCTTGTCACTCCTATGGCACAAGCTTGTCTTCTGCGGATACGCTTTCGCCTTTTATTATCCCACCACGGGAAAATCCAATTCAAAAACTGCAGAAATAAAAAAGACATCAGCGCTCGCTGATGTCATAATGTTTATTTAACCGTCAAATCTTTATTTTATTGAAAACCAACGCCGGGGAAAAATCGTCAGTCCGTGCCTTCCCCTTTCAACTGCCCCATCTTTTCCGCCAGGAGAACACCGAGGTTGGAAGAGAGTGGTTCTTCTTCCAGACCGGAAATGGTTGTCTCCTTGCTCTCCTTCACCGGCTTCTCTTCCTTGGCCTCACGCAGGCTCAAGCCGATTCTCCTCTGTTCCGGCTCGACCTTGATCACCTTGGCCTTGACTGTCTGGCCGACTTGGACAACTTCCGCCGGTTTCTCCACCCGCCGGTCGCTTAATTGGGAGATATGGATGAGCCCGTCGACCCCCTCTTCCAGATTAACAAAGGCACCGAACGATGTAAGCCGGACCACTTTTCCTTCCACATAGTCCCCGACTTTATATTTCTCCACAATCTTCGTCCAGGGATGAGGTGATAACTGTTTAAGACTGAGGGAGATCCTTTTCGCTTCCCGGTCGACCTTGGTCACCAGCACCTCGATCTGCTGTCCTTCGACCAGACGTTCCGACGGATGTTTAAGCCGTTCCCAAGCAATCTCGGAGATATGTAACAACCCTTCCACCCCGTGGCCGAGATCGACAAAGGCGCCAAACGGTGTTAGTCTGGTCACCACCCCGGTGCGTTTTTCTCCTTCGGTAAGTTCACTGTAGACTTTCTCCTCGACGGCCCGGCGTTCCTCTTCCAGGACCTCCCGGCGGGAGAGGACTGCCCGGCGGCGTTTCGGTTCAAATTCGATCAGGTTAAAGTCCGTCTCCAACCCGACGAGGGTTGACAAGTCCTTAACGTAACCGAGGTCAGCCTGCGAAGCGGGGAGAAAAGCGGTCACGCCGTCCACCTTGACTTGCAGCCCGCCTTTGACCGCCTGGACAATTTTCCCTTTGACACGGCGATGTTCTTGATAAGCGTCGGCAAGTTTCTCCCAGGCTAACTCCTCATCGGCCCGTCTTTTCGAGAGGATCGTTTTATCATCGTCGGATTTCAGAACCATCACTTTTATTTTATCGCCCTTTTGCACGACTTCTTCAGCAGAAGCAACATTTTCATTCGTCAGTTCGCGCAGGGGAATCTGCAGTTCGGACTTGCCGCCGACACTAACCGATACTTCCTCCTTGTTCACTTCGACCACGATCCCCTCGACAATGCTTCCTTCCTCCAGGCGGGGGATCTCGTAGTTCAGCAGCATCTCCCCGTTGTCAACCGCCGCTTCGGACACTGCTTCTTCCTTTATTCCTTCCGCCGGTTGCACGTTGATCATTTGATTTTCTTCCATGTCTATACCTCCTGCAGAATTTACTTTCAGCCAGTCAACAACCTCGGAGATCTGCTCTTGAGGAGTCGACGCACCGGCTGTAACCCCGATTAAGGTTTTCCCTCTCAACCACTGAGGATCGATCTCACTTATTGATTCTATATGATAAGTCGGTGTCAGGGAAGCCCCAATTTCGGCAAGTTTGCGCGTATTCGCCGAATTTTTCCCGCCGACGACCAACAACAGATCGACTTTTCGCGCCAGTTCAGCCGTTTCCTCCTGTCGTTCCCGGGTGGCATTACAGATCGTGTTATACACTTTGAGCTCCTTCACCCGGGGAAGGAGGGCGGTGACCACCATGTTCAGATTCTCCAGCGGCTGGGTGGTCTGACAGACCAAACCGACCCGTGCTGCGAACTTTATCTTCTCGATCGCTGCCTGGTCTTTAGGGTCAATGACGACGGTTTGCCCGTCCACAGCCTCTACCACTGCTTTGACTTCCGGATGCTCCGGCTCCCCCACCACGACGACTTGGAAGCCCTCAGCCCGTAGTTTCTGGGCCAGCTTCTGTTCTTGTCTGACAAACGGGCAGGTGGCATCGATCACCTGTAAGCCCCGCTCTTTGGCCGCCTTAATCGTTGGGGGTCCGGCCCCGTGCGACCGGATCAGTAAAATCCCCCCCGGCTCGGCGTCGTTCAGGTCGGAAATCGTCTTAATCCCGCATTTCTCCATCTCGGCGACCACACGGGGGTTATGAATCAAGGGACCTAAGATATAAACCGGCCGGCTGCTTAGCGCTCTACTTTCCTGGGCAATCCGGAGCGCCCGTTCGACCCCGAAGCAAAATCCGGCTTTTTCCCCGATGATAATTTTACCCAATTTTTCGCCTCCGCACCGGCTAGTTAGTTTTTTCCCAAAGCTGAAGCAAGCGCGAATAGATTACGGTGGTTCCTTCCGTGATCATCTCTTTTTTGGTGCCGCCCGGAACGAGCTGAAAAGCTTCTCCGATATAAACCTTGATCTTTGGAAAACGGAAGAAATTAAGTTGTTGGGTCCCCCGGATAATCATCGGCAAGATCCGGGCATTGGTCTCCATGGCTAATAAGGTAATGCCATGGCGTAAGGGATGAAGCTTGTTATCTTTATACCTGGTTCCCTCGGGGAAAATCCCAAGGACTTTTCCTTCTTTCAACACCTCAACCGCCGCCCGGATCGCCGCCCGGTCCCCCTTTCCCCGTCGCACCGGGAAAGCCCCCAGTTTCCGGATGATTGGCCCTAAAAGGGGAATCCGGAACAACTCTTCCTTCGCCATAAAACTGACCGGCCGCTGCAGAATGCTGCAGCCCACAACGATCGGATCAAGCAGACTGCAATGATTACAAGCCACAATAACCGGTCCCGTCGCCGGAAGATGCTCGGCGCCCTCGACCGAGAAGCGGTAAAAAAGCTTTAAGCATATGTAAAGGATGGTGCCACAGATCTTGTAGAGCAATCCCGGCGGATCCAGTGTCTTTCGCGCCGCCGCCAATGCCATGACCCGCTCCACCACCTCTTCGATCCTGAGGTTACTGGTGTCGATGGTCACACTATCCGCTGCCGGACGGAGCGGGGCCACTTCCCGGCCGGAGTCGATCGCATCCCGGCGGGTCAAGTCCGCCTTAATCTCTTCCGCCGTTACGTTCAGCCCTTTGGCGGTTAACTCCAGCCAGCGCCGGCGGGTGCGCTCCTCCAAAGAAGCGGTGAGGAAAATTTTCAGATCAGCGTGCGGGAGAACCACGGTGCCGATATCACGTCCATCCATGACGACCCCGCCACGGGCGCCGATCGCCTGCTGTTGTTTGACTAACTCCGCCCGGACACCGGGTACCGCGGCCACCAATGAAACATTCTGGGAGACCGCCAAGGTGCGGATCTCCTCACTGACATCTTCCCCGTCCATCAAGAGGTGATAGGAACCGTCCGGCATCCGTTGAAAATCCAACGCGACCTGAGCGGCCAACCTGGTCAACGCTTCCTGGTTGTCCATCGACACTCCATTGCGTAAGGCCTTTAAAGTCACCGCCCGGTACATCGCTCCGGTATCAAGATATAAGATTCCCAGTTCCTCTGCGACGCGTTTGGCCACCGTACTCTTTCCCGAACCGGCCGGCCCGTCGATGGCAATCGCGATCTTTCTCCGTTCCGGTTTCCTTTTTGTCTTCGTTTTTTCCCTCTGTTCCCTAGTCATCTTCTTCCCGGTGCTCTCCTTCTTCCTGCTCCAACTCTGCATAGCTATCTTTCGCCCGATGCACGACTTTTAATGCCTCAATCAGGTTTTCTTCCAGCTTTCCCAGAACCTCCTGGGCATATTGTGCCAGATCTTTTTCGGCCTGGCGGGCAGAGGCATAAGCCTCCTCCTTAATAATGTTCGCCTTTTCCTCCGCCAAACGTGTTAAGTGATGTTCGGAGAGCATCCGCTGGGCCTCCGCCGAAGAACGCTTAATAATCTGGTCTGCTTCTTCCCGCGCCGCTTGGAGAATCTCTTCCTTCTGGGCTATGATCTGTTGGGCCTCTTTAACCTCCGCGGGCAGGGTTAGCTTGATCTTCTCCAACAGTTCAAGGGCTTCATCAATCACGACTAAAGAGCGTCCTACAAATTTAGGCGCTTTGGTTAAGACTTCCTCCAAACGGTCAAGAAGGTTTAATAAGTGGTTTATCTTCATCCTTTTTCCCTCGGTCACCCATCTTCTTATATAAAGCCTCCAAAACCACTGCCGGCACCATGTCCACCGGATCCCCGCCAAAGTATACAATCTCTTTCACCATACTCGAACTGAGGAAAGAATACTCCGTTGCGGTCATCATAAACATCGTTTCAATCTCCGGGGCCAGTTTCTTATTGGTCAGCGCCATCTGAAACTCGTACTCAAAATCCGACAGCGCCCTTAAGCCCTTCACAATCACCTTCGCCTGATGCGCCCGGGCAAACTCCACCTGCAATCCGGTAAAGTGGTCAACCCGGACATTGGTCAATTTAATCTCCGCAATTGCCTTTTTTAAAAGTTCAATCCGTTCTTCCACCGTAAAGAGCGGCTTTTTCCCGGGGTTATTGCCTACCGCAATAATCAATTCATCGAAAATGACCGCCGCCCTTTGAATTATGTCAAGATGGCCATTGGTCACCGGGTCAAAACTCCCCGGGCAGATGGCAATCGTCATCACTCATCAGCTCCATCGGTTTTATTTTGCCAAAACTCCAACGACACATCACCGTAAAACCTTTTGTCCACCCGGCGCAGATCACCTGCCGCCGGCGGCAGTTCGGCCTGTTTGGCGATTTCCAGGACAATCCGGCCGCCGGGGGCCAGCAAAGTATGCCGGGAAATCAGTTCAAGCACCGTCAGCCAAAGATTGGCGTGATAAGGCGGATCAATTAAAATAAGGTCAAATTGTAGTCCTTTCCGGCCAAATTTGGGCAAAATCCTGAAGACATCCGCCGGAAAGACTCTGACCTCTGCAGTAACGTCCCGTAGACGCTGAAGATTCTGTTTTAAGAGGTGCAAACCTCTAGGATCTTGCTCTACCAAACTTACGGCGCCGGCTCCCCTGCTCAAAGCCTCAATGCCCAAAGCACCGGAGCCGGCAAACAGGTCTAAAACCCGGGCTCCCTCCAAGGTCGGTCCCAGGATGTTAAATAAAGCCGCCCGTACCATGTCAGTCGTCGGCCGCAGTCCCTGATGGGAAGGACCGGAAAGGGTTAGCCCTCGATATTTTCCGCCGGTAACTCTCATCGCCAACTCACAAGTCATATGTAATAATTTATAATTTATTTAATTAGACCAAAAGCCATCAGACCATTATTCAACCGAGAAGAGGTAATAATATAAGGGTTGTCCACCGTAATATAACTCGACTTCCGTTTCGGGGAAGAGATTCTGTACCTTCTCCAGCACGCTCTGCGCTTCCTGTTCATTAACATCATGACCATAATATAAAGTTATAAAAGAGTCCGCATTTACACCACAGCTCGCCAGCAGTTCCAGGAGGACCTGGGCGGCATCCTTACCGACACAGGTAATATCCCCTTCTTTTAACCCGATGATGTCACCCTCTTGAATCTCAAACCCGTTATAAGTAGAGTTGCGCACAGCAAAGGTTACCTCCCCGGTAATCACATTACTTAATGCTCTCGTCATCGCCTCTTGGTTATGGACGAGACTCTCCTCGGGAACAAACGACATTAAAGCGGCTACACCTTGTGGAATCGACTTCGAAGGAACCACGGCGACCGGGATATCCGTCAGTTCGCCGACCTGCCCGGCGGTCAATACCACATTGCCGTTGTTTGGTAAGATAATCACTTGTTTAGCTGGTACCTTGCTAACCGCCCGGTAAAGATCCTCCGTACTCGGATTCATCGTCTGCCCGCCTTCAATGATCTCATCCACCCCTAAACTCCGGAAGATGTTTTGTAAACCCTCCCCGGCGACGACCGCCACCAACCCGATTTCTTTCAAGGTTTGCGGTTTTTGATTGCGGCGCAGCTTCTCCAGCCGTTGCTGGCTCTGCTCAACCATGTTATTGATATCTATCTCCGAAAGTTCGCCTAGCCGGACGGCATAGTCCAAAATCAAACCGGGGTTATTGGTATGAATATGGATCTTCACCGTTTGCTCGTCGCCGACCACCAGCATGCTGTCGCCATGGGGCGCCAGATCTTCTTTAATACTCTCCACGGACAGCCCTTTTCCGCGCAGAATAAACTCGGTGCAATACTGGAAAGTGATCTCTTCCAGTTCAAGGTCATCTTCAACCCGGCCGGTGAAAAGATTCTCCTTCTCCTCACGCTCAACCTTCTTCGGGGTAACGGTTTTCTTTCCTTCCAGTGCATCGATCACGCCTTGCATGAAAAAGAGAAGACCTTTGCCGCCGGCGTCCACAACGCCGGCTTGTTTGAGGGTCGGTAATAACTCCGGCGTCATCTCCAATGTTTTCTCGGCATGTTGATAGACCTTCTTCAAAAACTTGATGAGATCTTTCTCTTTCCCCTCAAGCTCCTGCGCTTTTTGGCCTGCTTCCCTGATTACGGTCAGGATTGTCCCTTCCACCGGTTTCCGCACTGCTTGGTAAGCTAAATTCGCGGCGCCAACAATCCCTTTACTGAGCTCGGGAATCCCTAATTTTTCCGCTTTCCCGACACTTTTGGCAAAACCCCGGAAGAACTGGGAAACAATCACGCCCGAATTACCCCGGGCACCCATTAAGGCGCCTTGCGCGGCCCGCTCTAAAATCGCCGGAACTTCATCCGGAGCTTTTTCTGCTTCCCGCAGGGCTGCTTGAAAAGTCAGGGACATATTCGTTCCTGTATCACCATCCGGAACGGGGAAGACATTGAGGTCGTCTACTACTTCTTTATACTCGGTTATCGTTTCCACGCCCATTGCGAGGACTTGTTTCAGTTTTGGTCCGTCGATAAATTCTAGGCTCAATACCTGACCCTCCCTACGCTTTACCGTTCATACCGGTGCGGACACCAGTGACGATCACATTCACCCGGTCGACACTGACTCCCAACTGGTTCTCAATTGCGTATTTTACAGTTTCAATCACATTATGGGCAACCTCATTAATTCTGGTTCCATATTCAACAATCACATAGAGATCCACGATTACGCGATTGTCGTCGGTCCGTACTTCAATCCCTTTTGTCAGGTTTTCTTTGCCTAGTAATAACTCGGCGATGCCATCCTGCAAACTTCGGGACGACATCCCGACCACGCCAAAACACTCCAAGGCTGCAATCCCTGCAACCATGGCAATGGCATCTGGGGATACGTCAATCGTTCCCAAAGATTTTTGGGACTTGACGGAGAGGTTTCTCTCCACAGAATAGACCTCCTTTATAAGTACAAAATCTTAAAATATATTCTCCTTTTTAATCTGAACTCCTGCTCTTTCAGAAAAATACTGAAAATCAGTTAAGCTACTTAACATAAGCGCCCCAAGCGTTTCCCCTCCTATATTGATGCCCGGTTGTTTATCTCCTGCTTGCCGGGGAAAAGTCACCTCTTTTTCGCGCTTCGCCCTGATTTTTTATAATATTACCACTAAAATTAGTTTTTTCCTGCTTTAATCGGAACTTTTTAAAATAAGCGAACGCCAAAAGCTTTCACCGGAATGTGCTTGCAGATGATCACTTGTTATGGTAGAATCTATGTAGTTTAAGACAAAGCTTACGTTGGAGGTGTAAACGAAGTGGCCGCTCGTTGCGATATTTGTGGCAAGGGACAGGCTTCCGGACAACAGGTCAGTCACTCGAACATTAAGACGAAACGTGTTTGGAAGCCGAATCTCAAACGAATCCATGCACTGTTGAACGGTGCTCCCAAAACAATCAAGGTTTGTACCCGCTGCCTGCGCTCAGGAAGGGTACAAAGGGCGCTCTAATCCACCGGGTACCCACGAAAAAGGCCTTTTTTTATGGGTCTTTTTTGTTTGTGCTTATTTTATGTAGATTCGCCAATGGTTATTTGTTTCCGGAGTTTTTGGAGGTGACTTGCTTTTGAGCCAGTATTCGCACATGAAACTGTTTACCGGAACGGCCAACCCTGCTTTAGCGCAAGAAATTGCCAATTATCTCAATATAACGCTCGGAGGAGTAGAGATCTCCCGTTTTGCCAATGGTGAAATCTATGTCCGGTTTAAAGAGAGCATTCGCGGTGTCGACGTCTTCGTGGTTCAACCCTTTGCGAAACCGGTGAACGAAAACCTGATGGAACTATTGATTATGGTTGATGCGCTGAAACGGGCCTCGGCCGGGCGTATTACTACCATAATTCCGTTTTACGCCTATGCCCGTCAGGAAAAGAAGACCGCCCCGCGCGAACCGATTACCGCCCGTATGGTGGCGGACATCTTATCCACCGCCGGGGTGGACCGGATTGTGACGATGGACTTGCATGCCCCGGCAATCCAAGGGTTCTTTAGTATTCCGGTTGATCACCTCACCGCCTTACCCAAACTCTCGCAATACATAAAGGAAAAGAAGATTACCAACGGCGTGGTGATCGGGCCAGACGCCGGAAGTGTCAAGAAGGCGGAGAAGCTGGCCGCCAGTCTCCACTGGCCTTTAGGGGTCATGTACAAAAGAAGACCCGCCCCCAATGTCGCGGAAATGACCTTTTTTATTGGTGATGTCAAGGACAAGACTTCAATTATCATCGATGACATGATCGATACCGGCGGCAGTCTGGAGCAAGTGATCATGGCCCTTGAAGAGAGAGGCGCCCGTGAAATTTATGTCCTGGCCACCCATGGGATCTTCTCCCCGCCCGCCCTTGACCGTCTGAACCGGCCAAGTATCAAAGAGATCATCGTCTGTAATACCCTACCCATTGACGATCTCGAATCATATCCAAAATTAAAAGTATTGTCCGTCGCCTCCCTCCTGGGGGATACCATCCGGCGGATCCATAAAAACATCTCGGTCAGCGAACTTTTTGAGTAAAGGACCCTTCTGGCCGGAACAGCCTTTGGTGAAAAGTAACCTTTCCGGTTTTGGGATGAATAAGTTTATATACTTATATCACCCCTTCCCCTTACTCACTACCCATTGACCTTAAGAGATCCGGAAAACTAAGAATCGGTTGACCCCCGCCAAAATAGACCTGGGGCACTTCGCCCATGATGATCGCCTCCGTTAATGGAACTTCGGACTTAATTTGCACGTTTGTCTGGAGTAAAGGGACGACAATCCGGACTGTCGCCTGCACGACCAGGTAGATCTTATGCCGGGTTTGATTGATCCCGGCCTGTTCAAATACGTCATATACCCTGCTTTCCACTGTTCCGACCGGGACGATGGCAATCGGAATATCCGGCCCCCGGCCGGCGAGAATCTGGCTCCCCAACAGTTGGCCGAGGGGGATATAGATCGAGTTACGCTCGATCTTCTTCATTAATTGTTGGACGGCAATCGTTGCATCGGAGGCCAGCCGGTTAATCTCACCGGTATTGGGTTGCATTAGAACAACACGTCCCCGGTTATCAACCTTTACGGAGATTAAATCTTCGTAACGGATATTTTTCGCGACCTTTTCTTGAATGGCTTGATTGATTGATGTGGTCGCGATTACCCGGGCGTGCGCTTCCGCTTTCGCCTGGATCGTCGGCCGAAGCTGCCGGTCGGCAAAAAGGAATCCGCCAACCAGACAGAGAATAAATAAGATGAAAAAGAGGGAAGTCTTCTTCCGCGGAAGATGGAAGACGGGTATTTTTCGTTTTTTACGGGGCAGTCTCATTCGCATCTTCCCACCACCCTATATTTCTGTACAAGAAAAAACAGTGCGGTTCCGATCCTTTCTTTACTATACTTATATGTAAGCAAAAGCAATACTTACCTGCAGGAATTGCCAAACGCGAATATTTTCTCCGCCGTCAAGGTTTACCGATATGTCAAGCTGGCTACCAGTTGCTGATGCCAGCCTTTTCACAGTCCGGCGATTCCTTTACCCAAACGGGAGGGGTGATCATGATCAAACTTAAACTGCGTTCTCCTTTTGGCTTATCTTGGACAATAATCGCCATCGTCTGTCTTTCTGGGCTTCTCATCGGGGTCGTGCTGGGACTCATTTTTGGTTCAAAAATCCCGGACAACCCTCCCCCGCCGGTCGAAGCCACTATTATTTATGATGTGAACGGGTTGATTATTGACCGTTTATTTCAAGAAAACCGGCTGCCGATCGATTTTGAGCGGATCCCCGAGCAGATGAAGAAAGCGATCATCGCCGTCGAAGATCCGGACTTTTATAAACACCACGGGATTAAATTAAAGGCGATTTTGCGTGCCGTCTGGGTTAACCTCCTGGCCTGGAATTATCAACAGGGCGGCAGTACGATTACACAACAGTACGCAAAAGTTTCATTACTGACCCATAAAAAAACAATCTCCCGGAAAATAAAAGAATGGATTTATGCAATCAACCTTGAACGGAATCTCTCCAAGAATGAGATCCTGGAACGCTACTTAAATTACATCTACTTCGGGCACGGCGTTTATGGGGTCGAAGCCGCCGCCCAGCTCTATTTCGATAAACACATCTGGGAGTTGGAACTGCATCAATTTGCTTTACTGGCCGGGCTGATCCGGAGCCCGGAAAATTACTCGCCGTTTAAAAACCCGGAGGTGGCCCTAAACCGCCGCAGCCTGGTCCTGAACCAGATGTTGGAATGTAATTTTATTACCCCGGAAGAAGCTGCCCGGGCAAAACAGGCTCCCCTGGATGTCGTTGACCGCCAGAGCCGCTCCAGAAAAGCCCCCTTCTTTATTGATTATGTCATTCAAGATTTGGTGTACAACAGGAAGATCTGTACCGAAGAGGATTTATATACCCAGGGTTACCGGATTTATACCACCCTTGACTTGAAGATGCAGGAACTGGCGGAAGCGGCGATTACGGACCTTCCCACCGGCGAACCGGATAAGAACAACGTCACGCAGCCACAGGTCGCCTTGGTCGCTCTGGACCCGACCAACGGCCAGATCCGGGCGATGATTGGCGGGCGTAATTGGCAAAATACACAGCTCAACCGGGCGGTAAAAGCTCGCCGGCAGCCGGGTTCCTGTATAAAACCGTTTGTTTATACCACGGCCATTGACAGTCACCAGTTTACCCCGGCTACGGTTTTGATTGATGAAGCAATCGAATACCCCAGTGGGATTGATGATCAACCGTGGATTCCCCAAAACTACAGCAAGACCTTTCAAGGGCCGGTCCGCCTCCGGACCGCTTTAGAAAGATCCTTAAATACAATCGCTGTCCAACTGGTTAATCGCCTAGGGCCCAGCAATGTCTTTAAAACCGCCCAAAAAATGGGGTTAAACAGTCTGGTCTCAACCGGGCAACTGAATGATATCGCCCTTTCACCTTTAGCCCTTGGCGGGTTAACCCGCGGGGTCACCCCGCTTGAATTGGCTGCCGCCTATACGCCGTTTGCCAATAAAGGGATTTATTCCGAACCATATGGTATTGTAAAGGTAACGGACAGCCAGGGGCGGATCCTCCTGCAAAACTCGCCAAAACGCCAAGTGGTACTGCGTGAATCGGTCGCGTACATCATTACCGATATGCTCAAGGGAGTAATCGAACGCGGGACCGGAATCCGTGCGCGGATTGGCCGTCCGGCGGCAGGAAAAACCGGAACCTCCGATCAGAATACCAACGCCTGGTTTGTCGGTTATACCCCGGATTTAATCGCCGCGGTTTGGATCGGAAATGACAGTCAGGCCATCCCGCTGGTGTTCGGCGACATTAAGCTCAGTAGCAGTAATGCCGCCCAGATCTGGAGCAAGTTTGCCGGTCCGGCGCTCGAAGGCAAGCCGGTCACCGATTTTCCCTTACCGCCCGGCGTAACGACCGGAATCAAAATCTGTGCCGAAACCGGCTTTTTGGCTACCGCTTACTGTCCGGAAACCTTGTCGGAGATCTTTATCTCCGGTACGGAACCGAAGGACAATTGTCCGACGCATTCTGCTCCCGACCTCGGGAGTAAGATCAACCTGCAAATCTGTCTTGACTCCGGATCCCTGGCCACCACTTTCTGCCCGGCGGAACGGGTCATTACCAGATCCTATTGGGCGATCACCGGAACAGAAACGAACGACGGTAGCCCCATGCCCACTGAATATTGCCGGCTCCACGGTGACAACTCCGATGAGATTGTTGTTGACATCTGTACAGAAACCGGACTCTTGGCCACACCCTTCTGTCCGCTGGAGTCCGTCGAAACCCAATCCTTCGCACCGGGCGAGGAACCAACCCTCCCCTGCAATCTCCACTCCGGCCGGAACCGCCGGCGCTAAAACAGTAACGTAATGCGAAAACGCTCCGGTTTTGACAAGCCGGGGCGTTTTTTACCAATCACGAATTGATCATTTTCCGCACCAAACCTTCGAAGGCACGCTGGAACCGCTGATCATCGGCTTTCGTCCGGGCGGCCGGTCCACGAGTGCGGCCGCCCCGGCGCCGGTATTCCGCTTTGAGGTGCCGTTCCTCCAGCAAAAAATCGATGACCGCTGGATCAAAAACCTTCCCTCGCGGGTCAAGCACCGCTACCCCCTTACCACATGCAACCGCAGCCACTCCCCAATCCTGGGTCACGATGATATCCCCTTTTTCCGCCTGGTTGAGGATGGCCACATCCGCGGCCTGCGCCTCATCGCCGACGACCAGATGATGCTCTCCCGGGTAATTATGATGAAAAGAAGCAACCGTCAACACTTCGTAACCATAAACCGGCTGCAACTTATTGACAATTGCCCGGACACCACGCGGGCAAGCATCGGCGTCGATTATTACTTTCATGGCTGCCGCTTCACCACCCAAAACAAATTTCTAATAAAAAAACCTCTTATCGGCTTTACGCCAATAAGAGGCATGCTCTCAAAACAAGATCTTCTGCCGGCGGATCCAGATATTTTCTAAAAAGCCAATCGCCAGCAGGTTGGTGATGATCGAACTTCCCCCGTAACTCACAAACGGTAAAGGAATCCCGGTAATCGGCATGATCCCGATGTTCATCCCGATATTCTCCAGGATGTGAAAGGTGAACATCGCCATGATCCCGGTCGCCACCAAAGTGCCGTACCGGTCCTTGGATTGTTGGATAATGACCAGGCAACGCCAGAGGAGGATAAAGAATAAACACAAAAGCAGGAAGCCGCCGACAAACCCCCATTCTTCGCATAAAACGGCAAAGATGAAATCGGTGTGGTTTTCCGGGAGGAAACCCAAGCGCCCCTGCGTCCCCTGGAACAACCCTTTCCCGAAGAACCGCCCGGACCCCACGGCAATGATCGCTTGCTTGACATTCCAGCCGCTTCCCGTCGGATCCTTGTCCGGGTTAAGGAAGATCGTCATCCGCCGGATTTGGTACTCCTTGAACGGTAGCGGTGTCCCCAAGTAGTAATGGGCCGCAAAGAGGAGGACCAGCGCGAGGATTCCCGCCAGGATAATCCCCACTAAAATACGGCTATTGTAACCGGCGATATATAACATAATAAAGAAAAAGAAGAAAAAGACTAAAACCGTCCCCAGATCCGGCTGTAATAAGATCAGGATTAAAGGAGGGATCACATGCAAAAACGGGGAGCAAAGATCCCAAAAAGTCTCCATCTCCTCCTTCTCCGCCAAAAGCTTTGCCAAGGTCAAAATCACCAGCAGTTTCGCAAATTCGGAAGGCTGTAAGGAGAAGGGACCGCCCAGATTCAACCATGACTTCGCCCCTTTAACCCCCATCCCCAATGGAGAGAGGACCAGGAGTAAAAAGAGCAGGTTAAGCCCGTACAGGATCTGGTACATCAGATCCGGCAGACGGTAGTCGCTGATCATAATAAGAAACATGCCAACCAAACCGATTGCGATCGCCGCCAATTGTTTCTTTACCATCAGGAAAGGATCGCCGCCGGTTAGAACGGTGTTGTTCCGGGTAGCGCTATAAATCATCACTAAACCGATGAGCACCAGTAAAATGACTGAACCGAGCAGGTAATAATCGATATTTTTAAACAGCTTTCGCTCCAACACCATAAGTCACCTTTTCTCGCAGTTTTCCCTAACCGGCCATCTAACTGGCAGGTGCCAACCCCTATTAGTCCTCAATGATCAATCGCACGGCGCACTTTGAGCACCGGGATGTTCGCCACCAGTTCAGCTTTTTCTTCCGTCGAGTTTAATTCGATCTCCATCTGCTTCTCATCGATCTCGACATACTTCGAGATCGCATTGATAATCTCATTCCGTAAAAGCTCAAGGAGACCGATGGAGACCTTTGCGCGATCATGGATCAAAACCAGGCGCAATCTTTCAACCGCTTGGCTTTTACTGGAGGGGTCTTCACGGAACAACTTCAACCATCACAGCCCCTTTCGCTCGATTTCTTGGATTTTTACCACCGACCACAAGCTCATGAAAAACCGAACTTTTCCTTTACTGACCAGCATTAACCCATGCCTGCTCATTTACCGTGCAGCATTTTCCAGAACCGTCCAAAAACCCCTGGCTCCGTATTGAAAGACATAAAGGGGACTGCTTCCCCCTCAAGCCGGCGGACGATATTGCGAAACGCTTCCCCCGCTTTGGACTGTTGGTTGAAGACGACCGGTTCACCCTTGTTGGTCGCAACAATGATCTGTTCATCCTCGGGGACCACGCCCAGCAATTTAATCGCCAAAATATCATTGATATCATCGACATCCAACATATCACGCTTCTTTACCATATCGGAGCGTAACCGGTTCAAGACCAACATCGGTTCATAAATCTTCTTCGCCTGCAGGAGCCCGATAATCCGGTCGGCATCACGGACCGCCGGGACTTCAGGATTGGTCACCACAATCGCTTCGGTGGCGGGCGCCACTGCATTCTCAAACCCGCTTTCAATCCCCGCCGGCGAATCGATCAGAATATAATCAAACTCCTCCTTCAACTGCTCCACCAGTTTGATCATCTGCTCGGCCTTCAAGGCATCTTTATTCTTAATCTGGGAGGCCGGGAGGAGGTAAAGATTCTCCACTCTTTTATCCTTAATTAAGGCCTGGCGATAAGAACGGCACTCATTCTCCACCACATTGATCAGGTCAAAACAGATCCGGTTCTCCATCCCCATCAACAAATCCAAGTTGCGCAGGCCGATATCCGTATCGATCATGACAACTTTCTTCTGACGAAGCGCTAAACCGGTGCCCAGGTTGGCTACAGTAGTGGTTTTCCCCACTCCCCCTTTACCTGATGTCACAACAATTACCCGTGCCGCCATCTGGAACTCCTCCTTTAATTCCTATAATCGCTCAACCACAATCGTTTCCCCTTTGATATGCGCAATTTCCGGGCCTTGTCCCGCTTCCATCCCTTCCGGCGCCCGGGAATAAATATGAGCAATCCGGAGCTGAACCGGAGCAAGCGTAAGCGCGATAATCTCGGCCTCTAAATTTCCCCGAACTCCGGCATGGGCAATTCCCCGCAAGACCCCTAATACAATGATATCGCCGGTAGCGATCAATTCACCCCCGGGATTCACATCACCTTTCACCACAATATCGCCATTATACTCAAGGCGTTGACCGTTGCGGACGGTCCCTTTGAAAAGCAAAACCCCGCCCGGCTCCGGCTCCTCCGGTTTTGTCCGGGGACTGAAGAGCTTCTTGGCTAAGGGGTTAAATGCTTTAATTGTCATCTGGTATTTCGCAAGTACCGCTTTGAGGTCGCTAAGTTCGCTTGGGGAGAGTTTACGGTCCCCCAGTTCAACAAGGATCGAACCGCCTTGAAAAAAAGTTTTCGCCCGCTCCAATTGCTCATCCAAAACCCCCAACCAGTAGGTAAAGGCCTTTTCTTCAGGAATGAACAGTGTTAATCCTTGTTTCAAGCCTTTAAATACCAATTGTTCAGAGGAAAGGGAGTTGGTTGCCACTGACATTCACACTCACACCTCAGGCGATTTTCTCTTTTTATTCCACACTTTGAGCGTAAATTCCTCCCGGCTGCGGGCTACTTATTCTGCCGCCCCGGGTCCGGTCTGGGCCTTCATCCCGGTTCCCGTCCCGGTAGGAAAGCCCGCCAGCCGTCGTTCATTCCTTGCCGATCCCGAAATATGCTTCGTAGATCTTCCGTGCAATCGGCGCCGCCGCCTGGGAGCCAAAACCGCCTTCTTCGATCACCACCACCACCACCAACTCCGGTTGATCAATCGGTGCGTAACTGGCAAAAAAGGCATAGTCGTTTTTCCCGGGATTTTCCGCGGTCCCGGTTTTCCCTGCAACCGGGATTTGCGCCAATGGGAAGCCATAAAAAGCCCACCGCGCT
>JAKOVI010000068.1 GCA_029782135.1 Bacillota bacterium
CAGATGCCAGAAGACCTCTCCGCAGTTTAAATCGCATCCGTTATTCACCGCCAGGGCGGCCGACTCTTCCGGCGTTGCGGTGATCTTATGGTGCCGGTGAAAATCCCGGATCGCGCCACAGTCGGAGACGACATGACCTTCAAAGCCCCAATCTTCTCGCAAAATTTTGGTCAAAAGGGTCGGACTGGCGCAGGCCGGTTCGCCGTTCACCCGGTTATAAGCGCCCATCACCGCCTCGACCTTTGCTTCCATGACGGCATCCCGGAAGGCCGGAAGGTAGGTCTCGCGCAGATCCTTCGGACTGACCACCGCATCAAACTGATGGCGCAAGGGCTCCGGTCCGCTGTGGACGGCAAAATGTTTCACGCAGGCCGCGACCTTCAGATAGCGGGGATGATCACCCTGCAGCCCGCGGATGAAAGCCACGGCGAGCCGGCCTGTGAGGTAGGGGTCCTCGCCATAGGTCTCCTGCCCCCGCCCCCACCGCGGATCGCGGAAGATGTTGATGTTCGGACTCCAAAACGTCAACCCTTTGTAGATCCCCCGGTCCTCATGGCGCACAAACTCATGGTGTTTCGCACGGGCTTCTTCGGCAATCACCGTCCCGACCCGGTACAGAAGCTCCTGGTCGAAAGTGGCGGCCAGCCCGATCGCCTGGGGAAAAACGGTCGCCACCCCGGCCCGCGCGACGCCGTGCAAACATTCATTCCACCAGTTATACTCCGGTATTCCAAGCCGGCCGATCGCCGCAGAGTTAAAGACCATCTGCGATACTTTTTCTTCCAAACTCAGCCGGCTGATCAAATCGGCCACCCGGAGTTCCAGCGGCTGGTCCGGATCCAGGTAAAGCGGGCGTTCTTTGACGGTTTCCTTCATTCGCCAACCCCCTTGTATGTCTAAGCTTTTGTACGAAAAAACCGGCGCGCTTCGGCGGTGCCGGTCTTCAACAATGCAATTGCCCAAGGGTCATGGGGCAAGCACCGGACGATCTGAAGAATGTAATTATGAGAACGATGATTCCGTCCTTACTCTTTATTGGTATGATACTTGGTAAGGATAGCAGGCCCAATCCGCTCAATCCGGTTGGTCCAGATCCCCCCGGTATAATCGGGTGGCAGTTGTTTGAGATCTTCCAGCGTATCAAAGCCCTCGGACCAGCGGCCGTCCCCCAAAACCAAAATCACGCGCGTATTCACCTTTTCCATCCGCGCCAGGAAACGGTGGGGCCACCCCCAGAGGAAACGGGTATACTTTAAAGGCAGATGTAATTGGGTATTACGGATTGCGGGCGGAAGATACCCGCTCCAACCCAACGCGAGGTAAGAAAGTAAGGCTTTTTTCATCGTCTGCAGCGACATGACCCGTAAGTGCGGGAGTTTCTCCTGGAGCACTGCAACCGGTTGCGCACTCCCGTAGACCGCCAGTTGGGCTAAGCGTTCCGCAGGTAGGCGCCGCAAATACTCAGCCAGGACTTCTCCCTCCCGCCGGTCACCGCTTTTCACATGGATTAAAAAGGCCCGATCAGGGAAGTGCGTTAAAACCTCATCCAAAGAAGGCATCAGGCCGACGCCCTGCCCCCGGAAAGGATAGGTCTTGCCCTGATCGGCAGTGTAACCATACCCGATGTCGAGCTTCTTTAATTCCGCCATGGTATAATCCCGGACGGCGCCCTGCCCATTGGTCCGAAACTCCAGGGGACCGTCGTGAAAAACAGCAAACTGCCCGTCTTTGGTCAGCTGGATATCAAACTCCACCAAATCGGCACCGGAGGCAAACGCCGCCGCCATCGAAGGGATCGTGTTTTCCAGGTAGGGATGTTCGGGTGGATAAATCCGGCGTGCCGTATTCGTATCCCAAGCTATTCCGTCCATCGGAAAAGTTTGATGCACTCCCCGGTGGGCAACGAGGAAAGGCCTTTCTCCGGCCGGCCGTACGAGCAAGGAAGTATTGTTAAGATAGATGAATCCGGTTAGCGCAAGCAGGATCCCCAGCCAACGTTTTCTTGATTTATGGTGCATCGATCTGCCTCCTCTTTCCATCTATTACATTTATATAACAGTTCTGCAAATTAGGCAATCTCTCTTTCCCGGCAACACTTCAGTTTTATCGATTAGTAACAGGCTCGATCAAGTGAAGATTCATCTGCTTGCTGTTTCGTTAGTCCCTAACAAATCGGATGATCCGGGGCAGATTAAATTTTTCCATGACCAAATGAACTTTTTCCCCCGGGTCCCGCGTCATAGTAGTGAGGTGATCATATGGCCAAGGAAATTTTACGGTTTGAAAATGTAACCAAAGCCTACAGTACAACTCCGGTCATCAATAACCTGTCCTTTTCCGTATATAAAGGCGAAATCCTTGGGCTGCTCGGACCAAACGGCGCCGGGAAGACAACCACAATCCGCCTGACGAGCGGGGTGATTTACCCCGATACCGGCCGGATCACCCTCGCCGGTTACGACCCGGTCACCCAGGGGGACGAGGTCCGTAAACGCTGCGGGGTCTTAACCGAGTCCGCCGGCCTCTATGAGCAGATGACCGCCCTGGATAACCTCCTCTTCTTTGCCGAATTGTACGCAGTCGACGCTCCCCGGCAGCGCGCCCTTGAACTGTTGGCCACTTTTGGCCTGGCCGCGGTGGCCGGCCAAAAAGTCCAGACCTTCAGTACCGGCATGAAGAAAAGACTGGGTATCGCCAAAGCCCTCTTGCACCGTCCAGAAGTGCTTTTTCTCGACGAGCCCACCACCGGTCTGGACCCGGAAGGCACCAGGGATCTTCTCAACTACATCAAAGAATTGAACCGGACGGAGCAGGTTACGATCCTCCTCGCCACTCACCTGCTGAAACAGGTCCAAAATTTATGCCACCGTTTTCTCTTTCTTGACGAGGGTAGGTTGCTGGAGGCCGGTTCCTTCAGCGAATTAGAAACGAAGTATCTCCGGACGATCAAGCTGCAAGTCGAGACCGATCTGGAGGTCGAGGGTGAACACTTTGCCGGTTACCCGCTCGTCGGCCGGGAACCAGGGGTGCTCCACTTCCAACTCCCTGGGAAAGCGGAAATTCCTCTCCTTTTAAAAGCGATCCTTCAGAACGCGGCCGTCTACGCGGTGGCGATTGACGGCCGGGATCTGGAGACCCTATACTTTAAAGTGAGGGAGGCGAAAAAATGAAGGCTCGTGCCGTCAAAGCGATCATGCGCAAGGATATTACCGCGATCAGCAGCAATATCCAGCTCTGGCTCCCAATGCTCATTGTACCGCTCATCTTTAGCGTCGTCTTGCCCTCGATCCTGATCTTATCTGCCCGCTTTGCCAACATGAGTAAAGCAGGGAATCTGGAGGCCATCCTGGACTTGCTGTCCAAGTTACCAGCCGGGACACTCCGGGATAAGATGCTCTCCTTTGATACCATCGAGCAGCAACTGGTCTTCTTCACCGCCAATTATCTCTTTGCCCCATTTTTTCTCTTGATTCCCTTGATGTCCGCCAGTATCATCGGGGCCAATAGTTTTGCCGGCGAAAAGGAGCGGAAAACGATGGAGAGTCTCCTGTTCGCCCCGCTTGACCTGCCCAGCCTGTTCGGAGCCAAGATCCTCGCCGCGTTCATGCCCTCCATCCTCCTGACCATCTTCTGCTCCCTCTGCTACGGGATCATCGTTAACGTATTCGCCTACCCGCTGTTTGGCACAGTCATTTTCCCCCAGGGAAACTGGCTGGTTCTTCTCGGCTGGGTGACACCGGCGCTGAGCCTGGGGGCAATCTTGTTGAACGTCTTCATCTCAGCAAAAGTGAAAGGCTTTCAGGAAGCCTATCAACTGGGCGGTGTAGTTATTTTACCGCTGCTCGCCTTAATCATCGGTCAAATAACCGGCCTGTTGTTGGTCGACAGCTTCTTTCTCTGGTGTTTCGGCACCGCCCTGGTCTTGCTCGACCTTTATCTCTTCAAACGGGTTGAACGCTACTTCAACCGGCAACAGCTCTTCACCAGTCAGGTCCGGTAAATAATGCACAGCCGGGCGGCCTCTTCCCGTAGATAAAATAACGGCGGCCCGCCCGGCAAGAAGGGGTCGAGGTCGAAATGGAAAAAAAGCCTCTCCAAAACCTTGGGCAAACAAGGGTGCCGGAAGAACAGTTACTGGCCTCCCTACTTCAGGCAAATTACATGAAAGTCTTAGGGTACTTCCTGAAGCTGACCCAAGATCTTGACCAAGCAAAAGATCTAACCCAGGAAACGATGGTCAAGGCGATTAGAAACTATCCGCAATACAGAGGCGAAGCCCAATTCGCCTCCTGGTTAATCGCCATCGGGACAAACCTGTACCGCGACGCCTTACGCAAACAGAAATCAAGCCAGCGCCAGGACCCGGCCGCCCTGGCCGGCGCCGGGCGTCCTGTCCCGTCGGTCGTCAACATTGATCTAAAACAAGCCCTGCTCCAATTGCCGCCGGAAAAACGCCTCCCGCTCATTCTCAAATACTATTATGACTATTCCTACCAGGAGATCGCCGCCTGTTTACGGATTCCGGTCGGCACGGTCCGTTCCCGCCTGCATTCCGCCGTCCACAGTCTCCGCAGGTTAATGGAGGAAAAACTGCCCTCCGAAAAACAAAACCAAAGTTCCTAGCATTGCGGAAAGCTACCCCGGCCGGAGCTTCACCGGTACCAAAAAACAATAAAGGCTGGAATAGTTGATGAATCGCCAAGGAGTTGATGGTTAATGCGTCAAAACAGGAGAAAACAGCGGAGAGGAAATGACTGCGGCTTCGCTGCCCGCCGCGTGTTAACTTCGGAAAAGAAAAAGAACCTGGAGGAGAAAGTCGAGGAGGAAATCCGTGCCGGTTTGGCTGCCTTAAAAGAGCCGCTCAACCAGTTTGAAAAGGAAACCGGGGAATTGTTGGCCGGCTTGGAAATACCCCCGCTTTCCTATTTTACTGCTTTAGTCCATGACAACCTAACCATCCGGCAAAAAGCATCATGGCGCGAAATTCTTAGTTTCAGCTTGATCGCCGTCACATTCTTTAGCCTGATCGGCTATCTCCTACACCACGGTTATCTGCTGCCGGTTGCCGGCTTCTTTGCCCTCGCTGCCTTATTGTTGCCCACAGTACTTTTATTCGCTGAGGAGAATTAAGTAATTACGTAAAGGAGGTATCTTCTGATGAATAATCCATGGTGGTTTTATCTTCTCGTCGCTGTCCTTTTCTGCCAAGCCCTCTGGATCTTTACCGATGCGCGCAAACGGGGAGAAAATGCGTGGCTCTGGGGGCTCTTGGGTCTCTTGAATGTCCCTTCCTCACTTATTGTCTACCTCTTAGTGACCCGGAGGAAAAGGAAGTCCAATTAATCCCGCTTTTCCTCCGGCCCGTATTTCTGTGTAAACCAGCCCAAAGCGAGACCATAGACAAGATGGAGGAGGAGATAGAGGACTATTTCCCAGGAGTTGGCCGGAACTTCCCGCAGTTGCACCACGGACAGGGACCGAAGCACCCCATAGGAGAAAAACCAAAGGAAAAGACCATAGATGAAACCCTTTGCCAGGATAAAACGTTCTCCCGTGACCGAGAGCAAAAAAAGGAAGAGCACCCCCAGGCTTGTGCTGTAGATATTGTCCGCAAGAAAGCTGACCACCGCACCGATCTGGGTATGATGGGGCGTCTCTGCCGACAGGAATATACTGGCAGCATAGTGTCCCAACATGTACTTGATCGCTTTCAGTTTCCAGAGCGGATACTCGAAGAGATCCATGATCTGATTTGCCACCAGCCCAGCCAGGGCGCCAAAGAGCAACCGGTCACGTAACATATCTTTCCCCGCTTTGAGAATTCTCCGGAATGTTCTTCCCGCTCACCGGTATTATTCCCAAAGCAGGGGAATTAATGCTTGACCCGGAGCCCGCCAAAATCCTCTTTCAAGGCGAGGGATTCAAGGCAAGTTCCGGATTCTTTCGATCCGCTCCGTCGTCGGGGGATGCGTGGAAAAAAGATAGAGAAAAGCCGGGTTGTTTTCGCCGCCGGAAGCTTCACGCATCCGTTCCCAGAAATTAATAAGCTCCTTGCGCTGGTAACCCGCTTTCTCCATAAAGTACACCCCGTAACGGTCCGCTTCGAACTCTTCCTCCCGGCTGTACCCCAATTGCGCTAAATTAACCGCAAGCGCTCCAATCTTGCGCAGCGTCTCCGGCGAATCTTCCGGATTCATAATTAACCGCAGGAGCAACGACATCCCCAGTTGCCGTTTGATCGCTTTCATACTATGTTTCCGGTCGACATGGGCAACTTCATGCGCCAGCACACCGGCGATCTCGTCATCGCTTTGGGTAAAGGCCAACAGTCCGGTATGGACAAAAATATACCCAGCCGGCAGGGCAAATGCATTAACGGTTTCATCCTCAACCACCGTTAGACTGAAACTGAGTTCCGCTTTGCGCGAAGAAGCACTTGCAATCCGCCCAAAGATGGAGTTTAACCGTTCGGCCTCCTCGGCGGGGAGTTGCACAACCTTCTTTTCCTCAATGATCTTTTGGTAGATATCTTCCCCGAGCGTTTTTTCAAAGCTTAACTCTAAGGTCTCAAAGAAAGAAGCGGCCGTTGCAGCCACACTAAGGCAAAACAGAAAGAAGAACAAGCCAAAAAAACGCGGAATCCGGTTAAACCTGAACATCGTTTATCCTCCGAGAACATGGTATCTTTTCCTATATTTATTTTACTAATTTTGCAGTTCTTGGCAAGATGGAGGATAAACTGACCTGCAATGACCTCCCGTCTACCCCCTTAATTCCCTGCTGCCCGGCTTTACAAGGGGAAGCCCTTGGGCGCAGAGCGGACAGTCTTCCGGGGAAAAAACCTCGATCTCCATCTGCACCAGGCTCCGGAGGGGTAAACCGTTAAAATCGGCCCGTCCCCCGCTGCGGTCCACCAGCACACCAACCCCGACCGGCTCGGCCCCGGCCGCTTTAACCACCGAGAGCACTTCGTGCACCGAGCCGCCGGTTGTGATCACATCCTCGACGACCAGTACTTTTTCCCCGGGTTTGAAAGTAAAGCCGCGACGCAGGGCCATCTCCCCGTCCTGCCGCTCGGCAAAGAAAGCTTTAACCCCGAGGGCCCGGGCCACCTCGTGGGCAACGATAATCCCGCCCATTGCAGGTCCGATGACCGCATTAATCTTGTCTCCGGTAAAGTAACCGGCCAGTTCCTGCCCGAGGGTCGCCGCCAACCATGGATACTGTAAAACCCGGGCACACTGCATATACTGAGCGCTGTGCTTCCCGGAGGTCAGCAAAAAATGTCCCTGAAGGAAAGCACCGGTCTCTTTAAAGAATGCAAGAATCTCCTCCGCCGTCTTCTTTCCTTCATGATTGGGTTTGAATAATTGCCCAGACAATAAAACTCCTCCCTTTTCCTGCCTTTCTTTAACGATCCGCTAATCGTTTACCCCTCATCGCTCGCTGCTCAATACACTGTCAATTCTCACAATCAATGACAACCCTTGTCAGTCTTTACTTAACCAGGGGCCGAATGGTGTTCT
Source organism: Bacillota bacterium (assembly GCA_029782135.1). Taxonomy (GTDB): domain Bacteria; phylum Bacillota; class UBA4882; order UBA10575; family UBA10575; genus JAAYGU01. The sequence goes on from JAKOVI010000068.1 coordinate 7,527, forward strand.
CCGCTGACATGGATAGAATACTCCAAGAAATTCACCGGAAGAAAGAAAGCCCGGTGTAAATGTAGACTGGAGACTATCATTTCCACAAATCGAACAGCGCCTGCCTTGGATCCTCCGCTCTGGTAACCGGCCTGCCCACAACCAGATATGAGCTCCCGGCGGCCAGCGCTTCCCGGGGAGTCACCACCCGGACCTGGTCATTGGCCGTGCTGCCGGCGGGACGGATCCCCGGCGTCACCAGCAGAAAACCCGGGCCAAAGGCCTGACGGAGCAAGGCGGATTCTTGGGCGGAGGCGACAACCCCGTCTAAACCGGCCTTTTTCGCCAGCCGGGCGAGGTTGACGACTTGGGCTGCCGGCGTCGCATTTACCCCAACCGCTTGGAGGTCTTCCTCGTCCATACTGGTCAAGACGGTTACCCCAATCACCTTTTTCCCTGCCGCGTGCACGACCTCCGCCGCACGGGCCATCATTTCATACCCGCCGCTACAATGCAGATCGACCAGATCAACACCGGCCTTCATTAAAACCCGCAGCGTCCTTTCGACCGTCGTCGGAATGTCATGCAATTTAAGATCCAGAAAAATCGAGAACCCCAACTCTTTGAATTCATCAACCAGTTTCAACCCGGAGACGGCGTAAAGCTCCAGCCCTACCTTCAACCAGCATCCGGTCCCCTGCAAATTACGGGCTAAAGCCAGAGCATCCTCCGGAGAGTCAACATCCAAAGCGACGATCACTTTTTCGTTCTGCGCGTCGGTCATCTTCCGCTCATCTCTTTCCATCATTGGTCAGTTCCTCCTTACAATGGGCCAAGCCCACCAGTTCTTGTACCGAATGGTACCCCTTTTCCCGGCAGTACGCCTCCAGTCCGTGAATGATCTCCAGAGGCGCCAACGGGTTAACAAAATTCGCCGTCCCCACACTGACGGCCGCGGCACCGGCCAGCATAAATTCCACGGCATCCTGCCAACAGCTGATCCCGCCCATGCCGATAATAGGCAGACGCACAGCCTTATAGACCTGATAGACCATTCTGACCGCGACCGGCAGCACCGCCGGTCCGGAAAGCCCGCCCATCGTATTGGCAAGGACCGGCCGCCCGGTCTTAATATCAATCCGCATCCCAAGCAAAGTATTGATCAAGGAGATAATATCGGCGCCGTTATCGGCGACCGCCTTGGCGATGGCGCCAATATCAGTGACATTGGGCGAGAGTTTGGCAATCAATGGCAGTCTTGTCTGTTTCCTGGTGACGGCCAAAACCTTCCCGGCGCTCCGCGGGTCGGTCCCGAACGCCATTCCCCCGTCTTTAATATTGGGGCAGGAGATATTGACTTCGATGGCGGCAATGCAGGAATCCTCGGGCAGGGCGGCGGCCAGCTGCGCGTATTCCTCCAGCGAAAACCCTGAAATATTGACAATTACCGCCGTGTTCAATCTTTCAAGCCTGGGTAGGCAGGTGGAGAGGAATGCCTCCAGACCCGGATTCTCCAACCCGACGGCGTTCAGCATCCCGGAAGGGGTCTCCGCGATCCTGGGAACCGGATTGCCGATCCGGGGTTGAAGGGTAATCCCCTTGACCGTAACCCCGCCGAGCAGGGAGAGGTCATAAAACCGGGCGTACTCTTCGCCAAAACCAAAGGTCCCCGAAGCAGTCAGGACCGGATTCTTCAGCTTCAGTCCGCCCAGGTTAGTGGTTAAATCAACCTTCATCCCAGACCACCTCCCGCCCGTCGAAGACCGGGCCGTCTGTGCAGACCCGCCGGCGCGCCGGACCGGCTGCCGTTGTAACTGTACAGACACAGCCTAAACAGGCGCCTACCCCGCAGGCCATCCGCTCCTCCAAACAGACTTCAACGGGTACCGCTTGCCGGAGGCAAAGCTCCGTTACGGCCTTGAGCATGCCGCGCGGGCCACAGGCGGCAACCCGCAAAACCGAGTCTCCCCGGCCAAACCCCGGCATCACGGAAGGTAGCATTCCCTGACCGCCACCTTCCCGGCGTAAGTTTGACGCGAGTAAATCTGTAACCAGCCCTTTTTGCCCGAGACTGCCATCCAGGGTGGCCACCTCATACGCCACGTCCAGTTCGCGCAGGACGGCCAGTCCGGCCCCTTCGAAAAACTCGCGGCTCTCCGCCCCCCACAAAACTTTCACCTTGACCCTGGAGCGGTCGACTGCTTCCAGGAGGGAGAAGAGCGGGAAGATCCCGATCCCCCCGGCCACCAGCAAGAGCTCACCCTCCCCCGGAAGCGCAAACCCCTTCCCCACCGGCCCGAGGACGCTCAAGGTCTCACCCTCCTTAGCGCCAGCCAACAGGGCGGTTCCGCGTCCGGCTACCCGGTAAAAAAGGGTGATCTCCCCCCGTGCCCGGTCAATCCGGGCAATACTGATTGGCCTCCGGAGCAGCGGTTCCGTGGTCGCCCCGACCTTGAGGTGTACAAATTGTCCCGGTTGGGCAGTAGCGGCGATCGCTCCCCGCAGGACAAGCTGGTGGATTCCGTGCTGCAGACCAAGGAGACGGTGGCTGATGATCTTTTCCTGACTAAGCATCCCTCTTACTCCTTATTCTCTTGAATTGACCACCGGCGGGTCCTGGTTTGACGTCCCCGCTGGACGGCGGTCCTTCATTTCATTGGCTTATTGTCCAGTTCTTGTTCTTAAAGTCTGTTCATCTTCGGTCCGGTAACTAGAGGGCAATCAGACTCGGCGAATTGGCCTCCAGTACCTGCAACCAAGCCTCCGCAGTATCGAGACTGGTAAAGCATGGGATCCCCTGCTCGACGGCAGTCCGGCGGATCAGAAACCCGTCACTGGCGATCTTCCGGCCGTGCGTCGTGGTGTTCAGAACACACTGCACCTGGCCATGGCGGATCTTTTCCAGGATCTCCTCCGAACCGGTATGCAGCTTTTCAACGGTGGTGACCGCCATCCCGGCGCGGCTGATTTCGCGGGCTGTACCCGCGGTGGCGATAATCCGGAAGCCCAACTGGTAAAAACGGCGGATTAGTTTCATCCCCTCGGCTTTATCCCGGTCAGCGAGGGTGGCAAGGAGGGTGCCGTGGGCCGGCATGTGCACGCCCGCCGCGAGCAAGGCTTTATAGAGCGCTTTCCGGTACTGACGGTCAATCCCCATCACTTCCCCGGTTGATTTCATCTCCGGCCCGAGGGAAGGTTCCACCCGGCGTAATTTGGAGAAGGAGAAGACCGGAGCTTTCACGGCGACTTTATCGCCAACCGGCCACAATCCATGCTTAATCCCCATCCCGGCCAGGCTTTCCCCTAAAATAACACGCGTCGCCAGGTCAACCAGCGGGACCCCCGTCACTTTGGTCATAAAGGGGACGGTCCGGCTGGAACGGGGGTTTACTTCCAAGACATAGACCTCATCCCGGTGGATCACATACTGGATATTGACCAGCCCTTTAATCTGGAGACGGCGCGCGAGCCCCACGGTAAGTCCGGCGATCGCTTCCTGTTGTTCCGGCGGAATACTTTGGGGCGGGTAGACCGCAATCGAGTCCCCGGAATGAATCCCGGCCCGCTCCAAATGTTCCATGATCCCGGGGATGCAGACCGTCTCCCCGTCGGCAATCGCGTCAACTTCCACTTCTTTCCCGAGCAAGTACTGGTCGAGCCAGATCTGTTGGCCGGGGAACTCCGCAAAGGCGCCGGCCAACACCGCACGCAGCTCCGGGAGATCATAAACAATCTGCATCGCCCGTCCTCCCAGGACGTAAGAAGGGCGGACCATTAAGGGGAAGCCAATCTCCCCGGCGAGTTTTTCCCCCTCCGCCAGGCTCGAAACACACCCGCCGCGGGGACGGCGGACCCCGATCTCCTGCAACACCCGGTCGAACAAGCCCCGGTCTTCCGCCCGGTCGGTATCTTCCAGGGAAGTTCCGAGGATCCGGTAACCGCGGGCGGCCAACCCTTTGGCCAGCCCGATGGCCGTCTGGCCGCCGAATTGGACAATCACCCCTTCCGGCTGCTCTTTTTCCAGGACGGCACAGACATCCTCCAGGGTTAAGGGTTCAAAATACAGGCGGTCCGCCGTATCAAAATCGGTCGAGACCGTCTCCGGGTTGTTATTGATAATAATGCTTTCCACCCCGGCCCGGCGTAAGGCCTTGACCGCCTGGACCGAACAATAGTCAAACTCGATCCCCTGCCCAATCCGGATCGGACCGGAACCAAGGACCACAACCTTCCGCCGTTGGCTGCGCTCACCTTCATCCTCCTCGTCGTAACTGGAATAATAGTACGGCGTTGTGGCTTTGACCTCCCCGGCCGCGGTGTCAACCTGTTTAAAGACCGGCTTCAAACCGTGCTCCAGCCGGAAAGCATAAACCTCCTCCTCGGTACTTCGCCACAAACGGGCAATCTCGGCGTCGGCATAACCGAGCCGTTTTGCCTGCCGCAGGAGGGAGGGATCGAACGGACTGGCCGCAAGTTTAACGGCAAAATCGACAATCCTTTTGATCTTCTGTAAAAAATAAGGGTTCCAATGGTTCAACCGCGCCACCTGCTCGACGGTCCAACCACGGCGGAAGGCCTCCGCAATCACAAAAAGCTGGTTATCCTCAGGGTGCCGGCATTTGTCGGCCACCGTTTCGTCGCTGAGGGATTCCAACTCCGGCAGGAGCAGGCCAAACGCCTTGCTCTCCAGGGAACGGACTGCCTTTAGCAGTGCCGTCTCCAGGTTGCGGCCCAGACTCATGACCTCCCCGGTCGCTTTCATCTGGGTGCCGAGCCGCCGGTCGGCATCGGTGAATTTGTCGAAGGGCCAGCGCGGGATCTTTACCACCACGTAATCGACGGCCGGTTCGGAAAAAGCCGACCGGCCGCCGGCCACCGGATTGCTCAGTTCGGTCAGGCGATATCCGACGGCAATTTTCGCCGCCATTTTCGCGATCGGGTAACCAGTAGCCTTGGAGGCTAAAGCACTGGACCGGCTGAGCCGCGGGTTAACCTCGATGACCACGTATTCCCCGGTCACGGGGTGGAGGGCAAACTGAACATTACAGCCCCCTTCAATCCCCAGCGCCGCCACAATTTTCAGCGCTGAACTTCTTAGCATCTGGATTTCCCGGTCGGTCAGGGTCTGGCAGGGCGCCACCACGATACTGTCCCCGGTATGGATCCCGACCGGATCGATATTTTCCATATGACAGACGGCAAGACTGTTGCCGCCGCCGTCGCGTAAGACCTCAAACTCGATCTCTTTCCAGCCGGCGACACTTTTCTCCACTAAAATCTGCCCGATGAGACTGGCCTTCAGGCCGCTTTCCGCAATTGACCGCAGTTGATGGGGGTCAGCGGCGACCCCGCCGCCGGTTCCGCCCAAGGTGAAAGCGGGCCGGACAATGACCGGATAACCGATCTCCGCGGCAAAACGCAGTGCCGCCTCCACTTCGGTCACAATCGTGCTCGCCGGTACCGGCTCCTTGATCTCATTCATTAAACGGCGGAACTCTTCCCGGTCCTCCGCTTGCCTGATACTCTTGAGCGGTGTCCCCAGCAACGTCACGTTATAACGATGCAAGATACCGGCCTGGGCCAGTTGAAAAGCGAGGTTCAAGCCGGTCTGGCCGCCCATCGCTACCAGCAAACCGTCCGGCCTTTCCTGCTCGATAATTCTTGTTACAAACTCAAGCGTTAATGGTTCGAGATAAATGATGTCGGCCATCTCCCGATCGGTCATGATCGTCGCCGGGTTGGAATTAACAAGCACGGTCTGAATCCCCTCTTCCTTTAACGCCCGGCAAGCCTGGGTTCCGGCATAATCAAACTCCGCCGCCTGTCCGATAATGATCGGTCCGGAACCGATCACCATCACTTTCCGCCAGTTCTGTTTAGGCATGAACAGCACTCCCCCTTACCATTTGATCAAACCGGGCAAAAATCTCCTCACATTCCGGTCCCGGCGCCCCTTCCGGATAAAACTCGACCGCTAAAAGATCGTATTGATCATCAAACAATCCCTCGACCGTTCCGTCGTTTACATTTGTATACAGCACTTTAAACCCCGTTCCCCGGAGCGTTTCCGCGCGGACCGCATAACCGTGGTTCTGCGCCGTAATCGTTGCCTGGCCGGTCAGGCTGCTTACCACCGGATAGTTTCCCCGGTGTCCGCAAGGGAGTTGGAAGGTTTCTCCCCCGGCCGCCAGGGCCAGCAATTGAAGGCCGAGGCCAATCCCGAGGACCGGCAGTCTGGAAATGACCTTGCCTACCTCGGCGGCAATCGCGGCCAACTCCGTGGGCGCCCCCGGCCCGTTACTGATGACAAGGCCGTCCGGTTTGCGCGCCAGGATCTCTTCCGCCGGTGTAGCCGGCGGAAGTACATATAGGCAATATCCCCTCTGCTGTAAACGGCGGAGGAGGTTCCTTTTCACACCCAGATCGAGCAGGGCCAACACCGGCCCGGGCCCGGGAATCAGATATTCTTCAGCCGTCCCGGCCCGGTAAACCCACGGCCGCGCCAGGCGAAACTTCTCCGGGGAATCCTCCTGCCAGATCCGCTCCCCTGCTGCCCGCTCCCTGACCAGCACCCCGCACCGGGAGCCGTTTGCCGCCAGATACCGGGTTAAACTCCTGGTATCGACCCCTTTTAACCCGGCAAGCCGGTGCCTGCGGCAGAACTCTTCCAAGTTGCCGTCGGCATGGAAACTGCCCTCCCCGGCGGACAGCTCCCGGACGATCAGCCCTTGGAGCAGGATTTTCCCGGCTTCATTCTCTTCCCGGTGCCACCCATAGTTCCCGATTTGGGGTTGGGTCAAGGTCAGAATCTGCCCGGCGTACGCAAGGTCGGTGATCATCTCCTGATAACCGCTGCTAGCGGTGTTAAAGACCACTTCACCCCCAAGCGGGATCTTATCTTCGGGCCAAAAGCCAAACTCTTCACCGGCAAACGCTTTCCCGTCCTCGAAAACCAGCCAAGCCATACGCTTCCCTCTCCTCTCTATGGCTTTATAAGCTTTAATCCTGAACTTTTCGCCTGTTGACCACCAGTTTACCCCCCACCCAGACCATGACCGGAAAACCCTGCAGTTCTTTTCCTAAGAAAGGAGTATTTTGGGTCTTCGACTCCAGCGTATCAGGGGTAATCCGCTCCCGCCACTCCGGATCGAAGAGCACCAGATCGGCGGGGGCTCCTTCTTTGAGGGTCCCGCCGGCCAAACCGAACCGCCGGGCCGGATTGACCGCCCACAGTTCGATGACCTTTTCCGGTTTCACCTTTCTTTTGATGACCAGCTCCTGCCAGACGGCAGCCAGGGCTGTCTCCAGGGCGTTGATCCCAAAGGGAGCCTCGTCAAACGGTCTCGCCTTCTCATCCCAGGTATGCGGGGCATGGTCGGTCGCCAGCATGTCAATCGTCCCATCCAGCAGACCCGCAAGCAGCGCTTCTTGATCCGCTTTGCTTGGCAGCGGCGGGTTAACCTTATAGATGGTCTCCGTCAACCGGACGTCTTCGTCGCTAAAGAGCAAATGGTGCGGATTCACCTCGGCGCTCAGATCGACCCCGGCTGCCTTCGCCGCCCGGATGATCGCCACACTCTCCTTGGTCGAGACATGCGCAATATGCAGTTTTCCCCCGGTCTCACCGGCGAGAAGGACGTCGCGGGCGACCATCACGCTTTCGGCGCTCGCCGGAATCCCCCTTAATCCCAAGCGGGCGCTGGTTGGACCTTTCCGCATCACCCCTTGCCCGGCCAAACTCTCATCTTCGCAATGGCTAATCACCGGGCAACCGGTCAACTTGGCATATTCAAGGGCCAAACGGAAAAGTTCGGCGCTTTGGATCGCCCGCCCGTCATCGGAGAAGGCCACGGCGCCGGCGGCTTTCAGCTCCACCATCTCGGTCAGTTCCCGGCCTTCCAGTCCTTTGGTGACGGCCGCCACCGGGTAGATCCTTGCCTTCCCGGCCCGTTCCCCCTGCAACCGCACATACTCGACCAGCGCCCGGTGGTCAATCACCGGCCGGGTGTTGGCCATCGCCAGAATTGACGTAAACCCGCCGCGCACCGCCGCCCGGGATCCGCTGTTGATCTCCTCCTTCGCTTCCTGGCCTGGTTCGCGCAGGTGAACGTGGACATCGATCAAGCCCGGGAAGAGATAGTTCCCGCCCCCGTCAACCTGTTGGATCATCTCCTCCGCTTTGGCGCCGAACACCGCCAGCGCTTCTTCGGTCCTCAATTCTTCCCCGGGTTTGACCAGCTTGGCAATCCGGCCGTCCTTCACCAGCAGGCTGCCGCTCCCGGAGATTCCCTGGGTTGGATCAAGCAGGTGTACATTCTTGATCCAGAGCATAACCGGCACCTCCCAACATCAGATTAATCAACGCCATCCGGACCGCGACGCCGTTCGTTACCTGTTCCTCGATGAGCGAACAGGCACTGTCCGCCAGCTCACTTGCGATCTCGACGCCCCGGTTTAACGGACCGGGGTGCAGGACAAACGTCTTCTTACCCGTCCTGGCCAGCCGTTCAGTGGTGAGCATGTAAAGCCGACTGTATTCGCGGAGGGAAGGGAGCAACCCGCTGCGCTGCCGTTCCAACTGGAGGCGGAGGGCCATCACGGCATCGGCGCCGGGTAAGGCGCTCTCCAAATCGTAGGTGGTTTGCACCCCCAAAGCTTTCATCTCCGCAGGAAGCAGCGTCGGCGGTCCGGCCAGCATAACCTCCGCCCCGAGTTTGGTTAGGGCAATGACATTGCTCCGGGCCACCCGGGAATGGAGGATATCCCCGACAATCACGATTTTCTTTCCCCGGAAGCCCCCCAGATGCTCCTTGAGTGTAAAACAGTCCAGCAAGGCCTGGGTAGGATGGGCATGCTGGCCGTCACCGCCGTTGATTACCCCGGCCTCTAAATGTTTGGCCAAAAACTCCGCCGCTCCGGAAGCGGCATGCCGGATCACCACCAGATCAATCTTCATTGCTTGTAACGTCCTGGCGGTGTCCAGGAGGCTTTCTCCTTTGTTCACACTGCTCTGGGCTACCGCGAAGTTGGTCACTTGCGCGCCGAGGATCTTCGCGGCGTTCTCAAAGGAACTCCGCGTCCTCGTACTATTCTCATAAAACATCAAAGCAACAGACTTCCCCCGGAGGGCGGGCAGTTTTTCGAGCGGCCGGATTAATACCTCCTTCATGGCGCCGGCCGTTTGTAAGATGGTTTCGATCTCGGCAACCGTCAAAGTGTCCAGGTCAAGTAAGTCCTTATGTCGCCAGTGCATCGGCGAATCCTCCCCCTTTCCTTCAATCATGGATAACCGGCAGCCTTTAACGCCGGGCGGCAACAGATCTCGATTTTCACCCTCGCCGAAAACCTCGTTGTCTCCTCTTCCCTTCCGGGGCTGCGCATCCGGCACAACTGCCTTCATCCCACAAAAAAACCTCCTGCCCAAAAGCAGGAGGAATTGCGCATAACAATTCTTCTTGCCCTTGGTGATCTCGCTGGATAACCTTAAAGGGCTAGCTCGATGGTTATGGAAAAACCGCCGGGCATTTTAACCAACCCGGAACGCTTCGGTGGCAAGAGACAAGAAAAGCTGCCGGCAAATGCAGGCAGCTTAATAATCCCTTGGCTCTGAAAAAGGGACAGTTTAATCTCTCTGCCTTGCTTGCCTCTCTGGACAAGATTTAAAGGCATCCAATTGTTTTTGTCAGCGTTATTTTAGATGATTACTCGACAAAAGTCAATAAAATTTTTTCGGACTCGATTTGGGATATTATTCTCCTTTTTGTTTAGACTACGGATGGAGGTGTAAGCAATGAATCTAAACTGGACAAACAAAGAACGGACACTCCTGGAGGACCAAATTAACCACGAAAAGATCTGCGTCCAAAAGTATACGGACTATGCGAATCAAGCATCCGACCAACAACTGAAAGATCTCTTTCACAACCTTGCCCAGAATGAACAGGAACATTTGAATACGCTGAACCAGCTCATGAACGGGCAAATGCCCCAACTCAACCAGAATGCGATGGCAAATCAAGCCCAACAGCAACAGGGCAGCACCATTACCGATCTGCTTTACCAGCAACAGGGCGCCCAGGCCAACCAGCCAACCCAGCAGCAAGCAGGAGATTATTTCCAGCTGCAGAATACGATGACCCCGAATCAATCCCTGGACCAAAATCTCTGCAACGATTTGCTGATGACGGAGAAATACGTTTCCGGAACTTACGATACAGCCATTTTCGAGTTCCGCGATCCACAAGTGCGCAACATCCTTAACCATATCCAAAAGGAAGAACAGCAACACGGCGAGGCCATCTTTGACTATATGCAAACCCACGGGATGTACAATCCGCAGTAAAAGGGGGTGGACCGGAGGGCAAGCAAAAAGAAAGGCACAGGCGGTTGCAAGCTGAACGCCAACCGCCTGTGCCTTTTACTCTATTTGCTTCGAATAATCGCCACTCCCAGCAGCAACAACCCGGCGCCAAACAAGCGCCAGATACTCACGGGGTGCCGTGGCAACCCGAAGAGACCGAAGTGGTCCAGCAGCAAAGAGATGAGCATTTGCCCGGTCACGGCCACCCCAATCAGGACGGCCGCGCCGAGTTTCGGGGCTGCCACAATCGTTGAAAAGACATAAAAAGCACCCAGGACACCACCCAACCAGACCCACCAAGGAGCCTGGAGCATCTTTGACAATTCAGGCCGCGGGATGCGTAAAGCCAATACATAAACGAAAAGCACAACGGCGCCGGTGAGAAAAGAGAAAAAGGTGGCGAGGACCGGATGACCGACCCAATTGCGCAGTTGCGAATTGACCACGACTTGCGTCGCCGCTGCCGCACCTCCAAACAAAACTAAAAGAATGAATAAGATCAACTGTCTTCCCCTTTCTGCCGCAAATAAAGGGACAAACCCTACCGCAACGAAAAACGATATCCTTCTTTCAAAGCTTTACTCTTGATTTTCCGCATTCAGTTCTTTATTCTTCCCTAAACGACCAGTGGGTCAACTTACACAATGGTCATTTCCGGCCTAACCACCTCCATTTATTGATTAATAATATAAAATATTATTAATAACATTATCCCTGATCTTGGCTGTTCCTTCAATCAACCACACATCCTCCCTTGGAGGAGATCACGATCCGCCAAAGTATACAAGTATATATAGACGTAAGGAAAGAGCGTGCGGAAGGAGGAAGGTAGCACAATGGGCTTTTCCGGATGGGAACGGGTGGCGATCGAAACGGCCGGGGGCGTAAAAACAGCCGTCGCACCGTTGATCATCTCGGCCAGCCGGGCAACCGATCTCCCTGCCTTCTATGGCGACTGGTTCATGAACCGGTTAGCGGCGGGCTACGTCAAGTGGATTAATCCCTTTAACCAACAAGCCCAGTATGTTTCCTTCAAGCAAACCCGGGCGGTTGTCTTCTGGACGAAGAATGCCCGCCCCTTCTTCAAGCATCTGCCCGCGCTCGACAAGATGGGGCTTCATTACTACTTTACCTATACGGTTAACGACTACGAAGCCGAAGGCCTGGAACCAAACCTCCCCGGACTCGCCGCGCGGGTCGAAACCTTCCAGCAGCTCGCCGAAAAAATCGGGAAGAAACGGGTAATCTGGCGGTTTGACCCCTTAATCCTCAGCCGGCAATTAACCGTTGACAAGCTGCTTGCCAAGCTCGAAAACGTCGGCCGGCATCTCCACCGGTATACCGAGAAGTTAATCATCAGCTTTGCCGACATCTCTTGTTACCGGCGGGTAAAGCAGAATCTGAGCGCCGGCGGATTCGCCGGTTACCGGGAGTTCGACGTAGAAAGCATACATACGCTCGCCGCCGGCCTCCAGCATTTAAACCAGAGATGGCAGCTGAAGATCGCAACCTGCGGCGAAAGAATCGATCTCACG
>JAKOVI010000073.1 GCA_029782135.1 Bacillota bacterium
CTTCTGCGGGTTTTTTCTTTGCTCGCGGTTGATCAGGCCTCAGCAAAACGCGTCTTCTTGTTTTTTCCAACACTTGTGGAGAAAAAAAGGGATTGGGGTCTTAATTGCTAATTACTATAGTAAATTATCTGAAGAAGCTTATCGCGAACGGAGGTTGACGCCATGGCGCGGATACGCTGTTTACATTTGGCCGATCTCCATCTCGGCTGGAGACCCGGGAAGTTGGGGGGCCGGGAGGAGGAGCGTGGGCGGGAACGCGATCAATTACTGAAAAAAGCGGTTGATTTTGCCCTGACGCCTGCTTCCGGGATCCGGCTGGTGCTCATTGCCGGCGACCTGTTTGAGACCCACCGGCCGGGGACGGAGTTGGTCGAAGCGGTCCTCCGCGAACTGCGCCGTTTAGAACAGGCGAATATTCCGGTACTCACTGTCCCCGGGAATCATGATGAAATTACTTACCATGACTCGGTCTACCGGCAACGCCGTAATGATTGGCCCGGTTTTCTCGTGACCAATCCGATGCCGGAGAAAGTAGCCGCCTTGAGTATTGGAGATACTCCTTGTCACTTCTATGCCATGGCTTATACCGGCGGTTTGACCAAAGCAACTGAGCTTTTACGGGACTTCCCCTCGCCGGCGGAGTCCGGTGTGCAGATCGGCGTTTTTCATGGTTCACTGGACTGGGAAGCCGGGGAGAGAAGTATGCCCCTCTCTTCCCAGGGGCTGGCGGCGGCCGGCTATGATTACGTCGCCCTCGGTCACATCCACCGGTATCAGGAGAAGACGGTGAACCGGACGCTGATGCTCTACCCGGGGGCGGTCGAGGGAAAAAGCTTTGCCGACCCGGGGACGGGCAATTTTACGGTGGTTGAGGTGGGAGACGGTTCCCCGGTGGTCGAACAGGTACCGGCGGCGGTCCGTGCCCACCGGCAAGTGAAGATTGACGTTTCGGGAATGGAGACCGAAGCGGAATTGGAAAAAGAGTTGAAAAAAACGGCCGCTCCTGATGCTTTGGTCCAAATCCGCCTGGTTGGAGTCTTTTCGTTCCTCCCTAACTTAGAAAGACTCGCTGCCGGGCTGCAAGATGGGTTTTATCATCTGGAGATCTGTGATGAAACGGAACATTTCAACCTGGAGACGCTCAAAGGATGGGCTGCCGAACCGACCCTCCGCGGGGCCTTCCTCCGCCGGATGCTGCAACGGTTGGAGACGGCGGCCGGTCAAGAGGAGCGGAAAATTGCCTACCTGGCCCTCGTGAAGGGGATCGCTGCGTTTGCAAAGGGGGAATGATCATGCCGCGGGTGAAAGTGAAAGCTGTGACCCTCTCCGGGTTTGGCCCCCACCGGGGAAAGGTTAAATATAGTTTTTCCGGCGGGGTTAATGTCTGGGTGGCGCCGAACGAAAGCGGGAAATCGACCTTGGTGGCCGGGATCGGGGCGATTATTTTCGGGATCCCGCAGACCACCGATGTGGCGGTTTTCGGGCAAGCCCGCTACCGGAACTGGGGGCATCCGCCGGAGTTTGCCGGGGAGCTGATCTGTGAGGTTGACGGGGAGACTTACCGGATCCAGCGTGATTTTGACAGTAACCACGTTTCTTTGGCGCAACTGACGGACGGGCAATACCGGGAACTGGCCGGGGGGACCCATAATCCCCGGGCCCAGCGCCGGAACCGCCGTTATGAAGAGTTGATCCAGTCTTTATTCGGTCTTAGTTCCCAAGATCTGTTCGAAGCGACCTTTTGCCTGACGCAACCTTTGCCGGAGGAGGAGGAGATCGATGAAAAGGTACAAGGATTGCTCTCCGGTTCAGGGACCGGATTCCACTTAATCGCCGAAAAGTTGGCCGATGAACTGCGGGCGATTACCCGCTTCACCGGCCGGCGGGGGGTAACCGCCAGGGATGCGGCCAACCCGCGGGAGTTAGAAGAGCTGGAGGCGGATATTGCCCGGATTAAGCAGGCGATTGTGGAGGACCGGGCCGTGGTTGACCGCTTGGAAACCCTCCGCCGTACGTTGGAAGCGCAGGAAAGGTTAAGGGAGGAAGAACAGAAAGCTTACCGCGAGCAGGAGCAGCTCTTAAGGCAGTGGACGGAATGGCAAAGACTGCGCGAGAGCTACTACGCCGCCCAAAGGTTCTTTAGCCAGGTGAGTAAAGCGAAGGAGCAGGCCCGGAAATTGGCGGAGGAACGGAAGCAGGTTGCGGAGGAAAAAGAGGGGTATGCCTGGGGGCCGGCTTTGCCGGAAGCGACGGGTGAGCTTATTACGGAGTTACAAGCCCTTCAGGAACAGAAGAGCCAGCTTCTGAAGCGGATTCAGGAGCTGGAGGCGGAGCTTGCAACACCCCTTGCGGAGGAGCGGGAGCCGGTCGAAGAAGATGCCACTGAACAGCCGGACTGGGAAGTTTTTGGCCCGCATCCCGTTACCGTGCTAAAGCGGCTGCGCCGGCAGGCGGAGGAAGCACTGACCGACTGGGCAAGCCTGCAGCAAATCCGGGCAGCGGAGGAGGAGTGCCGGACGACCCTGGAAGAGGAGTACGCCCTCTTTAACCGGGCGGATGAGGCGACCCTGGAAGCGGTTAAAGCGTACCGCGACCGGCAGGCAAGGTTGCGCGCTGCGGTGGAGAGCGCAGCGTTGAAGCTGAAAGCCGCCCAAACCGAACGGCAGAAGGCGGAGCGGAGGCGGATCTACCGGCTGGTGACGGCCGTAGTGCTGGCGGCAGTGGGCGGCGGCCTGGCCGCCCGGTTTGGGGGCGGATGGGGCCTCCCGTTCCTGGTTTTGGCGATCTTGGGTGGCGCCGGGACCGGTTATCTTTTGGGACGTCTCTGCTTCCCGGCTGGCAATTTAGGCATCCTTCGCCACCAGGTAAGCGAAGGTGAGCGGAACCTCGCCCACGCGCAAGAGGAGAATGCCAACTTCACCCGGATTGTGAAACCCTTTGCCGATCAGTTCCCCGATCCGGCGGCGGCCTGCCAGCGCTGGGAAAAGTTCCGGACGGATTGGAAGAGTATGTCTGATAAAATACAAGAATTTAACCAGCGAGAACTGGGAGGCTTCCCCGGGCCGGCCGAAAACTGCTCCTTGGCCGATGGCGCTTTCAAAATGGCCGGCCGCTGGCGGGAACTAAGGGACCTGGCACAGGCGACCGGAGCGGGCGCCGGCCTGCAACTCCTGGGTGAACTGGTGGCCTGGCTGCAAACGCGGACCAATCGCTGGTGGGAGGAGCTTATCGCGCGGGCGGAAGATTATGAGGCGAAAGCGCAAGCCGCGCTGGAGACCCGGGCCAAAAGGGAGGTCAGCAGCGGGCAGCTGGCAAAAGAACGTAGTGCATTGGCGGAGGTGGAAAAGAGTGCGGAACAGATTGCCGGGCGGCTCGGCGGATTACTTGCCGCGGCCAACGGCGACCTTGAGCAGGCGCGCCGCCTCTGGCAATCCTGGCGGGATCTGACGTTGAGGGAAGAAAAGATTGACGAAGCGCTGCGAAATCTTTTGGATGCGCAGGGAGTCGCTTCGCTGGAAGAATTGGAGGGGAAAAGTGATGATGCCGCCCTCCGGGCCCAGGCGGAATATCAGGCCTGGCAGCGGTTGATTGCGGCGCATCCCGGTTTACCGGGGGCGGATGAGGTTACCAACCTGCCGAAGATCGAGGAGGATTTCCGCCGGATTCAACAGGAGGCCGGGCGGCGCCAGGATGTCTTATCCCGGATTGACCAGGAGATTCTCCGTTTATCGAAAGAACTGGCGCAGGTCGAGGGGGAGGAACCGGTCAATATTGCCGTGGCCGAGCTTCAACTGGAGGAGATGGAAGAACGCCGGGCCGAACTGCTGCTGATGAGTGAGGCATTGACCCTTGCTTACCAGGAATTGACGGCGGCGACGAACGACTTTCAGCGTTCCTACCGGCAGCGGTTGGCGGAGAGTGTTTCCGCTTATTACCGGAACCTGACCGGAAATAACCGGCGCACCGTTGAGATTAGTGAGGATTTCCGGGTAACCGTTAATGAGGATGGGCGCTGCATTCTCCCGGCCCAACTCAGTCATGGGGCGCGTGACCAGCTCTATATCGCCCTGCGCATGGGGATTGCCCGTTTATTGGCCGCCGAGACAGTGTTGCCGTTTATCTTTGACGATCCCTTCCTCAATTGCGATGCGGAACGGTTGGGGAAGATCAGGTATTCCCTGGAGCAGTTGGCGAAGGAGTGCCAGATTATCCTCTTGTCCCACCGTGAGGATTTCTTAACCTGGGGTACGCCGGTGGGAGTTGAAATGGTAAGGATTTGATCTTAAAATAATTATTGATTAGAAAATTGCCGGAAATCTGTGATGCTTTTGGGTAATTATCACCGGCGGCCATTTGCTTGGCCGGGTGTTCTTACTGAAGAAAAGAGGAAGAGGTGAAAAAGTTGAAAAAAACGGTATTTATTCTCATGGCTGGTTTACTCATCTTGTCACTGCCGGCCAGCGCGTGGGGCTTTTTTTCACCCGCGGTGGCGAATGGACACGGGGTGGTGACCGCATTGGTTGTCAGTGACAATAACTTTCAAGTCGGCGGGGAATACGGTTTCACAAATGAGTTGGCAATCACCGCTGTTTTAGGGTCCCGGATGATGGTTGGCCTGAAGTATGAATTAGACTCGACCCTGGCCTTGGTGGCCGGCGTCACCGATTCGTCACCGTACATCGGTGCCAATACGCTTGTCCCGCTCAGGAAGGATTTGGCCGGGATCGGCGAGCTTGATTTTACAGTGAAGAACAACAGCATTGTGCTCTTTTATAACCTGGGGTTGAAGTTCAATCTTTCGCATGACTTTGACCTTCGCGGCGGGCTCCTGGGTGAGATCGGCGGCGGGAAGAGCGGGCTGTTGTTTGGGCTCGGGGTTGGTTATAAATTCTGAGCATGGTTTGAGGTCCCCTGTTGACGTTTGCAAGGTGACCGGATCAAAGGAAGACAGTTTCCCCCTGGAGACTGTCTTTCTTTATTCCGGTGTTGCTCTAAATGGAGGAAGGGAAATAATGTTGGTGTGAGAATGTTTGTTTCTTTTGTTATCTTATTGACGGCGAAATGACAAAGAAGGTAAGCAAAATGCGCAAAGCGGAACAGGCGAAAGAACAAGTGAAAAAATATGCCTATTTATTTAACTGTCCGGTCTGTGGAAGCGGGATGACGATGGCCGCAACGGCGAGTTTGGTCTGTGCCAACCGGCATAACTTTGATCTCGCGAAAAGCGGTTATCTCAACCTGCTGCGGCGTCCGGTGAAAACCCAGTATGACCGGGAACTGTTGGCCGCGCGGAAGACCATTGCGGAGAGTGGTTTTTTTACGCCGCTGCTTTTGGTGGTCAGCACCCTGCTCCGGGAACGGATCAGCCACCAAAAGCAGTCGCCAACGGTGATCCTGGATGCCGGTTGCGGGGAAGGTTCGCACCTCGCCGCGCTGGTCAGCTGTTTGCGGGAAGAAACAAAGGCCAATCTGATTGGAGTGGGGGTTGATCTAGCCCGGGAGGGGATCCAGATGGCGGCCAAGCACAACCCGGACCTGATCTGGTGTGTGGCGGATCTGGCAAAGCTCCCGTTGGAAGACGCGCAATTTGACGCGGTCTTGAATATTCTTTCCCCGGCGAATTACCGGGAGTTTTTGCGGGTGTTAAATGCGGAGGGCGTCCTCATCAAAGTTGTTCCGGGCACCAACTACCTGACGGAATTACGGGCGGTTTTCTTTACCGATCACGAGAAGAAGACCTATTCGAATGAACGGGTGATCCGGCAGTTTGACAAGTATTTTCAGGTGGTTGCCCGGCAGAGAGTCTGCTCCCGGTTTTTTGTCGAAGAGGAGATCTTAAAGCCATTGCTGAAAATGACGCCGCTGACCTGGCATGTACCGCCGGAAAGAATGGAAGAGGTGGTACGGATGGGGTTAAAGGAGGTAACGGTGGAGTTTGAGGTCCTGCTCGGGCGAAAAGCTTGAGGAAAAGCATGAAGCCGCCGGGCCCGGGGGATGATGATCAAAGAGGCAAGCGTTGGAATCAGGGGTTGTGGCAGGAGGATTGGCAATGCGGATTCTTGATTACCTGTTGGCGCTGATCATCAGTTACCTGGTACTCGGGCTTTTGGTCTTCCTTTTCAAACGGCCGGTCCTCAACCGGCTGGTTGATAACTTCATCAAACGGCTGATGGTTGATGCTTATCCGGAAAACCTGACCGAGATGTTAAATGTCTTTTCCCGGGTAGGTCTCCGCAATGTCCTGGAGATCGATCTCCGGGGGACGAGCGGCCAACCTTTAAAACGGCCCTTTGGGGCGATACGCCGCTTATCCCCTTGGGAGCAACTGATGTTTAACCCGGTCTATTATACCCGGGAACCGCTGGAGCAGGAGGTACCGATCAACCAGCAGGTAACGATCGGCAAGCGGGCTGCTAAACCGCTGACCATTGATTTACCGGTGATGGTGGGAGCAATGGCTTACGGGATCGGCATTTCAAAAAAGAGCCGGTTAGCATTGGCCGAGGCAACCAGCAGGCTTAATACGGCAACCAATGCCGGGGTTGGTCCGCTTTTACCGGAAGAAAGAAGGAGGGCGAAGAAACTAATCCTCCAGTACCACCGGGGAACTTGGGGAAAAGATGAAGAAACCCTCCGGCAGGCCGATATGATCGAGATCCAACTGGGATATGGCGCCCTTGGTTCCGCCCCGGTACACTTGTTACCGGAGGAAATCAGTCCCGAGTTCCGCGCATATATGGAGTTGGGGGCGGATGAGGGTTTGGCGCTGGCTGCCCGCCTGGCGGAGGCCAGGAACGGAATGGCCCTTGCGAATCTGGTCCGCCGGTTAAGGCGTATCACGGGCGGCGTACCGGTCGGGGTGAAGATCGGGGCTACCCATTGGCTCGAGGAGGAACTGGAGATTATCCTCCGGGCCAATCCTGATTTTATCACGATTGACGGGAGCGAAGCAGGGATCAATTTCGGACCGGGGATTTTAGCCGACGATCTCGGCCTCCCGACTTTGCCGGCGCTCTGCCGGACGGTTGAATTTCTAAAGCGTAAAGGGTTGAAAGAGAAGATTTCCCTGATTATTGGGGGAGGATTGTTTACGCCCGGCGATTTTTTAAAGGCGCTCGCCTTGGGCGCCGATGCCGTTTATATCGGGACGGCAGCGTTACTGGCCTTGGCCCACACCCAGTTAACGAAGGCGATTCCCTGGGAACCGCCGACCGACCTGGTCTATGAGCTTGGTCAGCGCAAAAACCGGCTGGAGAAGCGAGTGGGGGCGGAAAGCGTGTACAACTATTTACGCAGTTGCCAGCTTGAAATGGAACTGGCCCTGCGCAGTCTGGGCAAAAGTTCACTGGCCGAACTCTCGAAAACGGACTTGTGCGCGTTAACCCCGGAAGTCGCCCTCATGACCGGTGTCGAGTGCGGGGTTTTCCCCCGTGCCGGGAAAGTCCAGGATTAGCGTTTCGCTGGAGAGGAAGCCTGATTTTTCAGGTAATCCCCTCCCACATAAGCATTTTTCAAAGCTGTATTTCTTGACGCAAGGGATTGAACGCCCGGTAAGAAGGCAGTTCCGGGGAAGGATCTGTTTGGTAAAAAGATAGTGGAGGTTTGGCAGATCTTTTCCAGGATCCCACCATTTACATAAAGGGAGGAGCGGGGAAGCAGCCAATACGTAATAAGTAAGATTATGTAATCTTATGGTCAGATGTAACAGGGAGCATCAACATTAAGGAGGTTTTATTTGATGGGTAAACGTTCATGCTTCAGCTCCCGTTTTTTGTTGTCCATTGTTTTTTCCCTGTTCCTCCTAGGAATGACCGGACCGGCGGTGCGGGCTGCGCGGATCTACCGGGTCCAACCCGGGGATACGCTCTACCAGATTGCGCATTACCATGGGCTGACCCCGGAGGAGCTGGCAAAGGCCAATCAATTCTCGACCACCATTCTCCTCCCTGGGCAGACCCTGGTAATTCCCTCCGTAACGCTGCGGGCGGATGAGCAACTCTATACGGTTCAAGCGGGGGACAGCCTATACCGGATCGGCGAGCGTTTTCAGGCTGATCTTTCTTGGCTACGGTCGCGGAACCGGCTGACGGCCGATCTGATCTATCCCGGCCAACTGCTCCGCGTGCCGAGACCGAAATATGTCTGGAATATCCCTGCCCTCATGGCCAGACATCCCGGAAAAGTCTTTCTCAGCGGAACGGCCGGAGGAAAGCGGGTCGCGTTGACGTTTGACGACGGGCCGGATCCGGAGTATACGCCCAAAATTCTTGATCTCTTAGGAAGTTTAGGGGTGAAGGCCACCTTCTTTTTGAAGGGCAATAAGATTCCCGGGCAAGAATGGGTGGTGACCAGGATCTTCCGGGAAGGGCATATTGTGGGCAACCACTCCTATAATCATCCCGATTTACGGAAATACTCACCGGAAGGGATTATGCGGGAGATGGAAACGACCACGGCATTGGTGGCGAAGATCACCGGGAAAGAGATGACTTTGGTCCGGCCGCCTTACGGCGAGATGACCGAAGCCGGCTTGGACCGGTTGGTCGCCGCCGGCTATGCCATGGTTAACTGGTCAGTCGATTCCCTGGACTGGCGGCTCGAAAGCGCGGAAGCGATCATCAATCATACCCTCCCCCAGATTAAACCGGGTGCGATTATCTTAATGCATTCGGCCAGCGAAGGCGGGCGCAACATGACGCCGACGGTGGAAGCGACGAAGCGCTTGATCCAGGCGCTCTGGGAGATGGGTTACGAGATTGTGCCGCTGACCGATCTGCTTCCGGTACAGGCGTATAAGAAATAACTACTTGTTATGCTTGTTCCGAAGGGACGGTCATGCCGGCGGCAGGGAATTCCGTTGACCGTGGGATGCAAGCAATCGGGGATATTAGCGAATGAAAGGACTATTTTGGACCGGCTGGACGCCGGCCTTTTTTTTATCATAAAACGGGAGGATGAGCGATATGAATTCCTAAGGGGATGGATTGCGGCAAGTAAAAAAGCCTTAATAAAGGAGGTGGAAAAGTGGGATACTGGACACGAATAATTACGGAGCACCAGGCCGTCAACGAGATGTTGCAGATCCAAAACGAGTTGTTAAACAGGTTGAAGATGGCAAAGGGGGTTAATATAGTGCATTTGGGAAATCTGCTCAGTTTCTGGCGGGATTTTCTTGAGCAAGAACATATGAGTTGGGAAGAGGAGGTTGCTTTTGCTTTCTTCCGGAAGATCAACCACCCGCTGGTGGATGGTCTGCAAAGGGATCACGAACGGATCCGGAATAGTTTGGCCGGTTTGGAAGGGACGATTAAACTTCTGCGCCAGGGAAAACCCCATTCCGGACGGGAGTATGTCCGCTTGGGCGAAGAGTTTGCCGAAACGATGGCCGGGCACCTAACCCGGGAGAATGCGGCCTTTAAGGAACTGGCGGCGATGAGTGGAGAGGATTTGGCGTCGCTTAAGTACCCGCTGCCGACCGGATTCCGCCGGCAAAAACTGATCGGCGTTTTTAGCGTTGCCGAAGATATGTGCCAGGAATACCTGGAAAAGCAGTGTACCCTCCCTGACTGGCTGGAAGAGAGCACGCCGGAGCCGGCGGAAGCGGAAAAGAGTGACCGTTTAGAGGAGCCGGAGTTGCTTGAAGCAACGACCGGGACGGGTGTTCCGGCGGAAGAAGATCCGCAACCAGTGCTTGAGGGGAGGAGCAGTTTCCCTGAAGCCGGCGAAGATACTCTAACCGGCGATCGGGAGTGAGAACCGGTATTCCGGGGGAAAATAGTTACTAGTTATTATTTCCGCCGGGGCAAAAGGGTGTTTGCATACGTGGCCAATAAAAATCAAGGCAGCGGAGAACACCATTCTCCTCCGGTAAAATCTGACAAGGACGCGCATTTTTATAATGTTTACAAAAGGGACCAGGTGACGATGAAAGTAGAGGAACTGCTCCGAGAAGAGCATAAAAAGCTGAAAGTCTTCAATTTATACCTGAATGCCGCCGCCGACAGGATCGAGAGAGGTGAACCGGTGGCGCCGGGGTTCTTTAAAAAACTGGCGAAATTTGCGGATCTTTTCATCAGCCACTATCATTTACAGCTTGAAGAGGGTTTGCTTTTTGCTTTCTTAATAAAGAAGGGTTTTCCGGAAGAGGAAGGCATCATCCCGATGCTCAAGCGGGATCACCAGGAGGCAGCCGGCTATCTCGAGGAATTATGGGAGATGGTAGGGGTTTGGGAAAGGGATCTTACCGTCTCAAAACAGATTATCCTCAACATCAGGGCATATACACGGTTGGTTATGGCCCATGAGGGACATGAGGAATTGATTCTCCTTCCTCTGCTCCGCTCCGTGCTTACCCCGGCGGAGGACGAGCAGCTCTATGCCGAAGCCAAGCAAATGGTCTTGGCACTCAATGACGACCTCTATCAATGTTATCAAACGAGTATTAAAGAGCTCCAGGCCGCGTTGGGCAAGGATGCCGAGCACGAACAGGAACAATTGGAGAGGTTATGGCGGCTGATGCGCGAGGGCCCCGAGGCGCTTGTCGATCAGCTTGACCTCTTCTGTTAAACTTGAAATAATGGTGAAATGGGAAAAATACCAAATGGTGCGACCCCCGCCCGGTCGAAAGCGGACTGAACGTTCCGGTTCCGGCACGGGCTTTTTTTTTATGTCTCTCCCCCGAAAAATTCCCCTTCCTCCGGTTAAATTCTGTTATAATGATCAAAGGAACTACTCGAAAAAAGGACAAGCAGATATGGGAGATGGCGGAATGACGTACTGGGCTGATTTGCATCTCCATTCCCGGTACTCGCAGGCGACCAGCCGCGATACCACCCCGGAGAGACTGGTCTTTTGGGCGGAACGAAAAGGTTTGGCTTTAATCGGGACCGGCGATCTGACGCACCCCGCCTGGCGGGCGGAACTCCGCGCCAAGTTGGAAGCAGCGGAGGACGGGCTTTGGCGGTTAAAAAAAGAATACCAGATTACCCAGGATCCACCCCTGGCGACGGTCTCCCCGGTCCGTTTTGTCCTTTCCGCCGAGGTCTGTACGATCTATCAGCAAGACGGGAGGACGCGGAAGGTTCACCATTTAATCCTGCTGCCCGACTGGGAGGCAACCGGGCGACTGGCAACCCGTCTGGAGAAGTACGGAAAACTCGAGGCGGATGCCCGTCCGGTCTTGAAGCTGAACAGCCGGGATTTACTTGAGCTCACCTTGGAGATGGCACCCGCGGCGATCCTCATTCCCGCCCATATCTGGACGCCGCACTTCTCGGTCTTTGGAATGAAATCCGGCTTTGATCAACTCGAAGCCTGTTACGCCGACCTGGCCGGAGAGATCCATGTGTTGGAAACCGGCTTGTCGTCGGATCCCCCAATGAACCGGCGGTTATCAATGCTGGACCGCTATGCCTTCATCTCGAACTCCGATGCCCATTCCCCGGCGAAGTTGGGACGGGAGGCTACACAGTTCGCCGGGGTGCCCTCTTATCCCGCTTTGCGCGAAGCCCTTACTCCGCCCTTTGCCGGTCTGCTCAGAACGGTGGAGTTTTTCCCGGAAGAAGGAAAATACCACTGGGATGGACACCGGTCCTGCGGTATCCAGTGGCACCCTGAACGGACAAGGGAAGCTGCCGGCAAGTGCCCGGTATGCGGCCGCCCGGTTACGGTCGGCGTCCTCCACCGGCTGGAAGTGCTGGCCGACCGCAGAGAGGAAGGAAAACCACCAGCTTGGCGGCCAAGTGAGCATTTGGTTTCCCTGACCGGCGTGATTGCGGCGGCCGAGGGAGTGGGCGAACAGACCAAACGGGTCCGGCAGATCTATGAACGGTTGCTGGCTGAGCACGGTCCGGAATTGACCGTTTTAAGGGAGAGCCCCCTGCCGGCGCTGGCCGCGACGGCGGGTGAGCGATTCGCCGAAGCACTCCGCCGGGTCCGGGAGGGATTGCTCACAATTAACCCCGGTTTTGACGGCCAATACGGTGAAGTGGCGATCTTTCGCCCGGAAGAAACGGCTCCGTCAGGGAAGTTCCACACCCGACGCCCCAAGAAAAAGGTTGTGCGGGGCGGCGCATAACGCCGCTGAAGGCAGCGGCAACAATTTTTGAACGGTGGTAAAGGAGAGAGGAAAAGAATAGTGCGGAAGGTGCAGGAGTTATCCCCGGCAACCTGGGCATATCTCGGGGACGCCCTTTATGAGTTATATATCCGGGAGAACTTAATCCGGGAGTTTTCCACCAGTAATACCGGACAACTCCACCAGGAGGCGATCAAGTACGTACGGGCCGAAGCCCAGGCACGAATCGTCCGTTTCCTGGCTGCGCAGTTCACTGAGGAGGAACAGGAGGTGATCCGGAAAGGCCGGAACCAAAAGAGCGGACAGATTCCGCACCATACCGATGCGGTGACCTACCGCTACAGCACGGCCTGGGAAAGCCTCTTGGGGTATCTGTACTTGACCGGCCGGGCGGAACGGATGAAAGAACTGATGGCGGCCGGTTTCAACTATTTGAAAACAGCCGGTCAGGAATGAGGGGAAGATCCAGGCGGCGAAGAAGGAGGAACCATATGATGAAGGTGACTTTGTTATCTTATACTCCGGAACCGGACCGGGTGGTCGCGACCGCTGCCCGGTTATGCTATTCTCCGCGCGCGGCGGACGAGCTGTGGGAAGAGCTCACGGTCGAGAAACAAAAGGAATTTCTGGCGAAGCTTTGGAATTATGGGCATTATTCCCCTTTTGAACACGCCTCTTTTACCTTTGCGTTGACCGGGGTGAGCCGGGCATTAAGCCACCAGTTGGTCCGGCACCGGATTGCTTCCTATGCGCAAAGATCGCAGCGGTATATCAATGAAACGGATTTTCCCGTGGTCGTCCCGCCGACGGTTCAGCGCGACCCCCGGGCGGAGGCGGAATTTACGAACGTGATCCGGCAAATCCGGGAAGGATATAAACGGCTGGTTGCTTTGGGGATCCCCAAAGAAGATGCCCGTTATCTGTTACCGAATGCCTGTGCGACCCAGTTAATCATGACCATGAACGCGCGCAGTCTCTTTAACTTTTTTGCGCTACGCTGTTGCCGGCGGGCGCAGTGGGAGATCCGGGAACTGGCCTGGGAGATCAGGCGCCAGGTGTTAATGGTGGCCCCCTTGATCTTTGCGCAGACCGGTCCCGCCTGTCTAGTCAAAGGGGAATGCCCGGAAGGCCCGATGACCTGCGGAGAGCCTTACACCTGGTCCGAGGTGGCGGAGAACGCCGGGCGTTAAAGGGGTAAAGGACGGCCGTCCGGGCCGGGATGAGCACGAACGCAAGCAGAGGTGAAGAAGAAGGATGGCACGGAAGGAAAGCGAGGAGTGGCTGGAGGGGCGGAATCCGGTTTTGGAAGCCCTCCATTCCGGAAGGAAACTGAAGAAGATCATACTGGCGCCAGGCGGCCGCGGGGAAAGCCTGACGGCGATTGTTGAATTGGCCGGACAGCAAGGGATCCCGGTGGAATATTGGGAGAAAAAGCAGATCGATCACTACTCGGTGACCGGCCGGCATCAGGGGGTGATGGCGGTCGCCGAGGCCCTTCCCTACACAACCGTTGCCGAGCTGCTCGCCCAGGCCGGCGCCCGCGGGGAAAAGCCGCTGCTATTGCTGCTCGATGGGGTGGAAGACCCGCATAACTTCGGGAGTATCATCCGGACGGCGGAAGTGGGCGGCGCGCATGGGGTGATTGTGCCGGAACGCCGGGTCGCCCCTTTAAATGCGACGGTCTTGAGGGCTTCGGCCGGTGCTGCGAATTACCTTCCGGTTGCCCGGGTCAAAAACACCGCCCGGGGGATTGAAGAATTAAAAGCAAACGGCTGTTGGGTGCTTGGCGCGGATCCCGACGGGACGGTCATCTGGGAGGAGACCTTTGATTTTACGGCCCCGCTCTGTTTGGTCCTGGGCGGGGAAGGGACCGGAATCTCAAGGTTGGCCAAAGAAAAGTGTGATTTATTGTTACGCATTCCCATGTTTGGTCAGGTCGGTTCGCTCAATGTTTCGGTCGCGGCCGGGATCTTGCTCTATGAGGTCTTACGCCGCCGCCATGGAAAATAGGGGCCGGGACAGTTTCCGGCCGGTAATCGAAAAAAGGATCGTCACAAACCGGTTGACAATTTATAACATTCACGCCTCCAAACCGGTGGTATTATGTAATTAAACCAGCTATTCATGGGAAAGAAAAATGAATTGCCTTGACGGCTGTAATGGCCTGTTGTATAATGGTGATCAATCAAGGACATGTAATCATTAGTTGTCTGGAGGCGATGCTGGTGGGGGCAAATCCTCAAAAAAACTTTGAAGTTTATGATAACATGATGGATGAAGCAATTGTCGAAGCCGCCAGACAAGGTAATACTGCAGCGCAGGAGTATTTGATCAATAAGTATAAAAACTTTGTACGGGCGAAAGCCCGGTCCTACTTTTTAATTGGGGCCGACCGGGAGGATATTATCCAGGAAGGGATGATCGGCCTTTACAAAGCGATTCGCGATTTTCGTCACGATAAGTTAGCTTCTTTCCGCGCCTTTGCCGAACTTTGTATTACGCGGCAGATTATTACGGCGATCAAGACGGCAACCAGGCAGAAGCACATCCCGTTAAACTCTTATGTTTCCTTGAATAAACCCATTTATGACGAAGAATCGGACCGGACTTTGATGGATGTGATCTCCGGTAACAAAGTTACCGACCCCGAAGAGCTGGTCATCAGCAGGGAAGAGTTCGTCGATATCGAGAACAAAATGGGTGAGTTTCTCAGTGAATTGGAATGGCGGGTCCTGGTCTCCTATCTTGACGGCCGTTCCTACCAGGAGATTGCCAAGGATCTGCACCGCCATGTTAAATCGATCGATAATGCGCTGCAGAGGGTGAAAAGAAAGCTCGAACGTTATCTGGAAAAACGGGAAGAAAGTAACTTTAAATAAAGGTTGACAACTAAATAGTGCTGTTGTATAATTAATTTTGCGGTTTATGGAGGGGTTCCCGAGTGGCCAAAGGGGGCAGACTGTAAATCTGTTGCGTGAACGCTTCGAAGGTTCAAATCCTTCCCCCTCCACCATATATAATATCGCGGGGTGGAGCAGCCGGTAGCTCGTCGGGCTCATAACCCGGAGGTCGGAGGTTCAAATCCTCCCCCCGCAACCAAATGCCCTCATAGCTCAGTAGGTAGAGCGCATCCATGGTAAGGATGAGGTCACCAGTTCGATTCTGGTTGAGGGCTCCATCAATAACGCAGGGTTGACGGATGAAGCATTGAAAGCCGAACCGTGAACCTTTTTTTATTATTGTTTTTCTGAATCTGTTATAATGAGATCTGTTATATAATAAAGCAATTATTTAGTACATAGATTTAAGGAGGTGCCAATGATGATTGTCAAAAGAGCGCAAGTGGCGGCGACGCCGGCCGGCGCCGGGGTGGAGCGAAGAGTACTGGCCCATCAGGGAAGTTTAATGTTGGTAGAGGTCTCTTTTGCCAAAGGAAGCGTGGGGGCAGTCCATACCCATCCGCATGAACAAGTTACATATGTTGTCAAGGGCAGTCTTGAACTCCAGTTGGGCGAGGAAAAACAGGTCATCAAGGCGGGCGACAGTTACTATGTGGCGCCCGATCTGCCGCACGGGGTTGTTGCTTTGGAAGAGGCGGTTTTGATTGATATCTTCAGCCCGCAACGGGAAGATTTTCTCCATTAAGTCCTGGTATGAACCATGACACACGCTCCAGACGGTCTATTTTATTTCTGTGCAATTTTTTAAGATTAAGCATGGGTGTAAATGGCTTTTTAAGGCTGTGTAAAATAAGGAGAAGTTTTACCGGGTGTCCGGCCGAATGGAGGGGAAGGAATGCTCAGACTGAAATTTGAGGAAGTGCAAAGGACGCTTGAGCAGGTTTTATACACACGGAATTGCCCGCCTGAACACGCACGCAAGGTCTCCTATGAAATGGCGCGCAATTCTTTGGAAGGGACTTATACCCACGGGATCAACCGTTTTCCCCGCTTGATCCGGAATATTGATGAAGGGATTGTCAATGTCGAAGCAAAACCGGTCCTGATCAACCGTTTTGGTGCGATCGCCAACTACGATGGTCAATTGGGACTTGGGATCACCAATGCCTGGTTCTGTATGGAACAGGCCATGGCGCTCGCCAAAGAGTATGGAATCGGGTTGGTCGCCTTACGGAATACCAACCATTGGCAGCGGGCGGCTACCTACGGCTATCAGGCTTGCGCCCAGGGGATGGCGGCGATTTGCTTCACGAATACGATTCCGAATATGCCGACCTGGGGAGCTGTCGACGCCCGGATCGGGAATAATCCCGTAATGATCGCTTTCCCGCGGGAAAAAGGTGATGTGGTCGTTGACCTGGCGATGTCGCAGTTTTCCTACGGCGCCTTGGAGTTGGCCCGGTTGGAAGGGAGAGCGATGCCGTTTGTTGCCGGTTATGACGAGAAAGGGGAACTGACCCGTGATCCGGCCGCCGTTTTAAAGTCCAGACGGCTCTTGCCCGCCGGTTACTGGAAGGGGGCGGCACTCTCGATTGTGCTGGATTTGCTGGCCGCCGGTCTGGCTTTAGGGAAGACGACCGCGGCGATTGGACGTTTGGCAGGCGACGAACATGGTGTTTCGCAAGTATTTTTTGTGATCGATCTTTACAAAATTGCCCCGCGGGAAGAGGTCGAGCGGATCGCGGATGACGCAGTGCGGGATCTGCTCGCATCGCAACCGATCGACCAAAAGGGGCGGATTGTATATCCGGGACAACGGAGCAAGGAAATCCGGGAGCAGAATTTAAAGCTGGGGATTCCGGTCGACGAACGGATCTGGGCGCAGATCACCGCTTATTTAAAATGAAGACGGCGCCCCGGCCCACAATCAAACAAATAGATGAATGTTTGAATTTTGCAATTCTTTAATCCGTGGCGGGAGGATTTTGTAATTATTGAGAGAATAATTTCTTATTTAAGGGAATTGCATAATGTTGACAGATAGTTTACGACGAGTTGTGGAAGTGCTGTCTTCCGCCGACCGGTTTTTCACTTTGATTATGCGATTCCTTAATTTGCGTTAATATAAACCTGAAATAAGGGAGGATTAAAATTGGCAAAACAAAAATTTGAACGGACAAAACCGCATGTCAACGTCGGGACGATTGGTCATGTCGACCATGGGAAGACCACCACGACCGCCGCGATTACGCAGGTGCTCGCGAAGGTTGGTCAGGCCCAGGCCATGACCTTCGACCAGATCGACAAAGCGCCGGAAGAAAAAGAGCGCGGGATCACGATTAATACTTCACACGTTGAGTACCAAACGGAGAAACGGCACTATGCCCACGTCGACTGCCCGGGCCATGCCGACTACGTGAAGAACATGATCACCGGCGCCGCCCAGATGGACGGGGCGATCCTGGTCGTTTCGGCGGCCGACGGTCCGATGCCGCAGACCCGCGAGCATATTCTCTTGGCCCGTCAGGTCGGGGTGCCCTACATTGTCGTCTGGTTGAACAAAGTGGATATGGTTGACGACCCCGAACTCTTGGAACTGGTCGAGATGGAAGTGCGGGATCTCTTGACCAAGTACGAATTCCCCGGCGACGAGATTCCGGTGATCAAAGGTTCCGGTCTGAAAGCGCTGGAATGCAGCTGCGGAAGCCGTGACTGCGAATGGTGCGGCAAGATCTGGGAACTGATGGACGCGGTTGACGAGTATGTTCCGACCCCGGCGCGTGACGTTGACAAACCGTTCCTGATGCCGGTGGAAGACGTCTTCACGATTACCGGGCGCGGGACCGTGGCGACCGGGCGTGTTGAGCGCGGTAAAGTGAAGGTTGGCGACGAAGTCCAGATCGTCGGCTTACGGGATGAGATCAAGAAGACGGTGGTGACCGGTGTCGAGATGTTCCGGAAGATCCTGGACGAAGCGGAGACCGGGGATAACATCGGTGTGCTGCTGCGCGGGATTGACCGGAAAGAGATCGAACGCGGACAAGTGTTGGCGAAGCCGGGCTCGATCACCCCGCATACCAAGTTTGAGGGTGAAGTTTACGTTCTGACGAAAGAGGAAGGCGGACGGCACACCCCGTTCTTCAACGGCTACCGGCCGCAGTTCTACTTCCGGACGACCGACGTGACCGGTGTGGCGAGACTGCCGGAGGGCGTCGAGATGGTGATGCCTGGTGACAACATCCGGATGACGATCGAACTGATCAGCCCGATTGCGATGGAAGAAGGGTTACGCTTCGCGATTCGTGAGGGCGGCCGGACGGTTGGTTCCGGTGTTGTGACCAAAGTTATTGAGTAAGTTTAAGGTTTAAGATTTAATATAAGGAAGCCGGAGAACGCACGGAATCCGGCTTCCTTGTTTTTGTTTAAGATGGTTCCAAGAAGAAAAATGGAGAAAGCCTTGACAAGGAGACAGGTAGTATGGTAAATTCTATTGAGTGATCTACATGTTTTGCGGCTTCTTTTTTTTCGCTCATTTTATGCTGGAGGTGGAGACGGTGCGCGAGGGAATTACCTTGGCTTGTAATGAATGTAAAAACAGAAATTACCGCACCACTAAAAACAAAAAGAACACTACGGAGCGGTTAGAACTTAAAAAGTATTGTAAGTTTTGCCGTCAGGCAACAATACATCGAGAAACCCGTTAAAGGTGGGAAAGACGATGGCAACAAAAAAATCCGGAAAGAATGTTTCCAACTTTTTTCGGAACACCGTTGCTGAATTGAAGAAAGTGGCATGGCCGAACCGCCGTGAAGTTTCAACATATACGGTTTTTGTCCTGGTCACGGTGGTCGTGGTGGCCTTGACGATCTTCTTTTTTGACTCGATTTTAAGCTTGCTCATCTCCCGGGCTATTAAGTAAGCTTTAATAGTAATGAGTGTGATGACCGTGGAAAAAGCTTGGTATGTGATCCATACCTACTCAGGGTATGAGAATAAAGTCAAAGCGAATTTGGAACGCCGGGTCGCTTCGATGGGGATGGAAGATTTAATCTTCCGTGTTTTGGTCCCCATGGAGGAGGAGTACGAGTACAAGGACGGCAAACGCAAGCTGACGAAGAAGAAGGTTTATCCCGGTTATGTCCTGGTCGAGATGATTATGACCGATGATTCTTGGTATGTCGTACGCAATACGCCCGGAGTAACCGGTTTTGTCGGCCCCGGTTCCAAACCAATCCCCTTGCAAGAAGGAGAGATTGAGACGATTCTCCGGCGGATGGGCGTGGTTGAACCCCGGCCGAAACTGGATTTCGCGATCGGCGAAATGGTCCGGGTCATCAGGGGCCCGTTTGAGAATTTTTCCGGAACGATCGAGGAGATCAATCCGGAAAGGGGTAAACTTAAAGTGCTTGTCTCCATGTTTGGCCGGGAGACTCCGGTTGAATTGGAATATAACCAGGTTGAAAAGTATTAACCCTATCGAATCTCTAGATAAGGAGGTGTCAGGACGATGGCCAAAAAAGTTGCTGCAATCATTAAATTACAGATTCCGGCTGGGAAAGCCACTCCTGCTCCACCGGTTGGACCGGCGCTTGGACAACATGCGGTGAACATTATGGAGTTCACGAAAGCTTTTAACGAGCGGACAGCCAGCCAAGCCGGGATGATTATTCCGGTGGTCATTACGGTGTATGAAGATCGTTCCTTTACGTTCGTCACGAAAACCCCGCCGGTTCCGGTTTTAATTAAGAAGGCGCTCAATTTGGAGAAGGCGTCTGGGGTTCCGAACAAAGAAAAGGTCGGCAAACTCAACCTTGACCAGGTCAGAGAGATTGCCCAATTAAAAATGGTGGACTTAAATGCGGCCAGCCTGGAAGCGGCCATGTCCATGGTTGAAGGCACTGCCCGCAGTATGGGCATTGTGGTGGAGAAGTAAGATAGCCTCTTCCCTTCGTGGGAGGATGCGCGCCTTGCGAAGTATCCGTTTGAACCACTAACAAGGAGGATTTAAATATGCCGAAACACGGTAAGAAGTATGCGGAGATGGCGAAAGCGATCGACCGCGAAAAACTATATGAACCGCTGGAAGCGTTTGAACTCTTAAAACAGATTGTGAAATCCGGTTTTGACCAGACCGTGGAAGTCGCGATGCGTCTGGGGGTTGATCCCCGGCATGCCGACCAACAGGTCAGAGGAACCGTGGTCCTTCCCCACGGGACGGGGAAAACGGTCCGGGTCTTGGTCTTTGCCAAAGGCGACAAAGCCAGAGAGGCTGAAGAAGCCGGCGCCGACCGGGTCGGGGCGGAAGAGATCGCCGAGGAGATCCAGAAAGGTTGGCTTGATTTTGACGTCGCGGTGGCCACTCCCGATATGATGGGGGTAGTCGGGCGTTTGGGTAAAATTTTGGGGCCGAAAGGCTTAATGCCCAACCCCAAGACCGGTACGGTGACCATGGATGTCGCCAAAGCGGTCCAGGAGATTAAAGCCGGTAAAGTTGAGTACCGGGTCGACAAAACCGGGATTATTCATGTGCCCATTGGGAAACTCTCGTTCACGGCGGAACAGTTGTTTGAGAATTTCAAGCGTTTGGCCGGGGCGGTCATTAAAGCGAAACCGGCGGGTGCCAAGGGCACTTATTTGAAATCGATCGCTGTTTCCTCGACCCACAGCCCGGGAATCAAGGTTTCCCCGCAGGCGACCAGCTTGGTGGCTGCCAGTGAATAACCGGCGGCGTGGCCGGACGGTTTTTCAGGTTAAAACTTAAGCATCATGACAATTGAATAGGAGCGCATATAAGCGCCTCTCGCCATAGACAGCAGGTATCCTTGAAAGGATTTAATGATCTTCGCCTGCCGAGGTTGGGAAGAACTTCGTTAATTGACGGAGCCCTCTTGTCTGTTCTATGGGGCTCCTTTTCTTTTCTAAACTAGAATAGGAGGTGAACAGATGGCCAGACCGGAAAAGGAAGCAGTTGTTGCCGAAGTGCACGAGAAACTAACCAAATCCCAGGCCGTGGTTTTGGTTGACTTCCGCGGTTTAACCGTGGAGGAAGCGACTGAGCTGCGCAAGAATTTACGCGCCGCCGGCGTCGAGTTAAGGGTGGTGAAGAATACCCTAACGAAGTTAGCAGCCCAAAAGGCGGAATTACCGGGATTAGAAACCTATCTAGAGGGCCCGACCGCATTGGCCTTTGGTTATCAGGATCCGGTCGCTCCGGCGAAAATATTGGCGGAATTTGCGAAAGACCATAAGAAACTGGAACTAAAAGGAGGCGTCCTGGAGGGTAGGGTGATTGACCAGGCGGAAGTAAAGGCTTTGGCTGAACTACCGTCCCGTGAAGTCATCCTTGGCCAATTGGCCGGTCTCCTGCAGGCTCCGATACGGAATCTGGTTTATGTCCTGTCGGCGCCGATCCGGAATACCGCTTATGTTCTGGAAGCGATTCGCAAGAAACAAGCTGGAGAAGCTTAAGGTTAAGGGTGTGACCCACCAATGAAGAAAAATCAATTAAAAAACAAGCATTAAAAACAAGGGGGATTATTAAATGCCTAAAGTTAATGAAGTTTTGGAAATCGTAAAGGGAATGTCCGTTCTGGAGTTAAATGAACTGGTCAAAGCTTTTGAGGAAGAGTTTGGAGTTTCGGCGGCTGCTCCGGTTGCGGTGGCTGCTCCGGTTGCCGGTGCGGCAGCGGCTGCTCCGGTCGAAGAGAAGACTGAATTCGATGTCATTCTGGCCAGTGCCGGCGACAAGAAGATCAACGTGATCAAAGTCGTCCGCGAACTGACCGGGCTCGGGCTGAAGGAAGCCAAGGACCTGGTTGACGGCGCTCCGAAGCCGGTTAAAGAGGGTGTCTCGAAAGAGGTCGCCGAAGATATCAAGGCCAAATTGGAAGAGGCCGGGGCGACGGTCGAAATCAAGTAAGGATCAGTTAAAAAAAGAGAGAGGCTGCTGCCAAAGCGCCTCTCTTTTTTTCTATAATTTTGGATAATTGGCATTGACAATAAAAAAAAATAATGATATCATTTTATATTGCTGACGTGTTCGCTTCTCTACCTCCGCATTATCACCGTTTTATATTGTAGGTGATTTATATATTTCCCAAGCAGTTTTTTTACTTATTCCGTGTTTATCTTTCAAAAAGCAAGCTCTTTTGGCAGGGGTAGCAAGGGGTTAGCCTTGCTTTTGCCATTTATTGCTCTTTTGTGCCGCGCGGGCCCGTTCATTCATCAACATTTCCGTTTATATTTTATAACGGTTGGCGCAAAAAAGCAAACCTTGTTTCGAAAAAATCTGCGGGGCGGTAGGATGCTTCTTATGCGTGGTGCCATGCTCATCGTCCACGCAGTTTGTTCTTAAAAAAAGAAATTGTATAGTTCGGAAGGTTTTCGGGACAAGAATTATGCAATTTCTCCAGATAAGTACAGGATAGTTTAAAAAAGGGGAAGAGGGGTGAGGATTTGCCGGACGCAATGAATGCAGAAAAGAGAGGGAGAATCAGTTTTTCCAAGATCGATGAGATCCTGGAGATACCAAACCTCATTGAAATTCAACAAAAGTCCTACCAATGGTTTTTGGAGAAGGGACTCCGTGAAGTCTTTGAAGATATCTCTCCAATTACCGACTTTACAGGAAACCTTGTCCTCCATTTCGTCGATTACACGTTGGGGGAACCCAAATACGATGTTGACGAATGCAAGGAGAGAGACGCCAATTATGCCGCTCCGCTTCGCGTTAAAGTAAGGTTGATCAACAAGGAGACCGGCGAGGTTAAGGAGCAGGAAGTCTTCATGGGCGATTTCCCGTTGATGACGGAGAAGGGTACGTTTATCATCAACGGTGCGGAACGGGTGATCGTCAGCCAGCTGGTCCGTTCTCCGGGGGTGTATTTCGGCAAGAGCGTCGATTCCAGCGGGATAATTCTCTATACGGCCAGTATTATTCCCAACCGCGGGGCCTGGCTGGAGTTGGAATTCGACGCGAATAATGTCCTGTACGTCCGGATCGATCGGACCAGAAAGATCCCGGCTACCGTTCTGCTGAAGGCGATCGGTCTCGCTAATAACGTGCAGATCCTGGAGCGTTATAACCATCACGAAGCGATCCAGAATACTCTGGAACGCGACAATACACAAAACCCGGAAGAAGCACTGATTGAGATCTACAAGCGTCTGCGGCCGGGTGAACCGCCGACCGTGGAGAGTGCCCGTACCCTCTTTGAGATGCTCTTCTTTGAACCCCGGCGTTATGATCTGGCGGCCGTCGGCCGTTATAAACTGAATAAAAAACTGAAGCTGGACCTGCCGGTCAAATCCATTCCCGCCCACCGGGATGAAAACGGGAATGAAGTTCCGGCGGTGGAGGCGGTCCGTACCCTGACCCCGGAAGATATCATGCGGGTTGTCGACTACATGCTTGATCTCTTGGACGGGAAAGGGGAGGTCGATGATATCGACCACCTGGGGAACCGCCGCCTGAAAAGGGTCGGCGAACTTTTGCAGAACCAGTTCCGGATCGGCCTTTCCCGTTTGGAACGGGTGGTCCGGGAGCGGATGACCATCCAGGATCTGGATGTCATTACCCCGCAAGCCCTGATCAACATCCGCCCGGTGGTGGCGGCGATCAAAGAATTTTTTGGCTCGAGCCAGCTCTCCCAGTTCATGGACCAGACCAATCCGCTGGCCGAATTGACGCATAAGCGGCGGCTCTCCGCCCTTGGACCGGGCGGGCTCTCGCGGGAACGGGCAGGCTTTGAAGTCCGCGACGTTCACCATTCCCACTACGGCCGGATATGTCCGATCGAGACACCGGAAGGTCCGAATATCGGTTTAATCGGCTCGTTGACCACCTATGCCCGGATCAATGAGTATGGGTTTATTGACACCCCATACCGGCGCGTGGTTGACGGGAAGGTCACCGATGAGATCGTCTACCTGACAGCCGATGAAGAGGACGAGTACATTATTGCCCAGGCGAATGAGATGTTCGACCCGGAGACCAGGTTGTTTGTCAACCAGAAAGTTTCAGCCCGCTATAAGGACCAAATTCTGATTGTGCCGCGGGAGGATGTCAATTTTATGGACGTCTCCCCGAAACAACTTGTCAGTATTGCGACGGCGCTCATCCCGTTCCTGGAGCATGATGACGCCAACCGGGCGTTGATGGGCTCCAACATGCAGCGCCAGGCAGTTCCGTTGATTGCGACCGAAGCGCCTCTGGTCGGAACCGGGATGGAGTATAAGGCGGCGGTCGATTCCGGAGTAGTCGTCCTGGCGAAGAACCCCGGGGTGGTTGAGAGGGTCACGACCGACCAGATAATTATCCGGACGGATAATGGCAAGGAGGACCGGTACAAACTCCAGAAGTTTAAACGCTCCAACCACGGGACTTGTATCAATCAACGCCCGATCGTCCGTCAAGGGCAGCGGGTCGAAGCCGGTGAAGTCATTGCCGACGGCCCTTCGACCGACCACGGTGAGCTGGCCCTGGGCAAAAATATCCTGGTCGCTTTCATGCCCTGGGAAGGTTATAACTACGAAGATGCGATCCTGATCAGTGAAAAACTACTGATGGAAGATACTTTTACTTCGATCCATATTGAAGAATACGAATGTGAAGCCCGTGACACCAAGTTGGGTCCGGAGGAGATTACACGGGATATCCCCAATACTGCCGAGGGTTCCCTGGATGATCTGGACGAAAACGGGATTATCCGGATCGGCGCTGAAGTTCACCCCGGCGATATTCTCGTCGGGAAAGTGACGCCGAAGGGCGAGACCGAACTGACGGCCGAGGAGCGCCTCCTCCGGGCGATCTTCGGGGAAAAGGCCCGCGAGGTCCGGGATACCTCCCTGAAAGTCCCGCATGGTGAATCCGGGAAAGTGGTTGATGTGAAAGTCTTCAGCCGGGAGAACGATGACGAACTTGCCCCCGGAGTTAATAAGCTGGTCCGGGTCTATGTCGCCCAAAAACGGAAGATTTCCGAAGGTGACAAGATGGCCGGCCGGCACGGGAACAAAGGTGTCATCGCTAAAGTCTTGCCGGTGGAAGACATGCCGTTCCTTCCGGACGGCACGCCGGTCGAGATAGTCCTGAATCCGCTGGGTGTGCCCTCCCGGATGAATATCGGTCAGATTATGGAGACGCACTTGGGGTGGGCGGCCAAAGCATTGGGCTTGAAGGTGGCAACCCCGGTCTTTAACGGCGCGACGGAAGAAGAGATCGTGCAATACTTGGAAAAAGCCGGCCTCCCGAAGGACGGGAAAATTATGCTTTACGACGGGCGCAGCGGCGAACCGTTCGATAAACCCGTGACCGTCGGTTATATCTATATGCTCAAACTGGCCCATCTAGTAGATGATAAGATCCATGCCCGGTCCACCGGCCCTTATTCGCTGGTGACCCAACAACCGCTGGGCGGGAAAGCCCAATTCGGCGGTCAGCGCTTTGGAGAGATGGAGGTTTGGGCGCTCGAAGCTTACGGGGCGGCCCATACCCTCCAAGAGTTGCTGACGGTCAAGTCCGACGATGTGGTCGGGCGGGTGAAGACTTACGAAGCGATTGTGAAGGGCGAGAATATTCCGGAACCCGGCGTCCCCGAGGGCTTCAAGGTCTTAATCAAAGAACTGCAGAGTCTCTGCCTTGATGTCAAGGTATTGGCGGAAGAAGCCGAGGTCGAACTGAAGGATGACGAAGACGATGTCCAGGAGATGGCGAAAGAGCTTGGTCTGGAGATCGAACAACCGACCTTTGAGAAAGCTTCAGGCGAGAGTGAAGAGTTCGATGAGGAGGATGAGGAGGCCGGGGAAGAGGACGAAGAGATCGACGGCGAGGAAGAAATGGATTTTGAGGATGACTTTGACCCCACCGAGTACCTGGAAGAAGGGGAAACCGATGACGATGTTGAGCTCGCCGGGGAGTTTGAAGAAGAGGTTCCTCCCGAGGACGGGGAAGATGAGTTCCCGACCAGCGATCTGCTGAAGGCCATTAAGGAAAAGTAGTACCCGCTTTTGCCGGTGGCGAAAACGAAGTGACCAAGTAAAATTTTGGGTCAGGGAGGGATTGATCCTTGTTGGACGCCAACAATTTTGATGCGATAAAAATCGGGTTGGCTTCCCCCGAACAGATTAGAGCCTGGTCGAGCGGGGAAGTAAAAAAACCGGAAACGATCAACTACCGAACCCTCAAACCTGAACGGGAAGGGTTGTTCTGTGAAAAGATCTTCGGGCCACAACGGGATTGGGAATGCCACTGCGGGAAGTACAAACGGGTTCGATACAAAGGGATTGTCTGTGACCGCTGCGGCGTCGAAGTGACCCGCTCCAAGGTCCGCCGGGAGCGCCTTGGCCATATCGAGCTGGCCGCCCCGGTCTCCCATATCTGGTACTTTAAAGGGATTCCCAGCCGGATGGGGCTCTTGCTCGACATGTCACCGCGCACGCTCGAAAAGATCCTGTATTTTGCGGCGTATGTTGTGATTACGCCGCCTCCCGATGAAAACAGTACCTTATCCAAGAAACAACTTTTGTCGGAGAGCGAGTACCGGGAAGCGCGTGAGAAGTACGGTGATACCTTCGAAGCAATGATGGGTGCCGAAGCGATTAAAAGGCTCCTTGAAGAGATCGACCTGGAGCAACTCGCGGCCGAACTGAAAAAAGAGATCAGAGAGGTGAGCGGTCAGCGTAAAGTCCGGGCGATCCGGCGCTTGGAGGTTGTCGAAGCCCTGCGCAAGTCAGGGAACCGGCCGGAGTGGATGATCCTTGATGTCATCCCGGTCATTCCGCCGGAACTCCGGCCGATGGTGCAGTTGGACGGGGGCAGGTTTGCCACCTCCGACCTGAATGATTTATACCGGCGGGTGATTAACCGGAACAACCGGTTAAAGAGACTCCTGGAACTGGGCGCGCCTGATATTATTGTCCGCAATGAAAAACGGATGCTGCAGGAGGCGGTTGATGCCCTCCTCGACAACGGCCGCCGCGGCAGGCCGGTCACCGGCCCCGGGAACCGGGCGCTCAAGTCGCTCAGTGATATGCTTAAGGGTAAACAAGGCCGGTTCCGCCAGAATCTCCTCGGAAAACGGGTGGACTACTCCGGGCGTTCGGTGATTGTTGTCGGCCCGGAATTAAAGATGCACCAGTGCGGTCTCCCGAAAGAGATGGCCTTGGAGCTCTTTAAGCCCTTCGTCATGAAAAAGCTGGTCGATCAGGGCTTTGTGCATAATATTAAAAGTGCCAAGCGGATGGTGGAGAAGGCCCGTCCCGAGGTCTGGGATGTCCTGGAAGAAGTGATCCGGGAGCATCCGGTCCTTCTCAACCGGGCACCGACGCTGCACCGCCTGGGGATCCAGGCCTTCGAACCGGTCCTGGTCGAAGGACGGGCGATTCAGCTCCATCCCCTTGTCTGTCCGGCATACAATGCCGACTTTGACGGGGACCAGATGGCGGTGCACGTACCGCTCTCGACCGAAGCCCAGGCGGAAGCGCGTATTCTGATGCTTTCCTCGCATAATATCCTCTCGCCGGCCCATGGCCGGCCGTTGGCGACGCCGAACCAGGACGTGATTGTCGGCTGTTACTACCTGACGATCATCCGGAAGGGCGCCCGCGGGGAAGGAAATTACTATTCTTCGCCGGACGAAGCGATCCTGGCCTATCATAACGGCTATCTTGACCTCCAGGCCAAGATCAAAGTACGGACCGACAAGGGGATTGTGGAGACGTCGGCCGGGCGCCTAATCTTTAAAGACAATATCAATGTAGCCGAGGATTTCATCGACGAGATGTTTGCCAAACTCGGCGACAAGGGAACAGGCCGGAAAGATTTGAATCTAATCGTCTCCGAGATCTGCCGGCGGTACGGTACCCACCGGACGGCCGAACTCCTGGACCAGCTAAAACGGCTGGGATACCGGTTTGCCACACAATCCGGAACCACGATCTCGGTCTCCGATATTCAAACCCCGCCGGAGAAGAAAAAGATTATTGAGGAGACCGAAAAACTGGGAGACCAGATTGAACTGCAATACCGGCGCGGTTTGATTACCAGCGAGGAACGCTACCAGCGCTTCATTGACATCTGGGCGAAAGCGAAAGATGATGTCACCGCCGCAATGGTAAGAAATCTTGATCCCTTTAACTCCGTTTCGATGATGTCCAACTCCGGGGCGCGTGGTAATGTCTCCCAGCTCTCGCAGCTCGCCGGGATGCGGGGCTTGATGTCCGATCCCTCCGGCCGGATTATCGACCTGCCGATTAAAGCGAACTTCCGTGAGGGACTGACGGTTTTGGAGTTCTTCATCTCGACGCACGGCGCCC
Organism: Bacillota bacterium; assembly: GCA_029782135.1. Classification (GTDB taxonomy): domain Bacteria; phylum Bacillota; class UBA4882; order UBA10575; family UBA10575; genus JAAYGU01. The sequence continues at coordinate 28,288 of JAKOVI010000073.1, forward strand.
GGAAGGGTCTGGCCGATACGGCGCTCCGGACGGCGGACTCGGGTTACTTGACCAGACGGTTGGTCGACGTTACCCAGGACGTGATTGTGCGGGAAGAGGACTGCGGGACGACCGAAGGAGTTACCCTGACCGCCATTACGAACGGAGAGGAAATGATCGAGACCCTTGAAGAGAGGATCATCGGGCGGTTCGCGGCCGAGGAGGTTGTTGATCCGCAGACCGGCGAGAAGATTGTCGGTTTCAATGAAGAGATTACGGAGACGATTGCCCGGCGGATCGTCGAGGCCGGGGTCGAAAAGGTCACCGTCCGTTCGGTCTTAACCTGCCGCACCCGCTACGGTGTCTGTGCGCAATGTTACGGCCGGAACCTGGCCACCGGACGGCGGGCGGATGTCGGCGAAGCGGTCGGAATTATCGCCGCCCAGTCGATCGGCGAGCCGGGAACGCAGTTGACGATGAGAACCTTCCATACCGGTGGGGTGGCCGGAGAAGATATCACGCAGGGTCTCCCCCGGGTGGAAGAGCTGTTTGAAGCAAGGAAACCGAAAGGCCAGGCCATTATCTCCGAAATCAGCGGAACGGTTAAGGTGGTCGAGGTGAGAGGGGTCCGGCGGGTGAGCGTCATTTCCGACGATGGTGAGGAACGCTTCTACCAGATCCCCTACGGCGCCCGGCTCCGGGTCCGTGACGGGAAACGGGTGGAAGCCGGTGACCAGCTGACCGAAGGGTCCGTCAACCCGCATGATATCCTGAAAATTAAGGGGATCCGCGGGGTCCAGATGTACCTGGTCCATGAAGTACAGGAAGTCTACCGTTCCCAAGGCGTCGAGATTAACGACAAACACATCGAAGTGGTCGTCCGGCAGATGCTGAGGAAACGGAAGGTTGAGCTTCCGGGCGATACCAACCTCTTGCCGGGGAGCCTCGTTGATCTGCAGGAACTGGAGGACGAAAACCGGCGCGTCGAAGAAGAGGGTGGAACCCCGGCGGTAGCCCGTCCGGTTCTGCTCGGGATCACCAAGGCCTCGCTCGCAACCGAGAGTTTCCTCTCGGCGGCTTCCTTCCAGGAAACGACCCGCGTACTAACGGATGCGGCCATCAAAGGAAAACGCGATCCGTTGCTCGGGTTGAAGGAGAATGTGATTATTGGTAAGTTGATCCCGGCCGGTACCGGGATGCCCAGGTACCGGGAGATCGCCATCGATCACCTCGACGGGGAGCAGCAGAGCCAGTCCCCGGCGGCGGAAGAGTTGAGCGCGAGACCGGTCGGATAAGCAAGGGCGTCGGATAAGACAGGGAAAGCTGGAGCCGGCGTTGGGATTACCAGCTCCAGCTTTTTAATCTGTACTTGCGCCGGCCGAAGCAGGGGATAATAAACAAGGAGCAGGGAGACGGTCATCCTGTTTACACTGCTTTAATCTCAATCTTCGGTCATCCACTTAAGATTGTTATTGACACCAAGAAAGTGAGATGTTAAACTTATAAAGTCTGGGTTTTTAGAGAATATTCTTTCATGGAGTGGTAAGGAGAGAGGTTCGGTGGAAGAATCTAGCCCGGAAGTGAAGAACAGGGTGATTGGTTTAAAACAAACCCTGCGTGCAATTCAACAGGATAGAGCCCATATTGTCTATCTGGCCAATGATGTGGATGAGCACATCAAGCGAAAAGTTCAACTGGCCAGCCGGGGAAAGAATGTGAAGATCATCGTGACCCGGGTGGGCAGAAAAGAGTTGGGTCAGATCTGCCGGATCGATGTCAGCGCCGCAGTAGTGGCGCTGGTCCGAGATAAGGAAGGAGGTGGAGTAAGTGCCAACAATTAATCAACTGGTGCGCAAAGGACGAAAGAAAGTTACACAGAAGAGTTCCGCTCCTGCACTACTCTGGTCTTATAATAATAAGAAAGAGGATATGTATGAAACGGCCAAGGGTAGCCCACAAAAACGCGGAGTATGTACCAGGGTTTCAACTGTAACGCCGAAAAAGCCTAACTCAGCATTGCGGAAAGTGGCGAGGGTTCGTTTGTCGAACCGTATGGAAGTTACCGCATATATCCCGGGCGAAGGGCATAATCTGCAGGAACACTCCGTGGTTCTGATCAGAGGGGGACGTGTGAAGGATTTGCCGGGCGTCCGTTATCATATTATTCGTGGTACATTGGATACCGCGGGCGTACAAGATCGCAAACAGGGCAGATCGAAGTACGGCGCCAAACGCCCGAAAACTGCGACTGCGAAAAAGTAAGGAGGGTTAAACTTGCCACGACGGGGAGCAGTACCCAAGCGGGTGATTATTCCCGATCCGATCTATAACGATCCGATGGTGACGCAGTTTATTAATAAAATCACCTATTCGGGAAAACGGGGATTGGGTGAGAAGATATTTTACCAGGCACTCGATCTGGTGAAAGAAAAGACCGGGAAAGATCCCTTGGAAGTATTCCAAGAGGCAATGAAGAATGTCATGCCGGTCTTAGAAGTAAGGCCGCGCCGGGTGGGGGGCGCTACCTATCAGGTGCCAATGGAAGTCCGGCCGGAGCGCCGCGTTTCGTTAGCGATGCGCTGGATTATTGGCAGTGCGCGGGCGCGGGCGGAACGGACGATGAAAGAGAAACTGGCGGCCGAATTAATCGACGCCGCGAATAATGTTGGTGCTTCCATTAAGAAGAAAGAAGATACCCACCGGATGGCGGAAGCCAACAAGGCATTTGCCCATTACCGTTGGTAACAGCAAGTGTTTGACTCTGGGAAAACGGTTGGAGGTTATTTAGTGAGCAGGGATTTTCAGATCGCACAAATTAGAAATATTGGTATCATGGCCCATATTGATGCGGGGAAAACTACCACCACGGAGCGGATTCTTTTTTACACCGGCCGGGTGCACCGGATGGGTGAAGTACATGAGGGATCCGCCACCATGGACTGGATGATCCAGGAGCAGGAGCGGGGGATTACCATTACCTCCGCAGCGACCACCGCTATGTGGAAAAATTGCCAAATCAACATTATCGACACGCCCGGGCACGTGGACTTTACTGTCGAGGTGGAACGTTCGCTCCGGGTGCTTGACGGTGCCGTGGCGGTTTTCTGTGCGGTGGGCGGAGTGGAACCCCAATCCGAGACGGTTTGGCGACAAGCCGACAAGTACCACGTTCCCCGGATCGCCTTTGTGAACAAAATGGACCGCGTGGGCGCTGACTTTTTCCGGGTGGTCGGGATGATCCGGAGCAAACTGGGGGCGAATCCCGTTCCGATTCAGATCCCGGTCGGCGTCGAAGATAAATTCCGCGGTGTCGTCGACCTGATTGAGGAGAAAGCAATTATCTACGTGGATGATTTAGGCACAAAAAGCGAGGAGCAGGCGATTCCGGCGGATGTTCAGGATCAGGTGGAGGAATACCGGAACAAACTACTGGAAAGTTTGGCGGAATTTGATGAAGCAATTATGGAAAAATACCTGGAGGGTGAGAAGATTACCCCCGAGGAGATCCGGGCATCACTCCGCAAGGCAGTCATCGCCTCCAAGATAACACCGGTTCTGTGCGGTTCCGCCTTCAAAAACAAAGGAATCCAGCCCTTATTGGATGCGGTCGTTTATTACCTGCCGTCACCGCTCGACCTGCCACCGGTCCCGGGGATTGATCCGCGTACCAAAGATGAGATCTTCCGTAAGCCGGCCGGCGATGAACCATTTTCGGCCTTGGCCTTTAAGGTGATGACCGATCCGTATGTCGGTAAACTGGTTTTCTTCCGGGTTTATTCCGGAGAATTAAAAGTCGGTTCCTATATTTATAACTCCAGTAAAGACCGGCGTGAACGGGTCGGCCGGATCTTGCGGATGCATGCCAACCACCGTGAAGAGGTCACTTCGGTGGCGACCGGCAGCATCGCGGCGGCGGTCGGCTGGAAAGAGACTTCGACCGGGGATACCCTGTGCAGTGAAGACCATCCGATCCTCTTGGAAGCGATGGAATTTCCGGAGCCGGTGATCTCGGTCGCGATTGAGCCGAAGACCAAGGCGGATCAAGATAAACTCGGCCTCTCCCTCATTAAACTCGCCGAAGAGGATCCGACCTTCCAGGTACGGACCGATCCGGAAACCGGACAGACGATCATCTCCGGAATGGGCGAATTACATTTAGAGATCATTACCGACCGTCTGATCCGGGAGTTCAAAGTCGCCGCCAACATCGGTAAGCCGCAGGTTGCGTACAGAGAGACGATCCGGCGGACGGTGAAGGCGGAAGGGAAATTTGTCCGGCAGAGCGGCGGGCGCGGCCAATACGGCCATGTCTGGCTTGAACTGGCCCCGAACCAACCGGGTGGCGGGTTTGTCTTCGAAAACAAGATCGTCGGCGGCGTGGTACCGAAAGAGTACATTCCGGCAGTGGAAGCCGGGGTGAAAGAGGCGATGGCCAACGGTGTCCTAGCCGGCTATCCGGTGGTCGATGTGGTGGTAACCTTGTTTGACGGTTCTTATCATGAAGTGGACTCTTCCGAGATGGCGTTCAAGATTGCCGCTTCGATGGGATTTAAAGAAGGTTGCCAGAAAGCGGATCCGGTCTTGCTTGAACCGGTCATGAAGATTGAAATCGTCACCCCTGAGGAGTATCTCGGCGATATCCTGGGTGACTTTAACGCACGGCGGGGCAGGGTTGAGGGCATGGAAACAAGAGCCGGCGCCCAGGTGATTCGCGGGTTTGTTCCCATGGCGCAGATGTTTGGTTATGCGACGACGTTGCGCTCCCTCTCCCAGGGCCGGGCGATTTATACAATTTACTTCTCACATTATGAAGAGGTTCCGGCCAGTTTGGCCAAAGAGATTATCGCGCACTAACTTGAACGGCCGGCTGCTGTTTACAGCAGTACACCCCTTGCGAAAGAAAATTCTTTATAATAATTGTCAAATTATCAAAAACGATCACTAAAAGGATTGAGGAGGATTAAAATTGGCAAAACAAAAATTTGAACGGACAAAACCGCATGTTAACGTTGGGACAATTGGTCACGTCGACCATGGGAAGACCACCACGACCGCTGCGATCACGCAGGTGCTCGCGAAGGTTGGTCAAGCCCAAGCCATGAGCTTTGACCAGATTGACAAAGCGCCGGAAGAAAAAGAGCGCGGGATCACGATTAATACTTCACACGTTGAGTACCAAACGGAGAAACGGCATTATGCCCACGTCGACTGTCCGGGCCACGCCGACTACGTGAAGAACATGATCACCGGTGCCGCCCAGATGGACGGGGCGATCCTGGTTGTTTCGGCGGCCGACGGTCCGATGCCGCAGACCCGCGAGCATATTCTTTTGGCCCGTCAGGTCGGGGTGCCGAACATCGTCGTCTGGTTGAACAAAGTGGATATGGTCGACGACCCCGAACTCTTAGAGCTGGTCGAGATGGAAGTGCGGGATCTCTTGAGCAAATACGAGTTCCCTGGCGACGAGATTCCGGTGATTAAAGGTTCCGGTCTGAAAGCGCTGGAATGCAGCTGCGGAAACCGTGACTGCGAATGGTGCGGCAAGATCTGGGAACTGATGGACGCGGTAGACGAGTATATTCCGACCCCGGCGCGTGATGTTGACAAACCGTTCCTGATGCCGGTGGAAGACGTCTTCACGATTACCGGGCGTGGTACCGTGGCGACCGGGCGTGTTGAGCGCGGTAAAGTAAAGGTCGGGGACGAAGTACAGATCGTCGGCTTGCGGGACGAGATCAAGAAGACGGTGGTGACCGGTGTCGAGATGTTCCGGAAGATTCTGGACGAAGCGGAGACCGGGGATAACATCGGTGTGCTGCTGCGCGGGATTGACCGGAAAGAGATCGAACGCGGACAAGTGTTGGCGAAGCCGGGCTCGATCACCCCGCATACCAAGTTTGAGGGTGAGGTTTACGTTCTGACGAAAGAGGAAGGCGGACGTCACACCCCGTTCTTCAACGGTTACCGGCCGCAGTTCTACTTCCGGACGACCGACGTAACCGGTGTTGCGAGACTGCCGGAGGGTGTCGAGATGGTGATGCCTGGTGACAACATCCGGATGACGATCGAACTGATCAGCCCGATTGCGATGGAAGAAGGGTTACGTTTCGCGATTCGTGAAGGCGGCCGGACGGTTGGTTCCGGTGTTGTGACCAAAGTTATTGAGTAAGGAATGAGGGGGAAAGGCGTGCAGCTTGCCTGCACGCCCCCTAAGATTTTAGTAAAGGCTGACGAAAAACCGAAGTCTCCAGTTTAAGGAGGGACGATAATGGCCAATCAAAAGATCAGAATCCGTTTGAAAGCTTTTGACCACCGGATCCTGGATCAATCAGCAGAGAAAATAGTCGAGACGGCGAAGCGGACGGGGGCTGTGGTTTCCGGGCCCATTCCCTTACCGACCGAAAAAAGTATCTATACGGTTTTACGCTCCGTCCATATCGATAAGGACTCCCGTGAACAGTTTGAAATGCGTACTCATAAACGGCTGATCGATATTTTAGAACCCAGTTCCAAGACGGTCGACGCGCTCATGCGTCTGGATCTACCCGCCGGGGTTGATATCGAAATCAAGCTCTAAGCTTGTTGAGATCTTAAATCAGCTTTTTCAGACATCTAAATTTTCTTGTTTTAGGTTAGGAGGTGACTCGGTTGGCCAAGGGAATTCTAGGGAAGAAGATCGGAATGACGCAGGTTTTCAGCTCCGAAGGCCATCTGATTCCTGTTACCGTTGTTGAAGCCGGGCCATGCATGGTCGTGCAAAAGAAGACCGAGGAGAAAGAAGGATATTCTGCGATCCAACTGGGTTTTGAGGAAAAGAAAGTAAAGCTTGTCAATAAGCCTTTAAAAGGGCATTTTGCCAAAGCGGGGGTTAAACCCTTACGTTTTGTTCGCGAGATCAGGATCTCTCCGGAAGAGTGCCAGCAGTATGAGGTCGGACAGACGGTGACGGTTGAGCTGTTTAAAGAGGGCGAAATCGTCAATGTAACCGGAACGGCCAAAGGTAAAGGGTTCACCGGGACGATCAAAAGATATAACGGTCACCGTGGACCGATGCGGCATGGTTCGAAATACCACCGGGGCCCCGGTTCGTTGGGACCGACCGATCCGGCGCGGGTCTTCAAAGGCCATCCGTTGCCCGGACGGGAAGGCGGCCACCAGGTAACGGTGCGCGGGTTGACGGTTGTGAAAGTTGATCCGGAGAACAACCTGCTCCTGATCAAAGGGGCAGTTCCAGGAAGAAACGGCGCCTATGTGGTAGTTAAAGGAGCCTATCAGCAAAGCAGTTAAGGTTGAAGATGTGAGCAGGAGAGGAGGATTGGAATGCCGACATTACCCGTATACAACATGGACGGAAAAACAGTTGGGGAGATTACCCTGGCTGATTCGGTCTTTAATGTAAAGATAAACTCGTCCCTCCTTCACCAGGCGGTGGTGATGCAACTGGCGTCCAGACGGCAAGGCACCGCGAAGGCGAAAACCAGAAGTGAAGTGAGGGGCGGCGGCGCGAAACCCTGGCGGCAAAAAGGAACCGGCCGGGCCCGTCATGGCAGTAGGCGCTCCCCGATTTGGACTGGAGGTGGCGTGGTTTTCCCACCGGTCCCGCGGAGCTACGGTTTCCGGATGCCAAAAAAAGCATGGCGGCTGGCGCTCAAATCGGCGTTGGCTGACAAGGTACAGAACGGGAAACTGATTGTCCTTGAAGATTTACAGTTCCCGGAACCAAAAACCAAAGCCGCCCTCGGCGTCTTGACCAACTTAAAGGTCGTCGACGGGAAGACCCTGATTGTGCTGGCTGAGAAGAACGAAATCATCAGCAAATCAACGCGTAACCTTCCCGGAGTGATGACCCTGACCGCCGAAGGCCTCAATGTCTACGATATATTATTCCATGACCACCTGGTGATCACGAAGGATGCGGTGGGCAAGGTTGAGGAGGCGTTGGCCTGATGGATGCGCACGAGATCATTAAAAAACCAGTTGTTACGGAGAAAAGCACCCGCCTGCTGGAGATGAATAAATACTGCTTCATGGTGGACCGGCGGGCCAGCAAGATTCAGATTAAACAAGCGATCGAAGAGCTTTTCAAGGTTAAAGTGAAAGATGTCAATACAATGAGGGTCTTAGGGAAGATCAAAAGAATGGGTAAGCACGAGGGACGGCGGCCGAGCTGGAAGAAGGCCGTAGTGACTCTGGAACCCGGAAACAGGATCGAATTCTTTGAAGGTGTTTAATCCCTATTTTGCGGTAAAGGAGGTATAAGTAGTGGCTGTTAAAAAATATAAGCCAACATCTTCCGGTCGTCGTTTTGTCTCCGTATCCTCCTTTGAAGAGATTACCAAGACTAAGCCGGAAAAATCATTGCTTGAACCATTAAAGAAAAGCGGTGGCCGGAATGCGACCGGTCGGATTACCGTCCGCCACCGGGGCGGCGGCCATAAGCGGATGTACCGGCTGATCGATTTTAAGCGCGACAAATTCGGTATTCCCGCCAAAGTGGCGGCGATTGAATATGATCCGAACAGAACGGCGCGGATCGCCTTATTACATTATGTTGACGGCGAGAAACGGTATATTATTGCTCCAGATGGTTTGGAAGTCGGCGAAACGGTGGTTTCCGGTCCGGATGCCGATATCAAGGTCGGGAATGCTTTACCGCTGGCGAATATCCCGGTCGGTACGATCATTCATAACCTGGAATTGGTACGCGGCGCCGGGGGACAGTTAGTAAAGAGCGCCGGCAGCCGGGCCCAACTGATGGCGAAAGAAGGAGATTACGCGCATGTCCGTTTACCATCGGGCGAGGTCCGTTTAATCCGCCTGGAATGCATGGCGACGATTGGCCAGGTCGGAAATCTTGAACACGAAAACATTACGATTGGGAAAGCCGGCCGGAAACGCTGGCTCGGGTTCCGTCCTTCCGTCCGGGGTGTGGTTATGAACCCGGTCGACCACCCGCATGGCGGTGGTGAAGGCCGTTCACCGATTGGCCGGGCTCCGACGACGCCGTGGGGTAAACCGGCGCTCGGACACCGCACACGGAAGAAGAAACCGTCTGACCGGTTAATCATTAAACGCAGGGCTTAAGGCGGAAGGGAGGAAAGAACATGGCACGTTCACTGAAGAAAGGACCATTTGTCGACGAGCATTTGATCAAGAAGATTGAGGCGATGAACAAAGCGGGCGAAAAAAAGGTGATCAAAACCTGGTCCCGCCGGTCGACAATCTTTCCAGAGATGGTCGGGCATACGTTAGCCATTCATGACGGCCGTAAGCATGTACCCATCTATATCACCGAAGAGATGGTTGGGCATAAATTGGGAGAGTTTGTTCCAACCCGGTTGTTCCGGGGCCATAGCGGCGGGGGCCGCACGGAAAAGAGCTCCGGTGCGAAATAAGGACTTGTGGAAGCAATAGATGTTAAGTAAAGAAAGATGAATTTGCGGATTCGTCGTATGCAACGAGGGGAGGCGAGTCAAATGGAAGCCAAAGCAGTAGCCCGCTACGTGCGCATTGCTCCGCGGAAAGTCCGCCAGGTTGCGGATGAGATCCGGGGTAAACACGTTGACGAAGCGGTTAATATTTTGAAGTTTACACCGCGGTCTGCCGCCGGGGTCTTGCTGAAGGTGCTCAATTCAGCGATCGCCAATGCGGAGAATAATCACGATATGAACCGCGGGAATTTGGTGGTCAGTAAAGCCTTTGTCGATCAAGGTCCTAGCTTTAAAAGGTTCCGGGCCCGCGCGCAAGGCCGTGCGGCTGCGATTCTGAAAAGAACAAGCCATATCACAATCGTCGTCGAGGAAAAGGAGGGCTGAGATAATGGGGCAGAAGGTTCATCCGGTAGGTCTTCGGGTTGGCATCATCCGCGACTGGGAAGGCCGTTGGTTTGCGGAGAAAGACTATGCCACCCTTCTGCATGAGGATCTGAAGATCCGCCGGTTTATTAAGACGAAACTATACAATGCCGGGGTTGCCCGGATTGAGATTGAACGGGCGGCGAATCGGGTGAAAGTCACGATCCATACTGCCCGGCCGGGGATGGTCATCGGCCGCGGCGGTAATGAAATCGAGGAACTCCGCAAAAGCCTGGAAAAGTTGACTGATAAAAAGGTCTCATTGAATATTGCCGAGGTGAAAGTGCCCGAACTCAATGCGCAGTTGGTGGCGGAAAACATCTGCTTCCAGCTGGAACGGAGAAGTTCCTACCGCCGGGCAATGAAGCAGGCGATCCAGCGGATTATGAAACTGGGCGCGCTGGGGGTCAAAATCCGCTGCAGCGGACGGCTCATGGGCGCCGAAATTGCCCGTTCGGAAGGATACAGTGAAGGGAAAGTACCCTTGCACACCTTACGCGCCGATATCGATTATGGCTTTGCCGAAGCGAACACCACCTACGGCAAGATCGGCGTCAAAGTATGGATTAATAAAGGCGAGGTTTTACCGGAAAAAAAGACAGCTCAAAGCGGGGGGGGAGAGTAAATGCTGGTTCCGAAGAGAGTCAAGCACCGTAAAGTGCAGCGTGGCCGGATGAAAGGAATGGCCCACCGCGGTTCCCAGCTGACCCTGGGTGAATTTGGGCTGCAGGCTGTTGAGCCAGGCTGGATCACCAATGTACAGATTGAGGCCGCCCGTGTGGCGTTGACCAGGCATTTACGGAGAGGCGGTAAAGTTTGGATTAAGATCTTCCCCGATAAACCGGTGACGGCCAAACCGGCGGAAACGCGGATGGGAAGCGGGAAAGGTACCCCCGAATACTGGGTCGCGGTCGTCAAACCGGGGCGGATTATGTTTGAAGTGACCGGGGTTGAGGAAGAGTTGGCCCGGGAAGCTCTCCGGTTGGCCGGGCATAAATTACCGATTAAAACCAAGTTTATAAAACGCGAGGAAGCGGGTGGTGAGTCCAATGAAAGCTGAGGAAATCAGGGAAATGACCAGCGAAGAACTGCAGAAGAAACTCGCCGACCTCAAGGCCGAACTTTTCAACCTTCGTTTCCAGTTAGCGACCGGGCAGTTGGATAATCCGGTGCGGGTCAAGGCTGTCCGTAAAGATTTAGCCAGGGTAAAGACGATCCTTCACGAACGTGAACTCAAGATCAGGGCATAAGGGAAAAGGAGGTTGACGAGGAATGTCGGAACGGGTCACACGCAGGAAGACCAGAGTCGGTCTGGTGGTAAGCGATAAAATGGATAAAACCGTTGTTGTGGCGGTGGAAAGACGGGAACAACACCCGATTTACAAAAAGTATTACCGGCAGACAACCAAGTTCAAAGCGCATGATGAGAACAATGAATGCCGGGTCGGCGATCAAGTCCTGATTATGGAGACCAGGCCGCTTAGTAAGGATAAACGGTGGCGAGTCGTCTCCGTGATTAAGAAAGCGGAATAAAGCGCAGGACGTAGCCGGACTTTTTAAGAACTGCTCTCTACTAACGTGAAGGGAAAGGGGGATACAGTTATGATTCAAGTACAGACTCGCCTTAACGTGGCAGATAATTCCGGAGCGAAAGAATTAATGTGCATCCGTGTGCTTGGTGGTTCTAGAAAGAAGTACGCCGGTTTAGGCGATCTGATCGTGGCGGTGGTTAAAGATGCGCTTCCCCCTTCGGCAGCCCGTAAAGGGGCGGGAATCGCTGGAGTGAAGAAGGGTGAAGTTGTAAAAGCCGTTGTCGTCAGGACGATCAAAGAAACGAGGAGACCGGATGGTTCCTATATCCGGTTTGATGATAACGCAGCCGTGATCATTAATGATCAGATGAATCCGCGCGGCACCCGTATTTTTGGACCGGTGGCCCGGGAGTTGCGGGAGAAAAACTTTATGAAGATCGTATCACTGGCTCCGGAGGTATTATAAGCCACTGTTTAATTTTAGTAAGAAGAGGGGAGGGACAGTCGTGGGCGTAAAGACTTTCCTTCGTAAGGGAGACGAGGTAATAGTTCTCTCCGGAAAAGATAAAGGGAAACGCGGTAAGATCCAGCGTGTCTTACGCAGTAAAGGAACCGTTATTGTTGAGGGTGTTAACCTGGTGAAAAAACATGCCCGGCCTACGAAGAACAATCCTCAGGGCGGGGTGATCGATAAGGCAATGCCGTTGCCGGCGGCCAAACTGATGTTGGTTTGTGGTGGTTGCGGAAAGCCGTCGCGGATTAGACGGGAACGGGCCGCCGACGGATCTTTGACACGGGTATGTAAAGAATGCGGGCATAACAACTAATGTTTAAACTAGGATTGGAGCGGAAACCGATCACCGCAGATCGGCGATTGAGAGGAGGTGCTGACCATGTCTCGTTTACGGGAAAAATATCATAAAGAAGTCGTACCAGGCTTGCAAAAGCGTTTTGGGTATAAGAATGTCATGCAGGTTCCCCGTCTCGAAAAGGTCGTGATTAACATGGGGGTCGGTGAGGCGACCCAAGATGCGAAAGCCATTGACGGGGCTGTTAATGATTTGACGTTGATCGCCGGTCAGAAACCGGTCATCACCAAAGCGAAAAAATCGATTGCTGCCTTTAAGGTTCGCGCCGGGATGACGGTCGGGTGCAAAGTAACCCTGCGCGGCGAAAGAATGTATGAGTTTCTTGATAAATTGTTCCATATCGCTCTCCCGCGGATCCGTGACTTCCGGGGTGTTTCTCCGCAGTCCTTTGACGGACGTGGCAATTACAACCTGGGCTTGAAAGAGCAATTAATCTTCCCCGAGATTAACTATGATAAGATCGATAAAGTCCGGGGAATGGATGTGACGATCGTCACGACCGCGAAGAATGACGAAGAAGGTATGGAATTATTAAAACTCCTGGGCATGCCTTTCCGGGCGTCCTAAGCGAAGGAGGTTAAGCAATGGCCAAAAAATCGATGATTATTAGGGCAAGCCGTAAACCCAAATACCCGGTGCGGGCTTACAACCGCTGCAAGGTCTGCGGGCGGCCCCGCGCTTATATGCGGAAGTTTCAACTTTGCCGCATTTGTTTCCGAAATCTGGCGCACCGCGGCGAAATCCCCGGTGTGGTAAAAGCCAGTTGGTAAGGAAGGAGGTTTGACAGCATGGTTGTGACGGACCCGATTGCTGATATGTTGACCAGAATTCGCAATGCGAATATCGTACGGGCGAAAAGTGTGGATGTCCCGGCCTCCAAGATCAAGAAAGAACTGGCCCGGATCCTCAAAGAAGAAGGATATATTCAGGACTACGAAGTGATTGATGATCAGAAACAGGGAATCATCCGGATTCAACTCAAGTTCAACGGGAAAGAGCGGATTATTACTGGACTGAAGAGAATCAGTAAACCGGGCTTGCGTGTCTATGTCGAGAAAGACCAGATTCCCAAAGTGTTGGGAGGGCTCGGGATTGCCATCCTCTCGACTTCCAAGGGGATCATGACGGATAGAAGTGCACGCCAGTTAGGGATTGGCGGCGAAGTTCTCTGTTACGTCTGGTAAACGTGGAGCGGGGTATCATCAGATCATAAATCTTAACAACCGGTTTGCTTACGAATGGGGGTGTAAATGATGTCGAGAGTCGGCTTGAAGCCTATAGTACTTCCAGCCGGTGTTGAGCTGAAGGTTGAGGGAAACACCGTCAGTGTAAAAGGGCCCAAGGGCCAACTTCAGCAAGAGATTCCGGAAGGAATCCGGCTGGTTCAGGAAGCGAATACAATCAAGGTTGAGCGGCCGAATGAAGAAAAATACTATAAAGCACTGCACGGTTTAACCCGGAGTTTAGTGGCGAATATGGTGGAAGGAGTCACGAAGGGCTTTTCCAAAACGCTCGAGATCAACGGGGTTGGTTACCGGGCGGCCAAACAAGGAAAGAAACTTGTCCTGACGATTGGTTACTCGCATCCCGTCGAGTTTGAAGAGCCACCCGGGATTGAGTTTGAAGTGCCCGGTCCGAACCGCGTAGTGGTGAAAGGGATCGATAAGCAACAAGTCGGGCAGATTGCCGCCGAGATCCGGAGCACCCGGAAGCCGGAACCCTATAAAGGGAAAGGCATTAAATATGAAAATGAAGTTATCCGGAGAAAAGCCGGTAAGGCTGGTAAAGCCGGTTGATCCGCAGAAAGGAGTGGAAATAGGTGTTTACAAGAGCTAATCGTAAAGAAGCTCGGGTCAGACGTCATGTCCGGCTGCGGAAAAAGTTGTCCGGTACAACGGAACGACCGAGACTATCGGTGTTTAAAAGCCTTCATCATATTTACGCGCAGGTTATCGATGATGTTCAGGGCAGAACCCTTCTTTCCGCTTCGACCGTCGAACCGGAAATCCGGAAACAACTTAACGGTTATGGCGGGAATGTCGAAAGCGCCAAGCTGATTGGGAAGATAATTGCCGAACGGGCTCAAGCCCAGGGGATCAAAAAAGTGGTCTTTGACCGTGGCGGCCATATCTACCAAGGCCGGATTGCCGCCTTAGCAGAAGCGGCCCGTGAGAACGGACTTGAGTTTTAAGAAAAGGAGGGATATAATGAAGCGGATTAATCCAAATGAACTGGAGCTCACGGAGCGGGTTGTCTTTATTAATCGTGTTGCCAAGGTTGTCAAAGGCGGTCGCCGTTTTAACTTTAGCGCCTTAATGGTGGTTGGTGACGGTCAGGGACATGTCGGTGTCGGCTTGGGAAAAGCAAGTGAAGTTCCAGAGGCGATCCGTAAAGGTGTTGAGAACGCGAAGAAGAACCTCTTTACCGTGCCTTTGGTGAACACCACCATCCCTCATCCCATCGTGGGCCGGTTTGGCGCCGGTTGCGTTGTCTTAAAACCGGCGGCGCCTGGTACAGGAGTGATCGCTGGCGGCCCGGTGCGTGCTGTTCTGGAACTGGCGGGGGTTCGTGATATTTTGACCAAATCGATTGGATCCTCCAACCCCCTGAATATGGTGAACGCTACGGTGGCAGCGTTAACCTCATTGAAACGGGCGGAAGATGTGGCCCGGTTGCGGGGGATTCCTGAAGAAAAAGTCCAGGGATAAGAGGTGGTTATAATGGCGAAGAAGAAGACTACCGGGAAGAACCTTATTATTACCTGGAAACGGAGTGCGATCGGCCGGAAAGAAGACCAGAAGGCAACCATCGCCGCCCTTGGTCTTCGCCGCTTAAATCAATCTGTTGTCCATCCTGATAATCAGGTGATTCGCGGTATGATTAAAAAAGTTGAACATCTTGTGGAAGTAACTGAGGAATAGGAGGTGCCAGGATGAGGCTGGAAGAGTTAAGACCCGCTGATGGGTCGCGCGCTACCCGGAAACGGGTGGGACGGGGTATTGGTTCCGGCTTGGGAAAAACCTCCGGAAAGGGACATAAAGGTCAGAAGGCACGCTCCGGCGGAGGGAAAGGACCGGCGTTTGAGGGCGGGCAAACCCCGTTGCAGCGCCGTTTGCCGAAGAGAGGTTTTAAGAATTTTAACCGGACGGTTTGGGCGGAGGTCAATCTCGAAGCTCTGAACAGATTTGCCGATGGAACAGAGGTAACGCCCGAGCTGTTAATCAGCAACGGTATCATCAAAAAGCTTGAGGATGGAGTGAAAGTTTTAGGTCGAGGGGAACTTGACAAGAAACTCGTTGTGAAGGCCCATGCCTTTAGCGCGTCCGCAGCCGCTAAGATCGAAGCAGCGGGTGGAAAAGCCGAGGTGATATAGGTGCTGGAGTCGATCAAGACAGCGTTTAAAATTCCCGATTTACGGAAGAAGTTTTACTGGACCATCTTTTTATTGGCGGTCTTCCGTCTCGGGTCCTTTATTGTAGTACCGGGGATGCAACCCTACAATTTCGGAGAGAACAATATCTTTGACCTGCTGGATATGTTTTCCGGCGGCGCTCTTAGTAACATGTCCCTCTTTGCCTTGGGAGTGAACCCCTATATTACCTCATCGATTATTATTCAACTGTTGACGGTGGTCATCCCGAGCTTGCAGGAGCTCTCCAAGGAAGGCGGGGAAGGGCGGAAGCTGATCGCCCGTTATACCAAATACGGGACCGTAATTTTAGGGCTAATCCAAGCTGCGGCGATTACGATGGGCTTCCGGGCGGCGATGATTGATCCGGATAATGTTTGGTCGATCATCACAATTATCTTCACGATGACCGCCGGAACCGTCTTCCTCACCTGGCTGGGGGAAGTAATCTCCGACCGCGGGATTGGGAATGGCGTTTCGATGATCATCTTTGCGGGGATTGTCGCCCGCTTTGTGCCGAGTATTATCCGTAATCTGCAACTGGTTGGGGAAGGTGGAGTCAGTCTACTCGGTCTGATTTTGTTTTTCATCCTGACCCTGGCTGTCGTTGTCTTTATCGTGATTGTGACGCAGGGCGAGCGGAAAATTCCGGTGCAGTACGCAAAACGTGTGGTCGGGCGTAAGATGTATGGTGGACAATCCACCCACCTGCCGATGCGGGTCAATCAGGTCAGTGTCATCCCGGTGATCTTTGCCTCATCGGTGTTGGCCTTCCCGTTGACGATCGCCGGTTTTCTCCCGGCAACAAGCGGGTTTGCCAAGTTTATAAATGCTTTCTTCTCTCCCGGTGGGCCAATCTATTTAGTAATCTATGCGATCTTGATCTTCCTTTTCACTTATTTTTACACGGCGGTTACTTTTAACCCGATGGAAGTCGCGGATAATCTGAAGAAGTACGGCGGCTTTATTCCGGGGATCCGTCCTGGCCGGCCGACCGCCGAGTATCTCGATAAAATACTCACCAGAATCACGACGGCGGGTGCGCTGTTCCTTACGGTGATCGCCTTGGTGCCGTACCTGCTCGGCCCGCTGACCGGGCTCCGGCAGATTGGTTTCGGCGGAACGAGCTTATTGATCGCCGTCGGGGTTGCGATTGACACGATGAAGCAGATCGAAGCGCAGCTGATTATGCGCCAGTATGAGGGATTCCTTAAGTAGTGGCTGTCCGAGCGTGAGATCGAGGTGAGAAAGTTGAATTTAGTACTGTTGGGTCCTCCAGGGGCCGGAAAAGGGACGCAGGCTGAGAGAATTAGTAAAGAATTTCAGATTCCGCATATTTCCACCGGCGATATGTTCCGGGAAGCGATTAAAAACCGGACTGCGCTTGGCGCGCAAGCGGAGAAATATATGGCTGCCGGTGAGCTGGTTCCCGATGAGATTGTGATCGGGATTGTCGCCGAACGGCTGACGCAACCCGACACGGCCGGGGGATTTCTCCTGGACGGTTTTCCGCGGACCGTACCCCAAGCGCAGGCTTTAGATAAGTTTCTGGAAGAGAACGGGAGATCCTTAACCGCAGTGGTGAACATCGAAGTTGACCCGGAGATCCTGGTTGCCCGCCTTTCCGGGCGCCGGGTCTGTGCGACCTGCGGCGCGGTTTACCACGTCGCGACCAAGCCGTCCAAGGAGCCGGGGATCTGCGATCTCTGCCGCGGGGAACTGATCCACCGGACCGATGACCAGGAAGCAACAATCAAAAACCGGCTGGCGGTTTATCACGCGCAGACCGCACCGCTTGTCCAGTATTACCGGGAGTCCGGTCTGTTGCTGCCGGTCAATGGGGAAAGGGCCATTGACGAGGTCTATCAGGAGATCGTGCGGGAGTTAAGGAACCGGGACCGTTGATGATCACCAGAAAATCCAGTTTTGAAATCAAACGGATGCGTGAAGCCGGGGAGATTACCGCCCGGATCTTAAGCCGGGTGGCGCAGGCGATCAAACCGGGGATCACGACGCAGGAATTGGACGACTTGGCAGAAGCGGCGGCCCGGGAATTTGGGGTCAAACCGGCGTTCAAAGGGTATCAAGGGTTTCCGGCCAGTATCTGTGTTTCCGTCAACGACCAAGTGGTGCATGGGATACCCGGACCCCGCCGTCTCGAACCCGGTGATATTGTCGGCTTGGATTTTGGGGTGGTATACCAGGGATATTATGGCGATGCCGCGCTTACGGTAGCTGTTGGCGAGATTGCTCCGGTACATCGCAAACTCCTGACGGTCACCCAGGAATCCTTATGGAAGGGATTGGCGCAAGCCCGCGCCGGGAACCGGGTCTCCGATATCTCGCGGGCGATTCAGGAATATGTGGAGAAAAACGGGTTTTCCGTGGTCAGAGATTTTGTTGGGCACGGGATCGGCCAGGCCATGCATGAAGAACCGCAGGTCCCAAATTTCGTCGACCCCGCCTGGACGGGCTTCGATCCGGTTTTGAAGCCCGGGATGACGTTAGCCATTGAACCAATGGTCAATGCGGGTGCCGTGGAAGTGAAAATTGACCGTAAGGACCGCTGGACCGTACGGACGGTTGACGGCTCCTATTCCGCTCACTTCGAGCATACCGTCCTGGTGACGGAAGGGGAGCCGGAGGTCTTAACGAAAGTGACAACGCCGGCAGGAGAAACAGGGGGACTGATCCAATGGTAGATTCTTCAGTCGCCGGGCTCCGGCTCGGACAGAAAGTTACTTCGCTCCAAGGCCGGGACCGTGGCCGCACTTATCTGATCACCGGTTTTTTGAATGAATATTATGTTTTGGTGGCGGATGGCGTGAACCGCACCGCCCAACATCCGAAGAAGAAAAATCGCAGGCACCTTTCGGTCTCCCCTTTTGTGGATGAAGAGATCGAAGCAAAACTGAGCGCGGGAGGCCGGGTAACGGATGAAGAGATAGCTAGCGCTATCCGGCGTTGGGAAGAAAAAGCAGAGGAAGGAGAGATCAGCCTTGGGTAAAGAAGATATCATCGAAGTTGATGGTACGGTCATCGAGCCATTGCCCAATGCGATGTTCCGGGTGGAACTGGAGAACGGACACCGGGTTCTGGCTCATATCTCCGGGAAGATGAGGATGAACTTCATCAGGATTTTGGCCGGGGACCGAGTGATGGTCGAATTATCACCTTATGATTTAACCCGTGGCCGCATTGTTTACCGTTATAAGTAATTCCCTGCGCAATCTTCCACACTTCCCGGGTAGGTTCTTGGCGTTGTTCCTGTTCCTTTTCAGGATCCGCTGACAGCCCCTTGCTTGGCGGGAGAGGGTTAATCTGTGCGCTCCTGCCCAGGTAACAACGCTTAGGTTTTGCTAGTAATTTGCATATGTGAGGAGGTTCTCCATTGAAAATTGCTCCATCAGTCAAACCGATTTGTGAACATTGCAAAGTGATTCGTCGTAAGGGGCGAGTTATGGTGATCTGTACTAATCCTAAGCACAAGCAGAAACAGGGTTAAAGGAGGGAAAGAGTTTGGCGCGTATTGCAGGTGTTGATCTGCCAAGGGATAAAAGGTTGGAAATCGCTTTAACCTATATTTATGGGATCGGCCTGAGCTTATCGCAGGAGATTCTGCAGAAAACCGGGATCAATCCGGATACCAGAGTCCGCGATTTAACCGAAGATGAGATCTCGAAATTACGTGAGGTCATCGACCATGAGTATAAGGTTGAAGGGGATCTGCGGCGGGAAGAGAGCATGAATATCAAACGCTTGATTGAGATCGGCAGTTATCGCGGTCTCCGTCACCGCCGGGGTTTACCGGTTCGTGGTCAGCGGACGAAGACCAATGCCCGGACCAGAAAAGGACCTTCGAAGACAGTCGGGCGGAGAAAGAATGCATAAAGGAGGGATAAAGTAAATGGCTGCACCAAAGAAAGGAACACGCACCAGGAGAAAAGAGAAGAAATATGTAGAGATTGGTTCGGCGCATATCCGTTCTACATTTAACAATACAATTGTCACCATCTCCGACCAGAACGGGAATGTCTTGTCATGGTCGTCGGCCGGGGCAATGGGTTTCAAAGGTTCACGGAAAAATACCCCCTACGCCGCCAGTATGGCAGCGGAAGCGGCAGCAAAAGCGGCGATGGATTATGGTTTAAAACAGGTTGAGGTCTTTGTCAAGGGTCCGGGCGCCGGACGGGAAGCAGCGATCCGCTCCTTACAAGCAGCGGGCCTGGAAGTGAGCATGATAAAGGACGTTACCCCGATTCCGCATAATGGTTGCCGTCCACCGAAACGGCGCCGGGTCTAACTCAAGGAGGTGCAAGAAAGAAGAAATGGCTAGATATACCGGTTCGGTTTGTAAGTTGTGCCGCCGTGAAGGTGAAAAACTTTTTCTCAAAGCAGACCGTTGTCTCTCCGAGAAATGCAGTTTTAACCGGAGAAGCTACGCACCCGGTCAGCATGGACAAGGGCGAAGCAAGTTGTCCGAATATGGGATGCAGCTGCGCGAGAAGCAGAAACTCCGGAGAATTTACGGACTCCTCGAGGCTCAGTTTGAAAGGTATTTTAAGATGGCCGACCGCAAGAAAGGCGTGACCGGTGAAGTGCTGTTGCAACTGCTCGAGACCCGCCTGGACAATGTGGTCTATCGTTTACGCTTGGCCGGTTCGCGGCGGGAAGCCCGGCAGTTGGTCCGGCATGGTTTCTTTACCGTGAATGATCATAAGGTTAATATACCTTCGTACCAAGTGAAACCCGGTGATGTCATTAAATTAAAAGAGGGAGCAACCGATTCTACTCTGATCAAAGGTATTCTCGAAGCCAATAATGGTCAAAATATCCCTGAATGGTTAGAATTGGATACCAACAGCTGGACGGCCCGGGTGAAGTTTATACCCTCACGGGACCAGATCGATGTTCCAGTCCAGGAACAGTTGATTGTTGAGTTTTACTCCCGTTAAAGAAGTAGCCTTTGGCGTGATCTAAGGCTGGAAGGGAGGCTTTTGCATGATCGAAATCGAAAAACCTAAAGTGATCATTGAGGAGATTCGGGATGAACGGTACGGGAAGTTTGTCATTGAACCTTTAGAGCGGGGCTACGGGACGACGTTAGGAAATTCCTTACGCCGGGTGCTCTTGTCATCGCTGCCCGGCTATGCGGTTACTTCGGTCAAAATTGACGGTGTGCTCCACGAGTTTTCCACGATTCCCGGGGTGGTTGAGGACACGGTCGAAATTATTATGAACCTCAAACAAATCCTGGTGAAGTTGCACAGTGACGGCCCGAAGGTGGCGCGGCTGGAGATCCATGAACCGCGCGAAGTGACGGCCGGCGATATTCAAGTTTCAAGTGACATCGAGATCTTAAATCCGGAACACCACATTGCCACCGTCAGTGAGGGCGGCAATCTGGTCATGGAGATCACTTTTGATCGCGGGCGCGGCTATGTCCCGGCCGAGAAAAACAAAGGGCAGGAGAACATCATCGGCCTGATCCCGGTCGATTCAATTTTCACGCCGGTGCGCAAGGTGAATTACATGGTCGAGAATACCCGCGTCGGCCAGATCACGGACTACGATAAACTGATCATTGAATTATGGACCACCGGCAGTATTAATCCGGTGGAGGCCTTAAGTTTAGCAGCCAAGATCCTAACCGAACACTTAATGCTGTTTGTTAACTTAAGCGAAACCGTCAGCGAAGCCGAGATTATGGTCGAGAAGGAAGAAGAATCGAAAGATAAGATTCTGGAGATGAACATTGAAGAACTGGATCTCTCGGTGCGCTCTTATAATTGCCTGAAACGTGCCGGAATCAATACGGTGCAAGAATTGATCAAAAAGACCCCGGAAGATATGATGAAGGTGAGAAACTTAGGGAAGAAGTCGCTGGAGGAAGTTCAGCAGAAACTGGCAGCCCTGAACCTTTCCTTCCGAAAATCGGAGGAATAATTCCTTCCCCTCATCATCTCAATTTTTGCGTTTTAAATTTAACCCGTAAAGGAGGGAATTACCATGAGCTTACGACGGTTAGGCCGGCCGCTTGGTCACCGTAAAGCATTACTCCGCAATTTGGTCACTGACTTACTCGATCATGGGAAGATTGAAACCACCGAGGTAAAAGCGAAGGAAGTCCGGATCTTGGCGGACAACCTGATTACTTTAGGGAAAAAAGGCGATCTGCATGCCCGCCGTCAGGCCGCGCGGGTCATCGGTAATCCGGAGGTTCTGAAGAAACTCTTTGCTGAGATTGCGCCCCGTTATACCGAGCGGAACGGGGGTTATACCCGGATTGTCAAATTAGGGCCGCGCCGGGGCGATGCCGCTCCCATGGCGCTGATTGAGTTAGTCTAAACGATGGATCCCTTTTTCATCTTGGATCAGGTCTCATACTGCTACCCCGGCGCCAGGCGATCCGGGGTTTGTCAGGTTAGTCTAAAGCTGAAGCCAGGAGAATTCCTGGCTGTTCTTGGCGCTAACGGGTCGGGTAAATCAACTCTGGCCCGTTTATGTTGTGGACTATTAAAACCGACCTCCGGACAGGTCATGGTGGACGGCCGTTCCACCACCCGGGAAACGGACCAACGCTATATCTACCAGCAGGTGGGTCTGGTCTTTCAACACCCGGATCACCAGTTTGTGGCGACGACCGTCGAACGGGAGATCGCCTTTGGCCTGGAGAACAGGGCCCTTCCTTCCGCGGAGATTCGTAAGGGTGTTGAAGAGGGGTTGGCCCGTTTCCGCCTCGACGGCTTAAGACTGGCCGACCCGCACCAGCTTTCCGGGGGAGAAAAACGCCTGCTTTCCTTGGCGGCGATCTGGGTGTTAAAGCCGAAACTGATCCTGCTGGATGAACCATTGGCGATGCTGGATGCCGGTTCGTCCCGGATGATTAAGGATTTAATCGACGAGTTAAGGAAAGCCGGCCAGAGTATCATCTGGTTCACGCACCAGTTGGAGGAGGTGCTCGCCGCCGACCGGGCGCTGGTCCTGGTGAACGGCGAGACGGTGTGGACCGGGAAACCACGGGCATTGTTACAACAGCCGGAAACCGTGCGCTCCTGGGGCTTAGCCCTTCCTCCCGTTACAGAACTGGCGTGGGCTTTAGGGTTAACCCCCGAGATCACAAGTGAGAATGAATTGGTGTCAGCATTATGGAACTAAAATTGGAAGCAGTTACGGTCGAGTACGTGCAGGGTGAAAAGCGGCGCCACCGGGCGCTGGATCAGGTTACCCTCTCCCTCCGCGCCGGGGAAACAGTGGCTTTGCTGGGCCCGACCGGCGCTGGCAAGTCGACCCTCCTGCGTGTCATGGCGGGGTTAATTAAACCGTCCGCCGGCCAGGTGAAGGGGCTTACGGAGGGGATGGTGGCGCTGGCGATTCAGGAACCGGACCGCGGTTTTTTTGCGGCGACGGTGCGGGAAGAGGTGCAATTCGGCCCGGATAACCTGGGACTTGACCGTCAAGAAAGCGCAGCCCGGGTGGACTGGGCGCTCAGGCTGGTTCAGCTTCCCGAAGCCAAATGGGATGTCTCTCCTTTCCGGCTGTCGGGCGGCGAACAACGCCGGGTTGCCCTGGCGGCGGTCTTGGCGATGCAGCCCCGGATTCTACTCCTGGACGAGCCGACGATCGGCCTTGACCGGGCGGGAAAAGAGGCGTTAGTTGCCCTTCTCCAGAAATTAAGCAGGGAAGAAGGGATCGGTCTTGTGATCGCTTCACATGACCCTGATTTTCTTTATACGGTGACCCGCCGGGTTTTACTTTTGGAGCAAGGTGTGCTCCGCGCCGACGTTCCCTGGGGGAGGTTCAAGGAAGACTTGGCCGGTTATCCGGTGCCCGGGATTAGAATCCCGCTGCTTTTGACGGTCTTGCGTGCGCTGGAAGCGGCCGGCGCGCCGGTGAATCCCGAGCAAGACAGTGCGGCGGAGGCCGAGGCGGAACTGCAAAAATTACGGCGTCACCGGCGGAAGGGGGCAGGAGGGCGATGAACTACGGCACATACTACCCAGGCGACTCTTTTTGGCACCAGCGTGACCCGCGGACGAAGTTGATGGTGCTGGTCGTAGCAGCGCTGCTGGTGATCCTGGAGGGGCGGCTGGGCGGACAGCTTTTCTTTTTCAGCCTTAACCTGATCCTGTTTCGGACGGCCCACCTGCCGCCGGTGCGGGCTTGGAAAACGGTAAAAGCCTTTCGCTGGTTACTCCTCCTGACTTTCCTGGTTAACTTGGTTTTTAACCCGCCGGGCGTTGCGATCCTGTATTTCCTCCGTTTACTGAATTTATTACTGCTTAGTTCATGGATGTTGGGGACGGCCGAACCGCTGACCCTGATCCAGGGGATTGAACGGCTCTTCCATCCGCTGGGCCGGAGGCTTCCGGTAGCGGAAGGCGCAATGGTTTTAGGTTTATCGCTGAGTTTTTTTCCGTTGTTGATCCAGGAAGCCAATGAGATTGCCATCGCCCAACGGGCCCGGGGTGTAACCTTTAAAAAACAATGGTGGAAGCGGATGACCGGTTTGCTGGCGATGGTCGTGCCGCTCTTTGTGAACGCGATCCGGCGTTCGCTGGAAGTCGCCCAGGCGATGGAGGTCAGGGGCTACCGGCCCGGAGAACCCCGTGGATCTTTGTATGAATTAAACTGGGTGGCCGCCGATACATGGTCCCTCCTTACCACAGGTGCACTGGTTGCGTGCTGGCTTGCTTCCCGCCGCTTGTTTTAAAATCTGATTCCCGGCGGGTAAGTTTCGTTCACCGGTAGCCGGCACTCTTTAAGGGGCCGCCGGGGTCGGTTTTCTGGTATTCCGTGCATTCTTGCCTTAGTGGCGGAGTTTGAGGTTCAGCGGGCGGAAAGTTTGACGGCAGGGAGGTGTGCGTACTTGCCGGAGTTGAGAAACATCAAATTGACCCTGGCTTATGACGGGACGGATTTTTGTGGGTTCCAGCGCCAGGCCCAGGGGGAAAGGACGGTCCAGAGCGAATTGGAAAAAGCCCTGGCCCGCCTGACCGGCTCCGTGCCGAAACTGATCGCGGCCGGCCGCACCGATTCCGGGGTCCACGCCAAGGGGCAGGTGGTCAATTTCCAGACAACGTCCCGGATCCCGCCCTCCCGCTGGCCGGAAGCGCTTAATTCCTGTCTTCCTCCGGATCTTGTCGTGTGGCAGGCGGAAGAGGTGCCTTTAGATTTTCATGCACGTTATTGGGCGAAGCGGAAAACCTATCAGTATATCGTCTCCTGCCGGCGCTGGCCGGATGTTTTTTTACGCCGTTACTCCTACCACCGGCCGGGGATGCTTGATCTGGAAGCGATGCGGAGTGCCGCCAAAGAGTTGCTTGGGGAGTGTGATTTCCGGGGGTTTGCCGCCGCCGGTTCGAGCGTCAAGACCACCGTCCGCCACCTTTACCGGGCGGAGGTGGAGGGCTGCGGCGAGGAAGTCTATTTTACGTTCCAAGGGGACGGCTTTTTATATAAGATGGTCCGGAACATTGTCGGGACCCTGTTGTTGATTGGTGAGGGAAAAGCAGACCCCCAATTAATCGTAGAGATTTTAACCCACGGCGAACGGGAGGCGGCCGGCCCGACCGCTCCACCCCAGGGCCTTACGTTGCTGGCGGTGGAGTACTAGACCGTAGGAAAGTAAAAAGACCACGACTCCCGTTGAGCTTGGTCTTTCGTCCCGGGTAAAATTGAATAATCCGGTACACTGGTGCGCAAAACGTCAAGGACGGTGCAGGCTTATTTTTTGCCGCTGACGATCATCCCGTGTTTGGTGTAAACTTCAGCGCGGCCTCTGATCTTCATCGCGGCGGTATGTTCGGTAAACTGCACGATCATTACTTCACCCTGGTCCAGTTTTTCCGAGTGGTGAAACTTGGTGTCTTGGCCACGGGTTAAGCCGATAATGGTTACACCGTCTTCCAGGGCGCGGATCGCGATATAGTCGCCGCTGATCGCTTTGGTCAGTTTTTCCTGGTCCATTTTTGCTCCTTTGACATTTTTAGTTGAGCTAATTATAGTAAACTGCACTCTTCCTGTCAATGCTTATTTGCGCGTCCTTGAACCCTTGACGGGTTCTCATGTTCTTTGGTATAATTAAGAAGTTCGAAATTGAGGTTGAATATACCCCTAGACTCCCGAGCCCCGAGTCGCGGCGGTCAAGATAACCTCGATGACAAGGGAGGTTTGAAGGTGAAGACCTATCTGGCCAAACCAGGACAAGTAGAGAAAAAATGGTATGTGGTCGACGCCAAAGGAAAAACTTTGGGTAGATTGGCCAGTGTCGTTGCGAGTATTCTCCGGGGTAAACACCGGCCGGATTATACCCCCAATGTTGACTGCGGCGACCATGTAATCGTGATCAATGCCGACCAGGTGGTACTGACCGGTAATAAGGCACAGCAGAAAAAGTATTATACCCACTCACTGTATCCGGGTGGGTTGAAAGTTACTTCATATGCGGATATGATGGAGAAGAAGCCGGAACTGGTAGTGAAAAAAGCAGTTTTCGGGATGATTCCACGTAACCGCCTGGGTCGTGCCCAAATGAAAAAGTTGAAAGTTTATCGTGGACCGGAACATCCCCATGCGGCCCAAAAACCAGAGCCCTTGGAGATCAAGGCTTGAGTCGAAGGGAGGTAACGAACCTTGCCCAGTGCAAAAACAGGAGATAATCTCAGATACTACGGCACCGGCCGGAGAAAATCGTCGGTGGCGAAAGTGTGGCTGGTTCCCGGACAAGGGAAAATTACTGTGAACAAACGGGATCTGAGCGAATATTTCGGCCGGAAGGTTTTGGAAGTCTTGGTCCAACAACCTTTGGAGCAAACCGGGACCGCCGGGAAATATGATGTCATTGCTGCGGTAAAGGGCGGCGGGATCAGTGGCCAGGCCGGCGCTATCCGGCATGGGATCGCCCGGGCATTGCTCACGATTGATCCCGAGTATCGGATTCCGTTGAAGCGAGCCGGCTTTTTGACGAGAGATTCCCGGGTTAAAGAGCGGCGGAAGTACGGTTTGAAAAAAGCGCGGAAAGCGCCACAATTCTCCAAACGTTAATTTCTCAGGACACGACTTTCGGTCGTGTCTTTTTTTAGCGAGGGGTTAAGAGATGAAGGTGAAAAAGGGTATTTTGGTGGGCGGCGGGCCGGTCAATTACCCGTTTCTCCGCCATGAACTGGCGAAGGAGCATGACCTCCTGATCGCGGTGGACGGCGGCTGTCGGGCGTTGGCTGACCTGGGCCGGCTGCCCACAGTGGTCGTTGGGGATTATGATTCGCTTGCGCCGTCCGACCTGGAACAGTTAAAAGGTCAGGGCGTGCAGCTTCTCTTTGACGAGCATGATCAAGAGCGGACCGATCTTGAAATCGGGCTGGAGTTTGCCGTCGAGCAAGACTTGACTGAGCTTGTGGTCTTTGGCGGGCTTGGCGGAAGGCTCGATCATACGCTGGCGAATTTATCTTCCTTGTATCAGATGAAACTAAAGCGGAAAAAGATGTTCCTGGTCGGCCCGGAGCAACTGGTGACGATGTTGGCCCCGGGCGAGCAGGTGGTGATGACGCCCTTTGCGGGCGGACATTTTTCCCTTCTCCCCTACTCCACGACGGTCAGCGGGGTTAAAGTGGCCGGTGCGCGTTATCCGCTTGAAGAAGCCACGCTGACGCTCGGTTCGACCCTTGGGATTCACAACGAATATCGAACCGCCCCGGTTGGAGTCGGTGTGGGAAACGGTTATCTCTTATTGATCATTGAGGGCCTCGCCCATTGGCCGGGAGGGATGGAGATTTTCCAATGACCTCCGTCCCACGGGGGAAGGAGATCGGAGCTGGTACCGCGAACAAGTAAGTAACGGATCAAACGGAAAGTTCTCTCTTTAACGGAAAAAGACCGCAGACCCTTTTTGCGTTGGGAGTGGGAAAAACAACGGAGCCGGCTATAAAAAAGTGCGGGGCAGGCGTAGCAACAACGCAAAAAGCCGCGACAAGATTTGCGCTTGGCGATGAAGATTAGACGCAGCAGCTTTCGGCAGCGTTAGAGAAGGCGCTTCCAATTGACTGAAATTTATCCAGAAGTATATAATAATACGTAGGGACTGACCTGGGGGTGTAAATGGATGCGTAACCGTCGGGTGGTGGTTCTTCTTCCCGAAAGCTTGCTCGCGGCGGTCGACGAAGTTGCCGGAAAAGAATACAGCAGCCGGAGCGCCTTTATCCGCGCAGCGATGCAGCATTTGCTGGATGAGAAAAAATTGACGGAGAAGAGGAAATTGATGGCTTATGGTTATCAAATGATGGGTCCGCTCAATTTGGAACTGGCTGAAGAAGGGATCTCCGAGGAACTTGCGGAGATCGACCGTTACCTAGACACTCTGGCGGTGGGGGAAAGTCGTTGATAGTAAAACGCGGTGATCTGTTCTTTGCAAACTTGAATCCGGTGGTCGGTTCGGAACAGGGCGGCCTGCGCCCGGTGATTATTATCCAAAACGATGTTGGCAATACCTATAGTCCGACCACAATAATTGCTGCGATTACTTCAAAAATCAAACGGGCGAAGCTTCCAACGCATGTCGAGATTAAAAAAGGATACAGCAAGCTCGAGCGCAACTCGGTGATCCTCTGCGAACAGTTAAGAACGATCGATAAACGCCGACTGAGCGAGAAAATTGGGGAGTTAAATGAAGAGCTGATGGCCCAGGTTGATGAGGCGCTGAAGATCAGTATTGGCCTCACTCCCCTCGGGTAAAGCGGAAGCTGTGTCCCCGTTCACCATCCAGGGGTTTACTGGGAAGCTTGATTCCAGAATACTTGAGAAAAAACAACCGTCCGTGCTCTGCGGACGGTTATGACTTTATGCGGTTAGCAGGAGTTGGCAGCGGAAAGGACGAACAATAAAGGATTGTCGGCCGGTAGTTTCTGTCTGGGGTCCATGAGGACAGAGAATAAGCGGCAAAGAAGAGTAAATTGTGGCAAGTGAGAGGTGTTTTCGATGGTGCAAACAGGAGCACGGGTCAGATTTGCCCCCAGTCCGACCGGTTATTTACATATCGGTGGTGCGCGAACTGCACTTTATGATTGGTTGTTGGCGCGGAAGACCGGGGGTCAGTTTATTTTACGGATAGAGGATACGGACCGTAACCGCTATGTCCCGGATGCGGTGGACGATATAAAAGCAAGCCTGCGTTGGTTGGGCTTGGACTGGGATGAAGGGCCGGATGTCGGGGGAGAGGTTGGCCCGTACTTCCAATCGGAACGGTTGGAGCTTTATAAGCGTTACGCGGAGGAACTGGTCGCTGCGGACAAGGCCTATTACTGTTTTTGTACACCGGAACGGCTGGCGGCGTTACGCGAAGAACAAGAAGCACGGAAGCAACCTTCCGGCTATGACCGGTACTGCCGGAGTTTAACCCCGGCGGAGGTGGAAAAGTTAAAGGCCGATGGGACGCCCTATGTGATCCGTTTCAAGACGCCGCTCACCGGGCAGACCAGGGCGGTGGATGCGTTGCGGGGCGAGATGGTTTTTGACCATGCGACCCTGGATGATTTTGTCCTCTTGAAATCAGACGGCTTTCCGACCTACCATCTGGCCTGTGTAATCGATGATCACTTGATGAAGATTACACACGTCATCCGCGGCGAAGAATGGATTGTCAGCAGCCCCCGGCATTTCTTGTTGTACCAGGCTTTTGGCTGGGAACCGCCGGTCTTTGTCCACCTGCCGATCTTCCTGTCGCCCGATGGGAAAGGGAAGCTCAGTAAACGGCATGGCGCCACCGGGGTGCGCGAATTCAGAGAAAAAGGTTATTTGCCCGAAGCTCTGATCAATTTCCTCCTCTTGTTAGGATGGCACCCGGCCGGTGACCAGGAGTTGTTTACCCTCGAGGAAGCAGCGGAGGCCTTTTCCCTTGAGCGGATCAACGTTTCCCCGGTCAGTTTTTCCCTGGAGAAGCTGGATTGGTTTAATGGCATCTATATCCGGAAACTTCCCCCGGCGGACTTGGCCGCACGCTGCCTTCCTTTCCTGCAGAAGGACGGCCTGTTGCCGGATCCATGTCCTCCGGAGAAAATGGAATACTTAATCCGGCTTATCCCGCTGGTGCAGGAGCGGATTAAACTGCTCTCCGAGATCTCCGCGGCACTCTCCTACTTTCTGCAGGACGAGATTGCGCCGCCGGCCAAGGAGTTATTGATCGTCAAGAAGGGGACGGCGGAGGAGACGGCGGCGATTTTAAGAGCAGTAACGGCAGCGCTTGAAACTGTACCGGACTTCAGCGAAGCGGCGCTCGAGGAGACATTGCGGGCAGTAACCGCCTCTTTAAACGAGAAACCGGGGCGGGTCTTTATGCCCGTCCGGGTGGCGGTAACCGGAACGACGACCACACCCGGATTATTTGAAGTCCTGGCGGCTTTGGGGAAAGAACGGGTCCTGCAACGCCTCCGCCAGGCGATTACGGTTTTGGAGCAATAGCTGTCGCGAGAAAAGGGAGGAGAATGAATGGGAAGATTATTTGGGACTGACGGCGTGAGAGGAGTCGCCAATCTTGACCTCACTCCGGAACTGGCCTTTCAGTTGGGGCGGGCGGCCGCCCATGTCTTAGTGGCCAACAGAAAACCGGCGAAAGTAGCGGGGCGGATCCTGGTCGGACGGGATACCCGCGTCTCCGGGGAGATGCTGGAAGCCGCCCTGGTGGCAGGGATTACTTCGACCGGGGTCCACGCAGTTTTGCTGGGGGTAATTCCGACGCCGGCCGTTGCTTACCTGACCGCCAAATTCGGCGCCGATGCCGGGGCGATGATCTCCGCTTCGCATAATCCGATCGCGGATAACGGGATCAAATTTTTTGATGCCGCCGGATATAAACTGACCGATGATGAGGAAGACGAGATCGAGTCTTATCTGGACTCCCCGCGGGCCGACGAGATTGCCCGCCCGACCGGCTTGGAGGTCGGCCGGGTTGTGGCGCAGGACGGCGAAGAGGCCTATGCCAAATTTTTGGCAGGTACTGTTGGTGAGAGGTTTGACGGGATTACCGTCGTCCTCGATTGTGCATTCGGCGCCACCTACCGGATTGCACCGCGGGTCTTTACGGATTTAGGCGCGAAAGTGATTGCGCTTCATGATGAAAATGACGGCTCCCGGATTAATGTCAAATGCGGCGCCACCGCTACCCAACTCCTCCAGGAGGCCGTAGTGAAACACCGGGCGCAGGTGGGACTGGCCTACGACGGAGACGGCGACCGGGTGATCGCTGTGGATGAGCAGGGTAATGTTGTGGACGGGGATCACATCATGGGGATCTGCGGCCGGCAATTGATGGCCGATGGGAAGCTGCCCCACCAAGCGATCGCGGTTACGGTCTACAGTAATCTGGGCTTGCTCGAATCTTTCCGGGAGGCCGGCGGCGACGTTGTGATAACTGAGAACGGGGACCGCAAGGTGTTGGCGGCGATGTTGGAGCGGGGGATAAAGCTTGGGGGCGAGCAATCCGGACATGTGATCTTTCTAGACCATAACACAACCGGTGACGGGATCTTAACTTCCTTGCAATTAATGGCAACGATGAAACGCACCGGTAAACCTTTGTCGGAGTTGAAAGGGCAGATTAAGAAATTCCCGCAACTTCTGGCCAATGTCCATACCCCGCGGAAGAACGAGTGGAAGGAGAATGAGCGCATCCGGAAGGTGGTGGCCGGATATGAAGCTGAGCTCGGGGAGCGGGGGCGGATCTTCATCCGGGCTTCGGGGACCGAGCCGTTAATCCGGGTGATGGCGGAAGGACCGGACGAAGCGGTCTTACAGAGAATAGTGGCGGAGATCACCGCCGTCATTAAAGAGGAACTATCGTGAGCAGGGAAACCTGCTCATTTTTTTTGTCAGATCCCTAAGTGTAAATTACTTTATTAGAAAAAAAAGGCAGGAGATCGGTGGATGGGAGCGAATAGATATTTTGGCAAATAAAGTATAGAACATATTGCGGAGTGCAGCTCAGAAAGGAGCAGCGAAAAAGAAAAGTTCATGATCGGTTCTAATGTAGATTTAGGCTTCACCACTTATCCGGTTGCGCCGGGGACACATTCTTGTTTTTTGTACCGGGATGAAGCGGAACAAAGGAGCATTACCCTCCATTATATCGCGGCCGGGCTCCGGCAGGGGGAAAAAGTGATCTGTCTTTCGGATCAACTAACCAAAGGAGAACTGCTGGAGCAGTTCCGAAGTGAACAGCTAGACTTCGCCGGTCATGATCCAGGAGCCGGGCTTTTGGTGATGCCAACCTGTCTGTATTACCGGCGGGGCTATTTTTCTCCGGAGGAGATGATTGAGCAATGGCGCCGGTTGTATGAGGAGGCCAGGGCGGAAGGTTACCGGAGACTCAGAGTCACCGGGGATACAAGTTGGCTTAAATCCGGTTTGCCAGGGGCGGAACGCTTTGTAGAATACGAAGTCAAGCTCGATACGGAATTGTGTAACTATCCGGTTACTTTGCTCTGTCAGTATAATACCAGGTTGTTTCGTGGAGCAGAGCTCGCTGAACTGATCAATGCTCACCCCTTCATTGTCGGCAATGGACAATTGTTCCGAAACCGTTTTTATGATCTGCGGTTCGAAGGAGGGTCAAGTGGCGATGGAGCAAACGACGGGCGGTGGGGCATGGGAGTTCCGCGGGCGAAGGCTGGACAGCCGGGGCAAGTTGACGCCTTGTTTTTGAACGCGGCGTTGGTTTTGGCCACTCTCCCGATCCGGCAGAAAATCGAATATTCCGAGCGCTTCCTGACCAGGATCATCGGCCAGCGTAAGCTTCATTTTTGCTTAAGGGAATTGCAACATACCTCGACCATCTTTGCTTGTGCCGGAATTAAGAACGGGAATGTTTGCCCAAATTGCTCGTTACGGAATAATCCCGATTTTATCAGTTTTGAGATTAAAACCGCCGAAAGTTTCTATGGTTATCTTCTTCTTGAGCGCTCGGCGGACGAAGAATACCAAGCGCTGCAACCATCCTTGGTGAATTATTTAAACATGCTTGCTTTTTCGATCGAAAATGACCGGCAAAAACAGCGTTTACAGACTCTCAACCGGCATCTGCAACAGGAAATTGTTTCGCGGAAAAAAATTGAACAATTAATGCGGGAAAAAGAAGAATGGACATCCCGGATCCTGGAGGGGACGGACGAAGGGCTCTGGGAGTGCGATTTGCGTACCGGTGTGATCAAGTTTGATCGAAACTGGCAAAAGGTTCTGGGGTACAAACCGGGTGAAATAATCTTCACCCAAAACTGGCTGGCGTCCAGGGTTCATCCGGAAGACCTGCCGTTAGTCGACCAAGCGCTTGCTGATTACCTAGAGGGCCGGGCGCAGTATTATGAAGTAGAGTGCCGGATCAGGGCGAAAACGGACGAATGGAAATGGGTTTGGTCCCGCGGGGTCGGTCTCGCCTACGATGTAGAGAACAAACCGGCTAAACTGGGAGGGACGATCCGGGATATTACCATTTACCGGAGAACCGAGGAAGCACTCAGTGCCTCTGAGGAAAAACTGGCCGCCGCCCAAAAGCGCGCGGAAGCACTTAAGATCCAAAAACTGGAGTCGCTCGGGATTTTAGCCGGCGGGATCGCCCATGATTTTAACAATTTATTGACGGCGATTCTGGCGCATGTCCAATTGGCAGGGGTAAAACTGCAAAAGGGGCTGGATGGGCGGGAGAACCTGCAAATCGTGGAAAAGATCACGATGGAAGCCTCCAAACTGACCAAACAGTTACAGGCCTTTACGAAAGGCGGGTTACCGGTCAAGCAAGCTGCCAATCTTTCCGCCCTCCTCAAAGAGACGGTCAAATTCACCCTTTGCGGGACAGCAGTCCGGTGTGATTTTGATTTGCCGGATGATTTGTGGACGGTGGACATCGATAACGGCCAGATCGGCCAAGTGATCCAGAACATCGTCCTCAATGCCTGCCAAGCAATGCCAAAGGGCGGCGTGATTATGATCTCCGCCACCAACGAAGAGGTTCCCCCTGAGAATGATATGGAGCTGAAAGCGGGGAAATATGTCAAAGTTGCGATTAAAGATGAAGGGGTGGGGATTCCGGAGGAGAACCTGACCAAGATCTTCGACCCTTATTTCACCACGAAGGAAGCAGGGAGCGGTTTAGGCCTGGCTTCCAGCTATTATATTCTGAAAAACCATGGCGGATTTCTCGGTGTGTATTCCAAGGTGGGCAGCGGTTCGACCTTCTACTTTTACCTCCCGGTTACCACCGCACAACCAGCGCCTGCCCCCCAAAAGCTGATCCCGGTGGTGAACGGCAAAGGGAGAATTCTGATCATGGACGATCAGCCATTGATCAGAAATTCCCTCCGGGATTTTTTGTCGGGTTGCGGGTATAGAGTGACGGTGGCGAAAGACGGATGGGAGGCCGTCAAAATATATAAAGAAAACCGCGAAAACGCCACCCCGTTTGATCTCGTGCTTTTGGATCTGACCATCCCGGGGGGGATGGGCGGTAAAGAGGCGGTTCAGTATATCCTTGCCCTCGATCCGCACGCGAAGGTGATTGTCTTCAGTGGTTATTCCGACGATCCGGTCCTGGCCGATTACCGGAAATACGGATTTTACGATACAATCACCAAACCTTTCCGGTTTGAAGAATTGAGCGTCAAGATCGAAAACGCGCTGCAATCCTGTTTGCCGGTGAATAAGCATCCGGTGTTTTAAGCATCTTCCCGTGAATTGCTGGATTGGCCTTTTATTACCTCCTTTCCTGCTTTCGCTTTTTCCTTTCTTTCTCCCGCCGGTGATACCTGATCGGCATGTATGAATTGGGTGATCCGGGGAACGCTAGGGGAAAAGGAGGATGATTGGACTGAAGATTAAGGAGATCATGACCGATCAGGTCGCTTTTGTCAGCCCGGAGACAACGATTGAGGAAACAGCGCGCTTGATGCAGAAACATAATGTCGGCTCGATCCCGGTCTGTGAAGGGCCGAATTTGGTTGGGATTGTGACCGACCGGGATATTGTGGTCCGCGGGGTCGCACATGGAAAAGATACCGGGAACAGTCCAGTCCGTGAGGTGATGACTTCGGACGTCCGGTGTGTCTCTCCGGAGATGGATCTGAACCAGGTTGCGGAGTTGATGTCGAAAGAGCAGATCCGCCGGTTACCGGTGGTAGAAAACAACCGGTTGGTCGGGATGGTTTCACTGGGGGATCTGGCGACCCAGGCCAAGTATGATGTGGAGATTGCCCAGACTTTGGGCGAGATCTCGCAACCGTCGAAACCGGAAAAGCTATAATCAACTTATTTTTTTGGTTCGGCCGGGCAGGACCCTGTGCCCGCGCCAATCTGATCGCAGAACCGTTTTTTAACCACAAGAGAAAGGGAAGCAACCCTTTCTCTTTTTTTGGGAAAGGCAAATAAACGATGCTTACTTAAGGGCGGCCTTGACGGGTTAAAATCTATTTAAATACACCAGCCATTGCGAAGTGAATGAGGCGAGGATAAGAATAATTACCAGTCTCAACCTCCTTTGATCACCCTTTTTTGGCGGGTTTTCTCCAAAAAGGATATTTTTTGATCAAAACGAAAGAAGAAGGAGAATTCTCTTATTTACCTTGGCGGGCCGGATGATCCAGGATCGGATGAGGATGGGGGGATTAGTCATGCAAGAGATCATCTTTGGGGTGCTCGGAGGATTAGCCCTCTTTATCTATGGGATGAACCTGATGAGTGAAGGCTTAAAGTAAGTGGCCGGGGATCGGCGACCATTGCACGTACATCATGGAACTGGAGACGATTATGGAAGAGGAGAAGATCGTCTTCTCCGATCTGGCACAGCTGGATCTGGAAAAGATTTTTCACTTCACTGTTGAGATGTTCACCCTTTACCTGAGTGCCTTCGAGAAAAGAGATTTAACCGCCGCCCGGAAAGTGCTGGAGATGGAGGGGACCATGGATATCCTCGAAGAGGAAGCAAGGAATAACCACCTTGAGCGGCTCACCACCGGTCACTGTAACCCCAGGGCGGCAGTGGTCTTTAACGAACTGATGCTTAACCTGGAAAGGATCGCCGATCATTGTAACAACATTGCCGAGGCGGTTTTGGACCGTGAGTTGGAGGATTGAAAAAGAATAATTAATATGGTTAAGAATTAACCTGAATAAATATAAACATGGTTGACGAATTTCTGGGTTTTTGGTATAATTTCCAACAGATAATAATAAGGGAAAGTAGTGGTGATTAATTATTAATCACTACCAAAACTTACGGCTGAGGAATTGCCAGATTCCTTAGGCATAATAAAAAGAAAGAAGGAGGTATAATCAGAATGAATTTAAAGGGAACCAGGACAGAAACCAACTTGATGACCGCCTTTGCCGGCGAATCGCAGGCCAGGAACAGGTATACTTATTATGCCAGCCAGGCCAAGAAAGAGGGTTATGTTGAGATCGCCGAACTGTTTGAAGAGACCGCCAATCAAGAAAAAGAGCATGCCAAACGGCTTTTCAAATTAATGCAAGGCGGGGAAGTAGAAATTCAGGCGGCTTTCCCGGCCGGACCGATTGGGAATACGGCTGAATGCCTCAAAGGCGGCATCGAGGGCGAAAACTTTGAATGGACCAAGATGTATCCCGAATATGCCAAAATAGCAAGGGAAGAAGGGTTTGAAGAGATCGCCAAAGTTTTTGAGGCGATCGCGATCTCCGAAAAGAACCACGAAGCACGATTTAAAGCACGCCTGGAGAATCTTGAGGCCGGTAAGGTCTTTAAAAAGGATACCACGATCCGCTGGATCTGCCATAACTGCGGGTATGTCTATGAGGGGAAAGAAGCCCCGGCGGTTTGCCCGGCCTGCGCCCACCCACAAGGCTTTTTTGCCCCGCTCAACGAAGAATCGGGAAGATAACTCTTCATCCAACGGTGAGTGTACTGGCTTAGGAAGAGAGCGAACAGTTGGCAGCACCAAGACCCATAGGCGGAAGAATTCCGCTTGTGGGTCTTTTATGTATACAATATATCGGCTGCTTTAAAAGCCCGGTTTCTTGACAGGGCCTGACCGTAATGTTTTAATTAAGTGGTAGAAAAGGGGAAGAGAGGGATCGACGTGGTTACAATCACAGGAAGAAATGGCGCTTACCTGATCAGAAACCGGATAATTGTTGAAACACCGACGACCGTTGATGAAATAAACAAACGCCTGGAAGCAGAAAACCTCCCGCCGGTCACGGAAGCAATGCTTGCGCCGGAGGCGGCGAGGACCCGCACGATTGCCTACCGGATTCTCCGCGCGCACAACACCGCCAAGGAGATGAACCGGCTCCGCCTCCGCTTCGATGCTTTGGCCTCGCATGACATCACCTATGTAGGGATTATCCAGACCGCAAAGGCCAGCGGCCTTAAGGAGTTTCCAGTCCCTTATGTCCTGACCAACTGCCACAACAGCCTCTGTATGGTGGGAGGAACAATCAACGAGGATGATCATGTCTTCGGCTTGTCGGCGGCGCGTAAGTTCGGCGGGATCTTTGTCCCGGCGCACCAGGCTGTTATCCACCAGTACATGCGGGAGATGATGGCCGGCGGCGGGCGGATGATCCTCGGTTCGGACAGCCATACCCGTTACGGTCCCTTAGGGACGATGGGCGTAGGCGAAGGCGGACCGGAGCTTGTGAAACAGCTCTTGGGGCAGACTTATGATCTGGCTTTTCCGGAAGTGATCGGCGTGTACCTGAAAGGGAAACCGGCCTGGGGGGTCGGCCCGCAGGATGTAGCCCTGGCGCTGATCAAGGCCGTCTTTGCCAGTGGTTATGTCAAGAATAAAGTCCTGGAGTTTGTCGGTCCGGGAATTGCCAATTTGTCCGTCGATTTCCGGAACGGGATTGACGTGATGACCACGGAGACGACCTGCTGGAGTTCGATCTGGCAGACGGACGAAAAAGTGGCGGCTTACCTGGCGACGCACGGCCGGCCGGAGGATTATCAGGAACTTATGCCCGGGGATGTCAGTTACTATGACGGGATGATCGTCATTGACCTAAGTAAAATCGAGCCGATGATTGCCCTCCCCTTCCATCCCAGTAACGCCTACTCCATCCGCGAACTGCAGGAGAATACCGCGGACATTTTAGCGGCGGTGGATGCCGAAAGCGAGAAATTGTTTGGCCGTACCAAGGCTGCTTTCCGGTTGCGGACGAAAATTGAGAACGGCCGGTTGCGGGTGGACCAGGGTGTGGTCGCGGGCTGCGCCGGCGGTACTTTTGAGAATATTTGTGCCGTTGCCGGGATCATCGGGGATCACCACCTGGGGAACGGGGAGTTCGCCCTGAGCATTTACCCGGCGAGCCAGCCGATCAATATTGAAATCACGAAAAACGGGGTGGCGGCCCGGTTGCTAACCGGCGGCGTGACCTTGCGTACCGCTTTTTGCGGGCCTTGTTTCGGCGCCGGCGACATTCCGGCCAACGGGATGCTGAGTATCAGGCATACCACGCGTAACTTCCCGAACCGGGAAGGTTCCAAACCGGGTGAGGGGCAGCTGGCCGGGGTGGCGTTAATGGATGCCCGTTCGATTGCGGCGACCGCGCTCAACGGAGGACGCTTAACCGCCGCGACCGAATTGGCGGAACGGGTGGTGGCCGTCAGAGACCTGGCTTACCGGTTTGACCCGCAGGTCTACCGGAACCGTGTCTACATGGGGTACGGTCAACCCCGTCCGGAGACGGAATTGAAGTACGGGCCGAACATCGCGGATTGGCCGGAGATGATCCCCCTGCCGGAGAACTTGCTGCTCAGTATTGCGTCGGTGATCACCGACCCGGTGACCACCACCGATGAGCTAATCCCCTCCGGGGAGACTTCTTCCTTCCGCTCCAACCCGCTCCGCCTGGCGGAGTTCACCCTTTCGCGCAAGGACCCGGGTTATGTGGCGCGGGCGAAAGCGGTCTACCAATTGGAACTGCAGCGGCGGCAGTGGATGGAAAGCGGGGAATTACCGGCGGAACTCAAAGAGCTCTTCCAGCAGTTGGCTGCGGTGACCGGTGAAGTGCCGGAGCGCTTCTTCGCTCTGACCGGGCTGGGGAGTACGATTTTTGCCGTGAAACCGGGCGACGGGTCTGCGCGCGAACAGGCCGCTTCGTGCCAGAAGGTCCTGGGCGGCTGGGCCAATCTGGCGGTGGAGTATGCGACCAAACGTTACCGCAGCAACCTGATTAACTGGGGTATGCTTCCCCTGACCATTGCCCCGGAAGCGCAAAGCAAGCTAAAGACCGGAGCTTTCCTTTACCTCCCTGCGGTCCGTGCCGCCGTCGAAGCGGGGGCGGAACAGCTTACCGCCTACTTGCTGACCGGCGGCGAAGTAGAAAAGCTCACCTTGAACTTGGCTAACCTGACACCGGAAGAGCGCCGGATCATTCTGGCCGGGTCTTTGATTAACTATAACCGGGCTCAGATGGTTGAATGCTCCGGTAAATAAACGCCGTTAAACCGGCCTGACGACCGGTATGTATATTTAACAAAAAAGATGAGTGCAAGAAAAGGACAGAAATCCCGCATGATGCACTAACAATCTGCATGAATAAAACGTAAAACTGCCCGGCCTGACGGGCAGTTTTTTTGCCGTTGCGCAGGAACGGGCGGCAACTGATCTGCCGGCAACCGGGCGGGTTTGTCCGTCCGGAAACAGCAGGCAGCAGGTTTTAGGCGGTTGATCCGGATAAACTCTCCTTGGCGGCAGGGAAATAAACCGTAAGCAAGAATCACTTTTTGACCAGAGTTTACAGCATGAAAGGAAGCGATCTGTATGGACAAAGTGACCATCCTGCTGGTCGGGATCGGAGGGTATGGCGGCAGGTATGTTGATGAACTCCTCCGCCATTACGAGGAAGGGAATTATCTCCTGGCCGGAGCGGTGGATCCGGCCCCGGAGCGCTCGCGCCATCTTGCGGAACTCCAAAGGTTAAAAGTTCCCATCTTTCATAGTTTGGAAGAGTTTTATGCGCAAGAAACTGCCGATTTGGCAATCATCTCCTCCCCCCTTCAGTTCCACAGTACGCAGACCGTCTACGCCTTGCAGCATGGCAGTAACGTCCTCTGTGAAAAACCGGTGAGCGTGACGGTGGAGCAGGCGATCGCGATGCGACAGGCCAGGGATGAGGCAGGTAAGTTTGTGGGGATCGGCTACCAATGGTCGTTCAGTAAGGCGATTACCGCTTTGAAAAGCGATATCCTCGCTGGAAAACTGGGGCGGCCCCGCCGTTTAAAAACGATGGTCTTATGGCCGCGCGGTTTTGCCTATTTTCAGCGGAGTAACTGGGCAGGACGGATCCGGGCGCAAAACGGGGAGCTAATCTTGGACAGTGTCGCCAATAATGCGGCGGCCCATTTTCTCCATAACCTGCTTTACCTCCTGGGCGACCGCCTCGACCGGAGCGCCGTCCCGGCCGAACTGGAGGTCGAATTGTACCGCGCTTATGAAATTGAAAACTACGATACGGCCGCCTTCCGGGTCAAGACCAGGGAAGGCGCTGAATTGTTGTTTCTGGCGTCGCACGTTTCCCGGGAAAAGGTCGAACCGGTTTTTTGTTTGGAGTTTGAAGAGGCGACCGTCTCTTATGACACCGGGCGGGTTGGGGAGATCAAAGCGGTTTTCCAGGACGGGCGGGAAAAAAGATATGGGGATCCGTTTGCCGACTATTTCCAGAAACTCTGGACCTGTATCGCGACCGTGACGGACGGGACGCCGCTGCCCTGCGGGA
Organism: Bacillota bacterium; assembly: GCA_029782135.1. Lineage (GTDB taxonomy): Bacteria > Bacillota > UBA4882 > UBA10575 > UBA10575 > JAAYGU01. Next base: position 68,663 of record JAKOVI010000073.1, read on the forward strand.
TTGAAGCGGCGCTCCCCCACACCATCTGTATCAATGCGGCACAGCAGGCGGCGATCACCTCTTTCCCGGCCGCTTTAACCGTCCGGGACGAGGAGCGGCTTTACCTGCCGGATCTGGGGACGGTCCTGCATGAATGTTACGAACGTTTCCAGTTACCGGGCGCCACCGGGGCCGGCTGGGCGCGTCCGGCCACCAAGGTCAATCTCCACACTTATCTGGCGAAGCTGGGGTGGTAGGTACGGGCCATAAAAATTATAATATTTTTAAAAAGGCAGGAAACTTCGTAAATGACAAGAATTTATGAAAAAGAGTTACTTTCAAGCCCAAGTTGAACTGGCGAAAGGAGGGGGAAGGTGTTTGGTTGTCAAGCTGGCAGGGTTCGCGGACGGACCCGGGCGGAGAAAAAGGGTCTTAACCACCACTGGTGGCAATATTTATTATTGATTGGGGTAATCTTGTTTGGCTGTGGAAATGAACAGAAACTGACAGGGGAGGCTGGTACGATGAATTGGGGAGTAAAAGTTGCGGATTCAATCATGGCGAGATGGCCCGATCCTTTAACCCTGACCAACAAAGGCTGGGAGTATACCAACGGGATCATTCTCCATGGGATCGAACGGATTTATAAAAAGACAGGAGATAAAAGGTATTTCAATTATATAAAAGAGTGGGTTGATCACTATATTGAGACGGAAACGTGGCGCACGGAGAACCTCGACCATATTCAACCGGGGATCCTCCTGCTCTTCCTCTATGAAGAGACCGGGGACGAAAAATACCGGAAGGTCGCCGCTGACCACTGGGCTTCGTTTGCCAACCGGCCCCGGAACGCCGAAGGCGGTTTTTGGCATAAAACGACCTATCCGGAGCAGATGTGGGCGGATGGAATTTATATGGCCGGGCCTTTCCTTGTGAAGTATGGGCATCTCTTCGGGGAGCAGGCGCCGGTCGACGAAGCGATCAAGCAGACAACCTTAATCGCTTCGAAGATCCTGAACGAGGAGACCGGCCTGCTTTACCATGGTTGGGATTATTCACGCCGCGCGGCCTGGGCCGATCCGGTTACCGGTTTGGCGCCGGAGGTCTGGTGCCGGGGGATGGCCTGGTATGCGATGGCCTTGGTTGATATGTTGAATTATTTACCCGAAAGCCACCCGGGCTATGAGCAATTGCTGACGCTCCTGCGCAAAATCGCCGTCGGGATTAAAAACACCCAGGATCCGGCGACCGGCTTATGGTATCAGGTCATGGACAAAGGGGATTACCCGGGGAACTGGATCGAAACCTCGGGCAGCGGGATGTTCATTTATGCTTTAGGCCGGGCTGTTCAGAAAGGATACCTTGACCAAAGTTATTGGGCAACGGCGGTCAAGGGTTGGGAAGGACTCCAACAGAAGATCACCGTTGACGCTGACGGTCAATTATCGATCCATGGTACGGTTGAAGGGATGGGGATCCAGGTGAGCGTCGACAAGTACCTGGACAAACGGAGGATCACAAACTATCCCCATGGTTATTGCGGCGTGTTGATGGCGGCCAGTGTGATGGAGTAACCCTCCAAGAGAGACCGGCAACGACAGCTACCGGTCCGGCAGGCGGCGGCCGAAAAAGGTTGCCGGTCTGTTCATTCTGAACAAGAAAAAGCCAAAATTATTAATCTATGGGTTGAGTACCACCTGAATATTTGTTATAATTGATGTTAAAGAATGATGAATCCATCAGGCCAAAAGCTCGATTTATATTGCGTTTAATATAAACGTTACAAGCTCCAGTTAATCTTAATCTAACAGGGATCCTTTAATTGAATTCCACAAATATTGCACAAGATTTGTTGTTGTTTCGACGTTCCAAAGGGGGTGATTGGTTAATTCCGTTTTCTGGTGACGATTACATATACATAATATAAAAATAAATTAAGAGGAGGGTCACTTGTGAAGAAACGATTAAGTTTACTTATGTTAGCGGCGATACTTCTGGTTTGCTTGGTGCTGGTTACCCCGGCCGGTCAAGCCAGGGACTTAACCAAGCTTGGCTTGAAAGCCTCTTATGACTTGAAAGGGGCGACGGTCACGTATATTTCCTGGACCGCGGACCGGATCAAAACCTACCTGGAGAATGATCCGGTGGTGAAAGGCCGTCTCAAAGAGGCGGAAAAATTCTTCAATTGTAAATTCAATTTCTTGCAAACCCGTGATATCCCGGCCACCAATATGGCGCGGTTAATGGCGGGCGATTCGGCTTACGACATTTGGAATTCACAGACCCGGATCGGCTATTATGAATTGGTATCGGCAGGTGCGGCCTATCCGATGGGCGATATTCTCCCGGCGGCCTTCTATAAAGGGCTCTCCCATCAAGAGCAGGAAGCCATTAAAATCTTAGCGTTCAAAGGCAAAACTTACGGGATCGGCTCCACGCACTGGGGTCTCGGCTTGTGGAATGTGGGCTCGATGGTCACCTTCTACAATAAGACCTTGATCGACCGCGAAGGATTGCCCGATCCGTATGCGTTATACAAAGAAAACAAATGGACCTGGGAGCGGTGCGACGAGATCGTCCGCAAAGCGACGAAAGACACCAACGGGGACGGCGAAATTGATCAATTCGGGATCTACCGGGTGCGGCCGTTTGCGATGATGGTTGCGAACGGTGGAGCAACCACCCGTAATGACCGCAACGGGCGGCCGGTCTTTGCGATGGATGAGCCGGCGGCATTAGAGGCGTTGCAGCTCTATGCCGATTGGAAACAGATCGGTGCGGTCGGCGGACGATTTGTCGATGGTAATGCCGCGCTCGATATGCACCAACTTCAGGAAGCTTACATTTCCGGTTATACCAACATGAAAGACGTCTACTCGATTGTGCCGATTCCGATGGGGCCGCGGATGAACAAGTACGTCTATCCGCACTGGTCTCCGGAAGTGGCGATTGTCCCGATCAACTCGGCGAATCCGGAAGCGATGGCGGCGATTAATGCGTTCCTCTTCCGTGAACAGGATGTTCCCCGTAACCTGGTGCTCGCCCGCCATGTCCGGACCAGAGAGGGCGCGGAAGTCTTCACCCGCATTCAAAAAGAATGGGCCGGCGAGACCAAGTACCTCTACGAAGCCTTTGGTGGCGCGACCGGAATGCTCGTTGACCAGACGATTAAAGAGATCATTAACGGTGAAAAGACTCCGGCTGTTGGTATGGCGGAGATCAAACCGATTATCCAAGGAATGTTGGACGAAGTCTTCTATAAGAAATAAGCCGTACATAGACTGGCGGTTGTAAAAACCTAGTACCTTAACTACCCAGAATGAAACCCCATCCTAAGACGGGACACCGCTTAGGGCGGGGTTTCATTTCTGCCGGTCCAGGTTTTCCAAGGAAAGCAGGTGTTAAAATGAGTTCCACCACTTATTATCCAATTGAAGAGCATTTGCTCAGTCTGTACGCACAAACTGGCCGAAAAATGGGGCTGGCGGCCAAAAGCCACGTGGAATATGAAAACTGGAAGCGGCAGGTCCGGGCGGCGCTGACGGCATTGGCCGGGATCAACAAGATGAAAATTGCCCCGCTCCAAATCAAGGAGGTGGGGCGGGAACAGGGCCCGGGCTTTACGCGGCAAAAGCTGATTCTCCAAACCGAACCGGGGGTCTGGATGCCGGTCTACGTCTTATTCCCGGCGGATTGGCGGCCTGGGGAAAGGAGGCCGTGCTGGATTGCCCCGCATGGGCATGGCGGCGGCGGAAAAGCGGGTGTGGCCGGCAAGACCGATCTTCCCGGCGTCGCGGATGCCACCCGGCGTTACCGGGGCGATTACGGGGTGCAACTGGTCAATGCCGGGTATATTGTCTTCTGCCCGGATGCCCGCGGGAGCGGGGAGCGGCGCGAGCGGCCGGACCAGGGCGACAGCAAGGAAAAATTCCTGGCCAGTTCCTGTACAGATCTGAATAATATCGCACTTAGCCTGGGGCAGTCCTTGATTGGGATGTGGACCTGGGATTTAATGCGCCTCCTCGACTACATAGAGGGCTGTTCTTTCTGTACGCCAGGGATGGTTGGATGTTGCGGGTTTTCCGGCGGCGGGTGGCAGACCTTGTGGTTGACCGCCCTGGACGACCGGGTCAAATGCGCCGTCATCAGCGGTTATTTCCACGGGTTTAAAGGGACGATCCTGCGGACCAATAAATGCGGTTGTAACTATCTCCCCCATCTCTGGGAATATGTGGATGTCGGCGACATCGGCGCGTTAATCGCCCCCCGGCCGCTTTTGATTGAGAGTGGGGCCGAGGATCCGCTCAACGGGGAGCGGGGGCTCGATGATGTCGCCGAGCAACTGGCGATCACCCGGGAGGCCTACCGTTTCTTTGGAGCGGAAGACCGGCTCTGGCACCATGTTTTCCCCGGCGGCCACCGGTGGGACGGGGGCAAACTCCCGGCCTTTGCCGCCGAATACTTACCGCTTGCACGTTGATCGTGTACCGGTCGGGGGAAGCCGGAGTTGCAATGAATCCTTACCCCCGGCTAAGAGCCGTAATGACAACATCCTGGCTTAAAGCGGAAGCCGCATGGCGCCTTGCCGGCGCTGGAGGTTATAAGTTGGGAATTTAAGAAAGAAGGTGAGGAAATGAGGAAAAAAGCAGGGTTGGTTTTGGTGGGGATGCTCCTTCTTAGTTTGCTGGTTATCATGCCGAAGGGTCAAGCGCGCGACTTGACGAAACTGGGGCTCAAACCCTCCTATAACCTGGGAGGGGCGACGGTTACTTATATTTCCTGGACGGCGGACCGGATGAAGAACTATTTTAATGAAGACCCGGTGGTCAAAGGAAGGCTGGCGGAGGCCGAAAAGAAGTTTAACTGTAAAATACAGTTTTTGCAAACCCGGGATATTCCCGCGACCAACATGGCACGCCTTTTAGCCGGGGATTCGGCGTATGATCTTTGGAACTCCCAGACCCGGATCGGCTATTACGAACTGGTCTCCGAAGGGGCGGCGTATCCGATGGATGAGATCTTACCGGAGAAGTATTACGCCGGTTTGTCCCATATGGAGCGGGAGGTCATTAAAATCCTCGAGTTTAAAGGTCACCGCTGGGGGATTGGGGGGACCCATTGGGGCGCCGGTTTATGGAACGGCGGTTCTTTGATCGTTTATTACAACAAATCAATGCTGGAAAGGGAAGGGTTGCCCGATCCCTACAAATTATACCGGGAGAACAAGTGGACATGGGACCAGGCGACCGAGATCGTTAAACGGGCGACGCAAGATAAAAACGGGGACGGCGCCATCGACCAGTGGGGAATCTCC